>CAYXOF010000011.1:0-18368 GCA_964466905.1 uncultured Candidatus Saccharibacteria bacterium | reverse complement strand
TCGCCCGAAAGAATTTCCGGAATAATTGCGGTATCTCTGCTTCTGGAATACCAATCCCCGTATCCCTAATCGCAAAGCGAATGACTTGACCATCACTTGCGTACGACACATCGAGCGCTCCCTCAGGTGGTGTGTACTTCACCGCATTAGAAATAATGTTACTTAAAATTATATTAAGGAGACGCGGATCAGTGCTCATGGTCTGCGTTGCTGGTTCGCCACGCCTCGTCACAACAATGCGCTGATTGGCGATCCGTCCTTCAAATTCCTCAAGGATATCGTCAAGAAATGCGCTTACTGTAATAGACGCAGGTTCGGTCGCAAATGTCCCCATTTCGAGCTTTGAGACATGAAGAAAATCATTGATCAGGGCCAGCATCCGCAGGACGTTTCGGTTGATTTTATCGAGATACGTCGCATTGCGTTCAGTCTGTCCATCGGCGATATGCTTCGTGAGGAGATCAGCGGCGTAGCGAATCGCCGCGATCGGAGTACGAAGCTGATGGGTCGCGAGTGCGACGAACTCAGACTTTGCAGTATCAATTTTCTTTTGTTCCGTAATATTGACGAGCGTCAACAAGAGCTCGCCACGTTCCCGCAGCGAAAATACTGATAAGAGGACCCATACCGTCGAACCCATCACTGTGCGTAGTGGCATTTCAAGCTCATTGATCGTCAACCCGGCTTTTATTTTTTCCACAAGGACTGAATGATTAAACTCGGGATCACAGAGGGAAAAAAATGATCTGCCCCCGAGATCGGAAAAGTTGGTCTCAAGGAGTTGCACCGCCGCTGCGTTGTAGTTCACCAGTGCGCCTGATTGATTGAGCGTGACATATGCAACTGGGCTGTTGTTGTAGAGCATGTCAAAAGTAGAATTATCAGCGAGCTCTGCCCGTTCAAGAGCTGCTATGAGTCCTTGATGTAACCTTGTTTCTATATACAGCCTTGCCAGCCCAAGCACGACTAGTACTCCAATTCCAGCGATCCAATACCAACGAGAGGTTGCGCCACTCGTTGCCAGCAAAAATAGACCGCCAGCCACGAGGGCCATGAGAAATAGAATTCCAACACTTACAGTGCGGAGTACTTTGGCATTTTTAAGTGACATCATGTTGCTATAGTATCAGCTCACCCAGTAAAGCGGAACACCGGTACCGAAGATATGATATTATGCGTGTATATGGAAAAGACAGTATTAGTGGTAGAGGATGAGCAAGATATCCGTGAGTCAGTCGCTGAAGCACTGACTGATGCGGGATTTCGTGTACTCACTGCCCCTGATGGCATGCACGGGCTCCAGACCGCCCTCGCAGAACATCCCGATATCATCCTCCTCGATCTCGTGATGCCTGGCTATGATGGACACACCGTACTCGCGAAACTACGCGTCGATCCCTGGGGAAGAAACGCGAAAGTCGTGGTACTCAGCTCGATGGACGATGTGGGTAATATTGTCAATGCCCATAGCGGCAGTATCACTGACTACCTCATCAAGGCTCATAGTAGCCTCGATGAAATCGTTAATAAAGTCCGGGAAAACTTGTACCTCGATTAATTGAAAATCACACGCACTCCAAGCACCACACCCTGACCGGATACGATGGTCGATGCAAATATACGTTCGGTCTTCATTAGCGTAATGCCTTACGCCAACCGGCGGAAATCGCGTCGGCTTCGGTACAAAAATAGCGTTCGCCGACTGATTCAGTAATCATAGTATCGGGATAGTTTTGCTGTCCGGGCACATGAAAAATCTTTTCACCGCTCCGACTGATATTTCCCTTAATGACGCAACCACTTTCATTTGAGATTGGAGATGGTACATGGGTAATCGGTAGTGTTGAGGTAGACGAATCACAGACACCCACCGCCCACAGGCCCCTCCCTTCCTCCCGCGCTTCTCTCTCGGCGCGTTGATACCGTGCCTGCTGTTCGTAGACACCATCATAGGTATACTCAAATGCAAACCCCTCTGCAATCATTACTGCACCGAAGTCACGACCATCAGCTAAAGTGATATATCCCAGCCGCCGATCATATTTATCTCGAGTTCCTTGTGTCTTGTCGGACACAAGCGTCACCACTGTACTCGCGAGTAACGCAGTTGCATACGCGGATGCCTCACGACCAAAACACTCGACCGGTTGGCTGGGGTGGACTGTCTCCGGCGTATCAATACCGATGACTCGAATCGTTTCTATCTTTGGACCAAATTGTACTTTGAGCGTATCACCATCGATGACACTTGTGACGATACCTTGCAGTACCACCTCACCTGATACTAATTCAGATGTACGTTGCGACACCTGATTGGTGGACGAAGTAGCGATCTTAGCCACGGACATAGAGGAACTTGAAACAGTACGAACACTACCATTATCAACTGCTGACTCTGAAATTTCGTCCTCAACCCCTTCTGTATCGACCCTAGGAAGAGCTACTGGTAGACTCGCCACACTTTTTTCATCTGGTACAGGAAACACAACATCCCAAGATGTAGTCAATAGTGACACTGCACAAAGTCCGAGGACACTAAGAAAAAATACTTTCATATGAAAACATGAGCTCGGAATGTCCGGTCAGCTGTAACCAGTACACCCTACATCTCCTCAACCGTCACAATCCCCAAGAGCGCGAGTCCACTTCGTAGTGTCACTCCAACCGCTGTCGTCACTGCCCGCTTATGGATCTCGCTTGATGAACCATCGAGGATGGTTTCTTTGGCATACCACGCGTTAAAGGCGCCCGCTAACTCAAGAAGATACTGGGCGATGTGATGCACTGATAAATCAGCCGCTGCTCTGGCGGTCACTTCCGGATAAAACAGCAGGAGTTGTTCTACTTCGTGTGCTGAAGTAGCTCGCTCATGCTCTGCACTTAGCGTAATCGAGGCACCGCCCTTGCGAAGAATTGACTGTGTCCGGACGTAGGTATACATGAGATAAATCCCTGAGTCTCCCGTCGTCGCAATTGACTCTTCCGGGTCAAAGGTAATATCTTGAGTACGCTCTGACTTCAGGAGGCTAAATTTTACCGCCGCGACGGCGAGCCGTTCAAAGAGTGCCTCGCTGGCATTCTCAGTATTGAACTGCTCCGTGAGTGTCTCCTTGACGGCATCGAGTACATCGTCAATTAATATTACCGTACCGGCTCGTGACGACATTTTCTGAAAACCTCCATCCTCACGACGAATACCTACATAGCCATATGGCACATGGGTAAAGTCATCAACCTGACCAATCCCTAGTTGCTCACAGACCGCAAAGAGCTGTCGCATGGCAAGCGACTGTTCTGGACCGATTACCCAGACGAGTCTATCTGCATGGTAGGTCTCTTTTTTGAGTGCTGTGAGGGCAATGTCTTGCGTGATATATAGCGATGTTCCATCATTCTTGAGGAGAATGGTATCTGGTATATGGTACGCTTCGAGCTTCGTCAGTACTGCTCCATCATCAAGTGTTTGAAATATCCCGCGCGTGAGCCCTTCCTCTACGTACCCCTTACCTCGTGCATAGTGTTCGTGCTCATGCCATACCTTGTCCCAATGGTTACCTAGCCGAGTAAGTGTACGCTCCATTCCAGCGTACGCATATGAAAGAACGTGTTGCCAGAGCTTCCACACCGCCTCATCACCCACTTCCCACGCGACAACGAGTGCCCGCACGGCTTTATCGATAGCCGGATCGGCCTTCACCGCTGCCTCACCAGCGATGTAACACTGGGTCACAAATACGTCAGGCAAGACACCTTTCTCTTCGGGCGTATACCAGTGTGATGGTGCGTCTGTCCATGCAACTACAGAGATCTCCGTCGTCTCCTCTTTTCGCATGATATCAAGAAATCCCCACATCACCTTTGCGATTGCGATTCCTCGATTATTATCAACACAGTCAGAAATCACCGTTGCGCCTTGCGCCTGTAGGATACGTACCAATCCCATTCCGACGAGATTATTTCGAAGATGGCCAAGGTGCATGGCTTTATTCGGATTTGGAGATGTGTGCTCAATCACCCACGTCTGTCCCTGAAGTACATTACCCACACCATATGAATCCGAGGACAAGGTGATTTCCTCTAGCATACGCAGGTACACATCCTCAGTGAGCGTAATATTGATGAAACCAGGAGTAGCTACCGACACCGAGTGCACCGAGGCAATCGCTGCGGACCGCAGCGCGCCAGCGATTTCTTCAGCGAGCGAGAGTGGTACGCATCTTAGTTGTCGAGCATAGCGGAGCGCCAGATTGGTAGTAAGATCACCAAACTGAAAATCAGCTGGACGTTCGAGCATAATGACCGGGTACTCAATGTCTTTAGCTTCTAGGATAGTCGTGAGTGCGTCGGTCAATTCGGCTTGTACCTGTGAAAGTGTAGACATACGTACGATTCATCATAACAAAAAAGGATGAAGGTTACGAATCGGTCATGATTCTTATAATTGTCGTACTATAAAAAATAGGCCGGCCATCGCAGTGTGCGAAGGCCGGCCAGGTCGGGCGCGGAGGCAGATGATTTGGGGCGGGAACCCCAGCAGACAGGAGGAGGAAATGAACTTGATCAGCTAAACTGAGAATAGCAGACCCGCGATAAAACTGCAAGGGTTATCCCCAGGTGGTGGGGGCCCCGCAGGGCCCCCACCGAGCGTCTCCCTACACGTCAAAGAACTTTCGTTCCGCCAAGTGTCCGGTTGGGACCTCGGTCGACGGAAGGTAGCCTGGAGGAACCTCCAGGTAGATAGTGCATCCGGTTCCCGCCAGACACACAAGCGTGAGGCCCACCAAGGCCGCGACGCGATAGCTGAGGGTTCTCATCCCTCTTCTCCTTCTCTGCTTTCCCCGGCCATCTGCCATAACCGAGGTGGAGACACTGTACCTGCTTACACACACTTCGTCAAAGTCATTTTCAACGTGTAACATGAAAAATGACTGAGGCTTTGCATGTATGGCGATCTGTGGCACTATAGCAACGAGAATCCAATCTCACGGAGATATCCTCATGATCAGTCATCTGTGCCTGCTTATACCTGCCATTAATGTCCCGTACTACATTGCAGGATTGTCACCATCGCTCATTATGCGTAGCCCAAAGGGCAATAGCCAGCTCGATATCAAAGGCGACGTGCGTATCAGCGTCAGCGAACCAAGGATATGCTACCTCGGAGACAGACGGCTCGTCATCGTCCAGGTTCAAAACCCAAAAGATATCGCAGGCATCTATCTTGACATTGATGCCACACCGGGGCTACGGGCGCAGTTGCCCAGTGCCCCCGTCATTGGTCCGCTACTCCTGCGCTGATGGACCAATACTTCTTCCAGAGGTTGCCTCCCGCAGGCAACCTCTTCTTGTATATGGGTGCAGTATCCAGTATAACTACGTTAAACAGATCTTTAGAGAGGTGCGTGATGTACGAAGAAGCAGACTTGATGGACATCATCATGGAGTATGCGGAACACAACGACTGGCCCTGCAACCGCCCTGACGAAAGTACTGTGACGATAGAAGCCAAAGGGGTCTTCACCACCTACATCATTTGCTGTAGCCGTGATAGAGCATCTTCACTGATACATCTACTCTGTTCCTTCGAGTGCCAATATCCCGACCGATTCGTCAGTCGTCTTCGTCACCTCGTTGAGCTATGTACCAAAGAGCTCTGGCGCGGCACCTTCGTGCGAATTGATACTCCGTCAAAGCGGCAGATCTCGTACAAATAGGGCCTCATCCTGACAGATGGGATTGACCGCGAAGAAGTCATGGATGAGCTTTTGACGTTCATGCCGCAAGTCTGCGACTACTTCTACCCAGCCTTTCTGGCAGTGGCTAGTGGCGAGGCACCAGCGATAGCCTTCAAGCAGGTCATCGCCGAAACCCTCGGAACGGCTTAAGGACGAAGCGTCAGAGGGTCCCGACACCGAGTGTCGGGACCCTCTTTATATTATTGAATCGTGTCGCACATTATGCGCGACGTTTCCAGTCTGGATCTTGTCGCACCAAGAGTTGCTCAGCTTGCTCAGGATTCGCCATCACCTCTTCGACCACACACTCCAGGCGCATACCTTGAGACCCCTTAATGAGTACTACATCTCCTGATTGTAAGAGATTTTGTAGTGCCTTGCCAGCTGTTTCTGCGTCTTCAAACTGCATGATGGAAGATTCCGGTAGCTGGGCCAATAATGCACCATGGGCAATTTTTTGCGACCGAATACCGACGGTATACAGTACATCTACTACCTCACCAGCCAGTCTGCCGATGCGAACATGCTCATCATTAGAGAATTTTCCGAGTTCCAACATATCTCCCAAGACCGCAATTTTCCGACCCGGTGCCCGCACCTCACGTAACGCCACCAGAGCCTGTTCAGCTGCAATTGGTGAAGAGTTGTAGGTATCATCGATCAATGTCGTCCCTTTCAAACCTGGAATCAATTTCATGCGACCAGGTGGTGGTGTGGCTTCGGATAAACCAACGAGTGCATCTGAAAGTGACACATCGAGCACCCCAGCCACCGCTACAGCGGCGGTATATGAGTACATGAGCTGGGTGCCGACCGTGCCTGGTATGTCGATTGCACCAGTTTCTGTCTCAGTTTTGATATAAAATTTCATGCCGGTTGGGATTCCCGTATGATAGACGACCTGATCCTTCGAAGCCATCACACTCGCTGGTAAATCACGACTATATCCGACCGATCGCTGCCGAATTTCGGGGAGCTGTGCCTGAATAATCACATCGTCATGGTTATACACGACCACACCATCAGGCCGGAGTGCTGCTACCAACTTCATCTTCTCTCTAATGACCTCCGCTGGATTTTTAAAATGTTCAACGTGCACGGGCACATCAGGCAAGCGTGTAATAACTGCAATGTCAGGCTTCAGCCACGAAGTGAGATGGTCCATATCTCCTGGCGCATCGATCCCCGTCTCAAGCACGAGCACTTTTGGATAGTCTTTCGTACAACACGCAATAAACAAACCATCAATGACATTACGTATCCATCCAAATGGACTATTCCACGCATTGGGTAAGCCTAGAATAGTTAGCGGTACCCCAATATCAGAATTAAAACTTTTTTCACTCTTCCGCGCCCGAACCGAATTTTTAATTGCAGCATAGATAGCATCCTTCGTCGTCGTCTTTCCCACACTACCCGTAATCGCGATAATAGTTGGACGCTTACGAGATAGCAGTAGTCGTGCCTCCATGGTTAGGATTGACACGATGATTTGTTTAAACATGGTTTTCATAATTAACGGTCAGGCGGTATCGAGTAGTAGTTTATCAGAAAACGTACAATTTCCATAAATGGCTCAGTGAGGGTTTCTGAGGCGTACTGTACCCCTTGTGGCTCAATCGTATACATAAAGACTATAAATCGTGGTTCATAGGCAGGAAAATACCCAAAAAATGAGTGGAGGAACTTATCTTCATAATATCCACCACCAGCAGAATCCGCGATCTGCGCCGTACCAGTTTTTGCTGCAATCGTATAGTTCGGTAATGCCACATTACCGCCCTTTAATGCCTCGTCAACGACCCGCACCAACATGCGTGATATCTCTTCACTTGATTCTGGAGTGATCACCTGTGGCGGTGTCGGCAAGGTGACGGTTTCTACGACACCATCTTCATAGCGAACCTCTTTCACTAGGTGAGGTGTCACAAGCTTTCCACCATTCCCGAGTGCAGCGAGGGCTCTCGTGGCGGCCACTGGAGTCAGGGCAATCCCCTGTCCAAATGATGCAGTAGCGTATTCAACATCGCGTGGCGACTGAAGATTCCCAAGCAATCCAGGCACTTCACTTGGTAAGTCAATCCCTGTCCTGCCACCTAAAAAAGCAGTGAAGTACTCTCGAAAACGTTCTTTCTTCATTTTTTGGACAATATGAGACACTCCTGTATTCAGTGATTGATTGAGCACCTGTTGCATGTCTACCGTTCCCCGTGCACGACCATCGTAGTTTCGAATGGTAAAGGTATTAAGAGTGATGGAACCATTATCAGTGTACGTTGAACCAGCACTAATGGCGCCACTATCGAGTCCAGCCGCGACAGTAAGTGCCTTGATCGTTGAACCAAACTCAAATACATCCTCCACAAGTGGATTCCGAAACTGTTCTATTGTCGCACCACGTCGATCATTCAGGTCAAAGGTCGGTACGACATTCATGGCATAGATTTCACCCGTTTGTGGATCCATAATGATGGCGCCAGTTTGTCGACTCTGGTACTGTGCTTGAGTCTTCTCAAGCACACCATCGAGCATCCGTGATACCGATGGTTCGAGCGTCGTGACGACATTACCTGGTACTGAACCCTCCCGTCGGTAAACGAGTGATCCAACCTGACTAAACAGTTCTGCGAAGAAATTGACAGACATCACTTCCCGTTGCCGAAATAAGACATCATCATACATCCGCTCGAGACCGAATCGACCACGTAAGTCAGACGATTCGTCACCATACCCAACAAACCCGATCGTTCTCGCTGCTACTGTGCCACCTGGATAGTATCGCCAATTGTTGCGGTACAACATGACCCCCGGCAAGGCTGCGGCCTGTATCACTAGGTACTGCTCCTCACTCACTTCATCATCAAGCTCAACGTACGTACGTTCAGGCAAGGTACTTCGATGAATACACGTTTCGGTATCAAGCGTGATAATCTCTGTTACCACATCGCAGATTGCACGAGCATCGATAACCTGCTGCGGATTTACCGCCAGTACATAGCCAGCCCTCACTGAAGCGGCCGACAGTAGCTCACCATCTCGCGTGGTAAAAAAAATTGATCCGCGTGAATAAATATCTTGCTTCGTATGGACATACTGACGCTCAGCTTTGAGTTGGTATTCAGCTGCCTCAATCACTTGTACATGATATAAGCGACCCACCAACATGAGCGCAGCGACACAAAAAGCGATCGTGAGTAGTCGAACCCGAAAACGAATCAACTGTCGGTGTCGTGCCATCATGGTGCCAATACAACCACTGACGTTGTATCACGCTTCACAAACACTTTCCGTGCCTCAAACGCGAGTGCTCCCTCGTCGCCAATCCGCTTGGCAATGGTGTGTTGTGCATCAATATATGCCGATTCTAATAGCGCAATCTCTGCAGACAATGCTGCAGAATGGCGTAACGCGTCTTTCCGCATTACGACTTCTACTACAGACACGTTTAAAAAATACAAATACCCAATGACCGCACACACCGAAAGCGTACCCATCATCAGGGTGATTATGTAGTATGGAACTGTATCGCGACTTGAGTTCATATACCTCTTCTAATTAGTGTTTCTGAATAATTCTTAATTTGGCACTGCGAGCCCGGTGGTTGGCTTTACATTCTTCTTCACTTGGAGTAATTGGTCGTCTCGTTATGAGCGCAACCTCATCGTGCTCGGCTAACGTCCGAAACCGATGCTTCACGATTCGATCTTCAATGCTGTGAAAGCTGATAATTGCCAACCTGCCCTGTGGAGCCAATACCGCTACGGCATCAGTAATAAAGTCATTGAGGGCTCCCAGCTCATCATTCACTGCGATACGTAAAGCCTGGAAGACTTTTGTGGCGGGATGGATCCTTGACGGTGGACCTGGTCGGTGCGGGGTGGACCGCACGATGACATCAGCCAGTTCCCGGGCGGTGGCAATACGTCCCTTTGTGCGTGCCGACACCACTGCTTTAGCGTAGCGCCTGGCATACCGCTCGTCAGCATAGCCATAGAAGATGTCCGCCAGCGTTTCTTCAGACCAATCATTCACGATATCGTGCGCCGTAAACGCATACTCATCGGGGTGACCAAACGTCATCACGAGCGGCTCATCGGCAGTAAACGACAGGCCTTTCCCACCATCGGTGAATTGATCAGTTCGCCAACCGAGGTCAGCCAGAATTCCCGTTGGGACAAAATTGTGTGCCTGGGCAATCTTCGCAATATCTCGGAAATTACCATGCACCAATGTTGTATCTGCCTGACTAAGTGGAAGACCGTACGTCAATGCTGTTTGATCAACATCGATTCCGAGATACCTTCCCTGCTTCCCTAGTCGAGCAATAATTGCCTCCGCGTGTCCACCCCCGCCATACGTCGCATCAATGATGCAACTTTTGGAAGTAACCGCGAGTGCATCAACCGCCTCTCGCTGTAGAACCGTGATGTGTTTCATGTAGGTGATTAGAGGACGCCTATCTCTCCAAGCTTTTCTGCGAGTGCATCAGCTTGGGATTCGATTTTGCGTTTATATTCATTCCAACGATGCTCATCCCAAATTTCGATTCGAGTGTGGATACCGGCCAAGACAACACTTGACTCGAGCTTCCCAAACTCTTTCAAAAAATCTGGTACGAGAATACGTCCAACCGAATCTACCTCCACTTCTACTGCTCCCGACAGAAAGAAGCGGTTAAAACTCCGTGTATCCGCCTGCCCGAGCGGGAGTTGACCGATCTTTTCAGTGATCTTCTCCCACTCCGTGAGCGGATATACAAAGAGACAGTTATCAAGTCCGCGCGTGACGACAAGCGTGCTCCCAAGTTCCTTACGCCACTTAGACGGTAAGGACAGCCGTTTCTTAGGATCCAACGTGTGCTTGTATTCGCCAATTAACATACTTGATAGCCTGAGCTCACCTCCGAACCGACCGCAACCAAATGTGGAGAACGGTTGTGGCGGATTCGGAAGTGAGCTCTAGCATACTTACATTACTGAAAGTATACCACTATCTCCCACCACACGTACATTCTATAACACTTTGTCCCACTTACAACTACTTTGTACACAGTTTTGGGGGATAACACAAAAAACAGCCCAGACCGCCATGGTCTGGGCTGCTCCGGTTCGTAATCAATGCCAAATCAGCTCAACTGTACATTATCCCTAATGTTTAGGCTGCCATTAGTTTTACTTCATATTCTGGTCACACCCCAGAGAGTGCTTCCAAAAATATAATCGAGCACAGCTTTCTTTATTCTCTAGGACGCATCAGTGGGAACAGTTGAATCTCCCGGATTGGCTTATCCATCAGAAATGCGAGGAGACGTTCTGAGAAGCCGTGGCCAGCCGTCGGTGGCATGCCGTACTCAAGTGCCTCGACAAACTCCATATCTGCCATCTGTGCCTCTTCATCGCCCGCATCACGCATCGCTTGCTGGGCGAGAAAACGTTCACGTTGGTCAGCGGGGTCATTGAGCTCACTATAGCCCTGCCCCACCTCTGAACCAGCAATAATAAAGTGGAATCGTTCGACCACCCGATCATCAGCCTGCTTCTTCGCGAGCGGTGACAGGAGTGTCGGCTCATTCACCAAGATCGCTGGCCCAGCGATCTGCTTGCGACAGTACTTCCACAATGCATCAATGAGTCGTTCCCGATTCTCTGCGCCGGCAAAGGTCACACCGAGTTCACGCAGGCGATCTGTCATTGCTTCCGTAGACGCAGACCAAATATCAATTCCCGTTTTCTCTCGTACGACCGTTGCATAATCAATCACCGGCCACTCGCCACCCAGATCAATCTCGAAGCCACGGATAGTAAACTGAAGGGTACCGAAAGTTTCCTGTGCGACATATTGATAGCAGTCTTTCAGAAACTGATACATCTGTTGATAATTCGCATACGCCCAGTACGCCTCACACTGCTCATATTCCTGAGCATGTTCCGCTGACATACCTTCATTACGGAAAATTCGTCCCACTTCAAACGTCTTTGGGAAGCCAGCTACCATGAGTCGCTTTTGCCATAATTCTCCGGCTGAAATACGTAGGTAGACATCCATATCAAGCGCGTGGTGATGGGTCGCAAACGGTCGAGCATCCCCGCCACCAGTGGTCACTTCAAGCGTTGGTGTGTGCACCTCAAGAAATCCGTGATCAATATGGAATTGGCGCACTGCCTGCCAGAACTTCGCTCGCGTGATCGCAATCGCACGCACCTCTTCACTCAGCAGTATGTCAAGGTACCGCTTCCGGTAGCGCTCATCCTCATCTTTAATCCCAAAGTGTTCTGAAGGAATAGGTTGTAGTGCCTTGGTAAGCATTCGCCAACTCGTCACCCGCAGCGCGCGTGTCTCACGCTTCGTGACAAACATCACCCCCGTCGTCTCAATAAAATCTCCACTCTCAACTGTGTTTACAAGCAGATCAAATATTTCAGTATCGAGCACTTCTCGAGAGAAAAACGCCTGCACCCTTCCCGTACCATCGTACAGATCCAAGAAGGCGATGCTGCCATGCTGACGCATCGCCATCACCCTTCCAGCAATCGTAATTGCAGTTTCAGATGCTACCAGCGACTCCATCTCTTGGATGACGGTTTGGTTGTCATGTGTGCGTACAACTGTCGTCGGGTACGGGTCGTGTCCTGCGCTGCGCAGCGCATCACGCTTCTTCGACCGTTCAGCAATTAATTCTTCTTTCGTTGACATGACTGTTATCCTAACGCGAGTTGCTACAAATGAAAAGAGCAACCAGGATTCTGATTGCTCTTTTCGTCTCCGGAGCGGCTGCACTATGCTACTTTGAGTACCTTATACTTCTGCTTACCAGTCGGTGTTTCAAACTGGAACTCGTCACCCTTAGTCTTCCCCATCAAAGCTTCGCCCAGAGGTGAGAGGTACGATAATTTCTTATCATGAATGTTTGCCTCATCGGAACCAACAATCGTGTACGTCCGACTATCTTTATCTTTTTCTTTTTGAATGGTCACAATTGAGCCTAGTCCAACGACATCCCCCCGCTTATCATTCGCGACAATCTTTGCTTCTTTAATCGTTTTTTCTAGGTAACCAATCCGCTCCTCGATAGCTGCCTGCAGGTCTCGGGCTTCTTGATATTCAGCATTTTCTGATAAGTCTCCTAGGCTACGCGCGTACTCAAGCGACTCAGCGATTTCTTTACGGCGGACGGTTTTTAAGTGATCAAGTTCTTTTTTTAGCTCGTCGAACTTTTCTTGGGTCAAAAACGCGTGTGTATCATTCATAATCAAAATTTTCCTCAATTATACGCAGTTAGCGCGCTGGGTCAAATCTGTGGATTACTCGACCTCATCTTGCACTTCTGTAATACCGAGATATTCCGGACGTTCCTCTGACATCCATTGCACAATCTCACCCATGATCCTCGTTGCACCAAGTGCATTACTGCGAGGCGCACGGTCCATCATGAGGATAAATGCATACTCTGGTTTTTCATATGGCCAAAACCCAGCAACCCAAGAGTTCACGAAGGCATTTCCACCTCCCACCTCCGCTGTGCCTGACTTCGCTGCAATCGCAACGTCACTTCGCTCCAGAGGGCGAGCAGTTCCACCCGGATAGGTTACTGTCTTGCGCATACCTTCATGAATAATTTGCACATAGTCTGGATTAAGCTCAATGTTCGTTACCTCACCTTGTTCACCCGCCACGGCGTGGGGGGTGACTAGTTTACCGCCATTTGCAAGCGCCGCATATGCCCGTAACATTTGCATTGGTGTAGTGAGAAAGCCGTATTGTCCAATCGCCGTAAAGTAGGTGTCACCAAGTCGCCAATCATCACCGAACTTTTCTTGTTTCCAGGCTGGATCAGGTACGACGCCAAGCTGTTCCTGCGCCAGATTAACCCCGGTTGGTGCACCAAGTCCGAAGCGGCGATACCCTTCGGCCATCTTCGTAATACCGATTCCAGGTTGGTCACCAAATCCGCCTCCAACAATATAAAAATAAACATTAGATGAAAACGCAATCGCCTCTCGCATCGTCATCGCACCGTGCGCTCGCCAGTCGCGAAAAATTGATGGGTTACTGGGATTATATCGATTTGGTACCACCAATTCTCCGGTACTCACAATCGTTTTATTCGGATCAATAATCTCTGCCTCGAGCGCTGCATACGCGACAAATGGCTTCACAATTGAACCAGGCGTATAAGCCCCGCTAATAATTTTATTTAAGAACGGATACCGTTCATCGGTATTATACGCTTGAATCAGGGCTAAATCGTCACCGTCGGCCATTACTTCCGGGTCAAATGACGGGTAGCTTGTAAGCGCTAATATTTCGCCCGTGTGTACATTCATAATAGCTGCTGCACCACTACGAAATCCTGCCTGTATACTCGAAGTAGCAATGATGGAGTACATCATTGCTGATAATTCAGCATCAATTGATAGCGTGAGTGGCTGACCAGGTATCGCTGCTTCAAGCGCAAACTCACTCACCACATCACCAAGCGCATTGACCTCAACAATCTTATTTCCATTAACACCTGCAAGTGCACTATGAAAGGCTTCCTCAGCACCACTTCTACCCAGGTAATCTGTTCGAAAATAAAACCCCCGGGCGTCTTTTTTGGGATAACTCACATAGCCAAGTACTTGTCCTAAGCCAAGTCGATCGGTATACGCTCGTACCGGAAAATCATATTCTCCTGTCACGTCTGTTTCATTCCAAGCCATCATCTCTCCCCGTCGATCATAGATGACACCTCGCTCGGCGATGATCGCAACCTTATCAACCCGATTCGTCTCAGCGATTATCCGATACGATTCACCATTCACTACTTGGAGTGTGAATAATTGCCAACTAAATATCAGCGCAATCACAACAAAAATACCAGCGAGTAGGAGTAGTCGTTGACGACCAATCGGCTTTTCTCGTTTCCCCTCTAATCGGCCTTGATTGAACTCAGGGATATTCGACTCGTCGAGCAAAATTTCTTCCAGCTCAACTTTTACCCGATATCGTTCTCGCAATGCACGCCGCCACATACCTATACCGTATCTTGATTTGAAATAATGAGCAATGGCCTAACCAACTCCGACACAATAAGCCATGAAATACCGATACCTGATAGCCACGGAATGCCATAAAACGCTCCCAACACCCCATCAACTAAAATGAGTATCACGACCACCCCGTAGGCCCGAAACAAGTACGTAGTTACCACTGCTATCATCCCGGCTATCGTCATAGTGCCAACAAGCACACAGACACCAAAACAGACGAGTAAGAGAATATGAACAATGTGTCGTAGAGCCAGCATAGGTTATTCAGTCACCACTTCTGCCTGAATCTCTTGAGTCGATGAGGCACCGGAGGTAGTCGCCACCTTCAGTGGTACCACCTCCTGACTGATGAGCCACGCCGTTTGCATTTCAGTTGCAGCGACAACTACTTCCGAAGGAGTCAGCACGGGCAATGGTTCAACCCCCACCGAAACAACCCGTAATGAGTTGAGGGCCACTGGCGACGCCACATACGCAAACTGATCTGGTTGGGTGGGCTCTGCTCGCACCGAGACAACTTCCCCGATCACCGCGGTATTTATGCCCGGCAGCACCACCATTGCCCCCACCTCCACTCGCACTCCCTGCGGCACTCGCACTCGCGCAATCCCACCGCCAATACCCTCCATTGGTGCGACGACTCCCGATCCGTACACGTACGCCGTAATTGCAAACCCAGGACTCGTGATGAGACGTACAAATGATAGTTCCGGCAAGACGCGTTCGACTACACCCAGAAGTGCGCTCTCATTGCGATACACTGGTGCCCCGACCACAACACCGTCATGAGTACCCCGATCTATTTGCATGACATCATACGGCAATTGATTGGGTCGTGCGATAATTCCAGCCGCGATACGCGGTGTTGAACTCGCGGACAGGAGACCACGTAATTCATTATTTTCAGATACTAATCGTCTGGTTGTAAGATGACTCCCCTGCCCAGCGGCCAACGCTTGCTCAAGTGCTTGAATTTCAGTAATCAATGCCTGTCGATCACGAATCATCCGAGGCACAATATGATTTGATTCACGTACCCACGCACTCACGGCAGTCACTGGTGTGAGCACAATCTTGGCGACCATGTGCGTCGCAAGCGGGAAGACCCACGCTAAAAGCACTACCAAAACAACCACCGCGATTCGTTTGTACACGAGTGAATTAGCGCGCTTGTGACGTGAAAATACCCTCATGATTTAAAAGGACTTGTTGGTAGTCAGGTAGTTGTTCGAGCACGATCCCCGCACCCCGCACGACGGCCCGAAGCGGATCAGGGACGATAATAACCGGGATCTGGAGTGTTTCCTCAAGCAGTGCCGCCAAACCAGGAATCAACGCACCTCCACCCGAGAGATGAATGCCACGCTGCATGACGTCTGCCATCACTTCAGGCGGCGTTTCTTCAAGGACCGAACGGATATTTTCGATAATTGATTCGACTTGGCGTGCTACTGCATTGCGAATATCATCACTCGTCACCACCACCTCACGCGGTAAGCCGGTAACAACATCGCGCCCTCTCGCCACCAACTCCTTTGGTGTATCAAGACCAGCAATCGAAGCAAGGGCGATTTTGGCATCTTCCACCGTTTTTTCTCCGACATGAACTTTAAACTGATCACGAATATAAGTCGTGATTGCCACATTCAGATGATCACCAGCAACCCGAAGCGTCCGTGAGACGACCAAGCCATAGAGAGAAATAATCGCAATGTCAGTCGTACCACCACCAATATCCACAATCATACTACCGGTCGCTTTTCCCACCGGGAGCTTGGCTCCGATGGCCGCTGCCATCGGCTCTTCCATGAGGAAAACATCACGAGCTCCTGCGTTACGAGCGGCATCATGCGCTGCTCGCATCTCCACATTGGTGATGCCTGACGGTACACAAATCAAGACACGTGGTGCCACAAACGAGCGCATATCACTGCGCACTTTATTTATAAGATACGCCAACATCTCCTCAGTGACCTCAAAATCAGAAATCACTCCATCAATGAGTGGCCGCACCACCTCCAAATGACCCGGCGTACGACCGAGCATTTGTTTTGCCTCAGCACCTACTGCCACTAATTGCCCGGTTTTTTTATTAATCGCTACAATCGTAGGCTCATTGAGAACAATCCCTTTTCCTTTTACATAGACCAAGGTATTTGCAGTACCAAGATCAATTGCCATATCAGTGGAGACAAGAGAAAGCACCGCATTTAGATGTCGCGCAAAAACGTTCATTTTATTCATTGTACTACGATCAGGCGAAAGCGCCAAAATCACGCGGCTGATGCAAAATCTGCATAAAGCTCCTCCTCTGTCAGAGTTCGCACTACACCACTGGCCCGGGTCACTACCTCAAAACGATTTGCTTCCTTACCCTTCTTACTGACTACCACGCGGTAAGGCATGCCAAGCAAGTCACTGTCCGCAAACTTCTCACCAGCTCGCACGTCTCGATCATCATATAATACTGACACTCCACGACGAGTCAGCGCTGTATAAATGCCATCAGCCCAATCCCGTACCTCTGCATCATCAGTATTGAGTGCCACTAAGTGAAGCTGGAATGGCGCGACACTTTCTGGCCACACAATCCCCTTCTCATCAGCAAACTTTTCAACTAACACTCCGACTAGCCGAGTAATACCGATGCCATACGATCCCATCCATACTGGCGTTTGTTCGCCTGATTCAGTGGTGAACGTGAGTCCTAAATCTCGCGCTTTATCTTGACCAAAATTAAAGATATTGCCGATTTCTGCCGTCTTCACTTCCGTTAATGCATCCCTGGTGATTCCCAGAGTCTCGAGTGTTTTATCGGTGAGCACTTCCTCATTAATCGCAATCCCTTTTTCTCGATTAATGTACGTCACATCTTCTCCAGCATCACAAATCACCTGAAATTCATGACTAAATTCAGTAAAGGCTCCGCCGGCAGCAAACGTTACAAAGGTGTCCTCACCAATCCCCAGCCGATTGAATACCGCGAGGTACGCTGGCTTGGTTGACTCGTAGTAGGCCAAATGTGCCTCCTCAGTCGCTGCAAAAGAGTACATATCCTTCATTACAAATTCCCGACCACGCATCACCCCACTTTTTGCTCTGAGCTCATTCCGGAGCTTTGTTTGAAACTGATAGACTGAAATCGGTAGATCTTTATAGCTCGCAATATAATTCTTCATCATCTCACCGATTGGTTCTTCGTGACTCCAACCAAAACCGACTTCACCCCCCGCCTTCAAGGTAGACTTAAACCACACATCAACTATCTCATCATCCCAACGCCCCGTTCCTTCCCAGAGTTCTTTACGTTGCAAGGCGGTCATGATGAGTTCTTGTCCAGAAATTTTATTCATCTCCTCCCGGACAATTTGTTTAATATTTTCGACAACCCGCAGACCAAGTGGTAAATATGAATACACACCGGCCATTTCCTTATGAACGTACCCGGCCCGGATCAAGAGAGCAGCATTTAACGCAGTCTCGTCAGCGGGTGCTTCCTTGCGAGTCTTAGTGAATAAATAAGATTGACGCATACCACTTAAAATAGACGGATAATATCATTGTACGTCACCGCGATCATGAGCAACATGAGAAGCGCAAA
>CAYXOF010000010.1:0-18384 GCA_964466905.1 uncultured Candidatus Saccharibacteria bacterium | reverse complement strand
CGCTGGTACGATCACGTTCAGCGGCGGCTCACCAGCAGGCTTCACTGGTGGCACGGGTACGATTATGGATGTAACGTTTCGGGCCATCGGATCTGGTACTGTTCGAGCGTCCTTAACAAACGGTTCTGTATTGGCAAATGATGGCCGCGGCACCAATATTTTAACCACTATGTCGGGTGGTTCATACACCATTCAAGCGGTAACCTCTACCCCATCACCAGAAGTTATTGTTGAGTATGTGGCACCAGCCAACACCCCGGCCGCACCCGTGATTACTTCAGCGACACACGCTGATTCATCTGCTTGGTATCCAAACAATGAAGCGACCCTGAGCTGGAATCTACCTTCTGGCATTACTGAGGTACGTACTTTGCTCAATGATCTGCCAACTTCGGTTCCGACAAAAGTCTATGAATCACCAATTACTGAGATTACCCTGACTGATCTGCCCGAGGGTGAGTCATATTTCCATCTTCAGTTTAGAAACGCTGATGGGTGGGGCAAAGTAACACATTATCGATTGGCGGTTGACCGTACTGCTCCAACCGGGGTGGTGATCACGCGAGATCAGTCTATTGATCTCGCGAGTCCCGTACAATCGCTCGTTGTCTCGACTGACCCTGATACGTCAGGGATCAAAGAATATATAGCAATGATTAATGATGATGGCCCCTATACGTTTCCGGTAAACGCGAGCGGCACAGTGACACTTCCGCCACTTACTCCTGGCTACTACGTGGTGCAACTTGAGGTGGTTGATGCGGCCGGTAACCGGACAATTGGCACCCAATCATTTACCATTAGTTCCTTTGATCGGCCACTGTTTACCGAATACCCAACAGAAATTAATCAAGGAGTCATTCCGGTGATTAAAGGTTTGACGCGGCCGCGAGCAACTGTGGACGTGATTGTGCGTCAAGTTGGCGCGGAAGCCACTCTTACCACCGTGACAGCAAATGAATCTGGAGAATTTATCTTTATACCAGCAGGTCGCTTTGTGAGTGGTGTATACGAATTGACTGCACAAGCGACGGATGAGTATGGTGCGCAAAGTGAGCTCTCTCATCTGATTCGGTTTATCGTACAGGAACCTGGTTTTATTAGGATCGGTTCCTATATTATTAGCGCACTCTCGATCATCGTTCCGCTTATCGCACTTCTCGGATTGCTGCTGGTATCAATCTGGTATATTGCGATTTCAATTCGCCGATTTAGACGAGCAGTAACGGTAGAGTCTAAAGAGGCCCTTGATATTCTCCATCGAGAATTTTCTACCTTGCAAAGTGCGTTGCGTGATCAGGAAGCACTCTTACAAGCAGATCGTAAAACTGGTAAACTGACCAAGGCTGAAGCAGAGACAATCCAGGTATTAGATTTGGCGCTGCAAACGGCCCAACGTCGAGTGGAGAAAGAAATTGAGGATATTACAAAGCTTACCGCTAAAGATACATAATCAGTATGACCGATCAATCATTTATACAAGCAAACCGTCGCACGATCATCGCTCTTATTTTAGGGATCATCACTATGTATGTTCTCGTGACGTGGTTTGTTGATCAGAAATTACAGTCGCTTGAAACAGAGTTAGAAATGCAGATTGCTACCCAGCAGACTACCCTCGTTGCTCTCTCGGTTATTACTGCACGGAATAGTGCCGACGCCACCGTTGAAGCAATTATTAAGGACTGTTCGAGTGCTGAGCGCAACCGATTTGATACGTTGCTTGGTTCGCTTGGTAAGAACTTAACCAGAGCCGAGTTACTAGAACTTGACCGATTGTTTGGGCGGTGTGCTGACTTCTTTGCGTCCCGAAAAGGCCTCATGGTGGCGAAGCTTGAGCGCGAATTAGAAATCTACCAGGCACTCATCACACAGCGCCAACAACTGTCTGCTACCAGTGACACACTGCAACAACAGATCGAGGATTGGCAGGCACTGGTAGAGGCAGAGAAAAAGCTGAGTAATGGATTTAATGAACTCGTATCCCTGCAAGATGAAATTATCCAGGCCTTACTTGCCGGAGAGACATCGTTGTCTCCCGTTATCAGTGACCTCCTAGCGAATGTAAGCCAAGTCCAAGACACGCTTTCGGTAACCAATGCCCAGGCTCGCACACTGCGTGGTAAATTGGTTCCTGCAGATGCATGAAATTCATTCAAATAATCACTCACTGGTGGCAGAAACAGCGCCTTGCTGCGCAGGGACACTCAGTGCGGTACATGTTTCCGGTGGTTGTTGGTGGGGCAGCTTTCTTGGTTGCTTCAGCGATCACCTCTGGGGATGTGTCGTATGTTCGCCTTGAAAGTTCTGTAAAGACAGTGGAAGCTGGTGAGCGATTTTCTGTTGCCGTTTATGCCTTTGCACACGTACCAGTGAATGCGGTGGATGTGACTCTAACGTTTGATCCCAAAAGTGTGAAAGTACTCGGCGTGGACCGAGGTGAGTCGGTGATTACACTGTGGGCAGAGGATCCAAAGGTAACGAATAATCGAATAACGTTACGTGGTGGAACCTATAAACGTGGTTTTTTAGGTGACCACATACTGGGACGGATTGAGCTACAAGCAGTGACAACTGGACAGGCGTTGTTTACTGCGTCAGATGTGTTACTGCTGGCTGGTGATGGTACTGGTGATTCGGTAAAAACTGGTACAGCACTCGACTCAACGACCACTGTGTATATTTTTGATGAAAATACCGATCCGAGTAATATCGCGGCCGCCATTGGGGTGAGCGTCATTACTGATGTTGATGGTGATGGAATAGTGGCTTTGAAGGATATTAGTATTTTCATGGCATCGTGGCGATCTAAGGACACCGTATATGACTTTAATGGTGATGGGAGGATGACATTTCGTGATTTTTCGATACTGCTGGCTGATTACTTCTTTGCTCGCTGAGTAAACTGTGCCCCCTGTTGATAGCAGACACCTGAATTGATTGTATCCTTGGTACTATTATCAATGTGATGGGAATAATATGGCATCAGCGGCGTAATGCGCCGTGCCTATAATGTCGCACCAATCAAAATCAAAACCAAAACGACGTACAACTAAATCAGTAAGCATTCAGCGTTCACCCAAAAAACGCCATGCGTTTTTTGGTAGTGTTACATCTCATGTCGTAGTTCAGCCAGCTTGGTTGTACCGTTTTACATTTTCTAGTCGATTCATCCTTGGGGTGGCCGCTTTGCTGTGTGTGAGTATTGTCCTCCAGCCGGTTACGCGAGTGATGGCTGATGAACTCAGTCAGACCGCTGATACACTGGCCACAGTGCCTGCACCAGATGTGCTGCTCGAAACGCATGCGGCCGATAGTAAACCAGAGTCTGAGGAACAAGTGGTTGCGCCAGAATCCGTTGATCAGTCTGTGGTTGATGCTCAAGATGATCAACCTCCTGATGAGCCAGTATCATCTCAATCTTCTGAAGATCATGCAACAGCAACGACTGATGTTGTATTTCCTATTGAAGAAGTTCCTGTGAATAGGGTCGCCACAAGTACAGTGCCAGAAGATCAGAATACAGAACCGTTGATCAACAATTCAATCCAGATTGCGAGTACAACGAATCAAACAGGCACTACAACTTCGATTGATACCCTCGATAATTCAGAGTTACAAACTACCACTGATCCCACTGCACCAGTAGTCGCAAAAAGCAGTGTTGATGAGACGAGTGTCTCATCAACAACACCTGACGAGGTTGGGGAGAGTGCAGGCGGTCAATCGATGACGCCAAGTGAGAGTAGTGAAGCGGTTGAACCAATTGCCGACTTGGGGGCAAATAGTGATGCTGAGATACAATCTGCTGTGACTGAGTCAGCCACAACCTCAGTTGAGTTTGATGACGGTTTGCCGGGAGTGTTTGAAGCTACGGCTATCAATCAGGCAGAAAGTGATGATGTTTTCTCTTTTAATCGTAGTGAGTGTACGGTGATTGAAGATGGATCATTCTATTGTCAGAAAGTATCTGACGTCACACTCATGGAAGACCGTTTGATTGCTGCCCCAGATAGCGATGGTGATTTAGAAATCTATCTCCAGCGTAGTGGTGTATCTACCCAACTCACCAACAATCTCGTTGATGATGCGGCGCCATACTACGACCAGTACTCCGACACCATTGTTTGGCACCGTTTGATTAATGACCGTTATCAGATCATGAGCTATGACATTGAGTCAGCGACAGAAACACAAGTCACAGCTGGCGAAACGAACAACATGGAGCCAGCTCGTCATGGTGAGTACATTGTGTGGCAGCGTTGGGTAGATACGAATTGGGAGATCATTCTTTTTGATGGTACGCGCGAGCAACAGATCACAAAGTCAGTTGCTCATGACATAGCGCCACACATGCGGGGCTCTCTCGTGATCTGGAATACGCGCTTTGACGATGGTCGACAGCAACTGCAAACCTATGACATCAGCGAGCGAACATATACCGTAATCAAGGATGCAGACGGTGTCACGG
The DNA here is from genome assembly GCA_964466905.1 of uncultured Candidatus Saccharibacteria bacterium. GTDB lineage: Bacteria > Patescibacteriota > Minisyncoccia > Phycocordibacterales > UBA918 > OLB19. Next base: position 13,913 of record CAYXOF010000010.1, on the reverse strand, counting down.
TGAGTAATCCACGAATGGTGGTGATGTATGAAGCGATGTACGCAAATGGAGATGTGATAACGAAAGGATTTGATCTTGTCTCGGGAGAAAGTGTACCACTAGAGGCTTTGCCCAGACAGCTACCCGATAGCTTGCCGTCGAGCGAGCCAACTGGTGAAGTGCGTGCCTTGATACAACAGAAGCCGCCAGAGCTACAAGGTGATGAATTGGACTCCGATGCACAGCCTGATCTTGATCCACCACTTGATATCGAGATTGATCCGCTTGGGACTACGACACCACCAGTATTTGAGTTGGATTTACGATCGGCCTCTTCAACGAGCGGACTTACCTCCCCGTTCGATACTACGCAAGCCACCACAACAGACACGAATGTGTCGGACCTCATTATTGCACCCTATGATATGACCGCCACCAGTACCCAGCAGTAGGTCACGTTCAAGCGAAAGATAGGGTAGAATAGAGTGACTTCGGAGTATGTTACGACTGCGTTTATTTGGATGTATACAGTTGCCGACCTCACTAGTGTTGGTTGTCGTCATGGTGGTGCAGCTCTTTGGCCCGGTGGCAATTCAAACTGCGCTGTGGTGGCCGAGTGTGGCAGAGGCTGCGCTTGTAACGATTGACACGACTGCCAGTACCGATGCAAATACCTACAATGTTACTGGTTCACAGTCTGTGTTTGTGAATGATCAAACCGGCTATCTGTTTTATCGTGATAGTAATGGTTCGTGTGTCTACACAAAAACTACGAATGGTGGCGATACCTGGGGAGGTGCAGTGACAGTTGATGCGCAGCTCGATTGTATTAAAATCGTGGTGTGGTATGACCGCTGGACGCCAGGTAACACTGGCGATGCTATCCACATCATCACTCTTGATACGGGCGAGGACGATCTATTCTATAACCGGCTTGATACCACCACCGACACACTCCTTAATGGTACTGCACCGACGAACGCATCAATTAATAGTGGCCAAGTTGCTCTTGTAACGTCTGGTGCAAATACCATGGCGGTGACGCTGTCAACGACCGGAGAAGTGTTCGCTTCCCTCAATGACAATGATGATTCATTTGTGGTCTCATGTAGTGCCAACTGTGATGTGACGACTAACTGGAATGAGGTTGGTACGAGCCCATTTGATGCAGCGCAGATAGACCCAAGTATTCTAGCTCCGGTAGCGGGGGGAGGTATTATGCTCATTAATCGCGATGTGTCTGCAAACGACATTCGCTGGCGCTTATGGAATGGTGCAAGTTGGACTGGGTGGGGAATCATTGATGCAAATACGCCCGAGAACACCGCGAACTTTGACGGCGGCATGTCGCTTTCAGTAGACTACGACACTGGGGATATCTATCTCGTGTATGCCTCTGATAATGACAATTTTACGGCAGCCGATCATGATATACGTACTGCAGTGTTCAATGGTTCCTCATGGAATAATACGGCCGATGTGTTCACTAATGTCGCTGGACGAGGACTACATAACGTTTCAGTCGGATATGACCAAAACACAGGTGATGTGTATGTTGGGTACATTATGCGAGACATCATTGCCACAGCAACAACCGGAAACGTATACTGGCGTGTCTCAACCACGAGTATGGCAACGTGGGGTCCTGAGGAGGGTCCGCTCAATGCTGTTTCGGGTAATCTATATGGTATTAACCTAACTTCGCAAAGTTACGAGCGGATTTATGCACATTGGTTTGATCCAGCACCGGATGATATTTTTGGCGATACGGTAGCCAACATCGGACCAGATACCATCGTGTCTGCTACGGGTACACAGCAAAGCGCCGTACGGGCAGGCAGTACTGGTGTGTACATTGGTGGTACCTTTGTGGTAGAAACAGTCACGGCGAAGAATGTCACTGCGTTGACGCTGACGGAGCGGGGGACAATCAACGGTGAGACGGGGATTAACAATGTTTCGATTGCATATGATTTGGACACGTCATTTCCGTACGATTGTGCCAGTGAGTCGTATGATGGGGGCGAGACATCATTTGGAATTACTGACACTAATGGCTTCTCGGGTGCTGATGGAGTGTCCTCCTTCAGTGGATCAATTGTTCCCATCTCTTCCACACAGTCAATGTGTGTGTATGTGATACTTGATGTGCTGACGGCCGCTGGTGACGGACAGACAATTGATATCACTATCGATAATCCAGCAACTGATGTGGTGGTGAGTGGTAGTGTCGAGGCGTTTCCGGCGAGTGTTGTAGCACTTCCGGGGAGTACCGTAGTCACGAGTGCAGATCTTACCCTCGGGCATTATCATTGGCGCAATGATAATGGCACTGAAGCAGCTGCCACCTCCGCCACCGGTGGTATAGAAGATACACCAATCGGTGCGTTGCAAAAATTTTCACCGAAGCGTTTACGGTTGGGTATCTCAAACGAGGGTTCAACGACCACGCTGCCGACGGTATTTCGATTAGAATATGGCGTGGCAGCTCCAACCTGTGATGTAGTGGGTACGTGGACGGATGTCGGTCTTGGTGGTGCATTTGAACTATACGATAGCGGATTTATTACCGATGGGACAAATACCGTTGATATTCCGGTACTTAATGGTGGTGTTTCAAATGAAGCGAGTACTTTTGTGACGCCAAACGGTGGCCTCCGGGATGTTACTTCCACCACTTCACCGCTGGTACTGGATACCGATGAATTCACTGAGTTAGAGTTCGCGGTTGTAGCAACCTCTACGGCAGTTGAAGGTGAGACCTATTGCTTTCGGGTCACTGACAATGGTTCATCAATTACGACGTATAGTGTTTTCCCAAGAGCAATAATTGATGCAGACGTTCGTGTGCGGGGATTCGGATCAGCGACAAGTCAGATAGACATTCCAACCACCGCGAGTTACTTTGGCGGCGGTTTTTCCATTAGTGAAAACGTGGGGTCACGAAACGTTACAAGCATTACGATAACTGAAAGTGGTACGGTGGATGCGATGGTTGGTCTCAATGCGGTTCGATTACAGTACGATTTAGATACGACATTGCCGTATGACTGTGCAAGTGAATCATATGACGCTACAGAGCCATTATTCGGAGTGACTGATACCGATGGTATGTCCGCAGCCAATGGTACGAGCACCTTCACTGGCTCGGTCACGATTTCGACGACGTCCACAATGTGTGTCTATGTCGTCGCTGATGTCACGACACAGGCGCAGAACAACGAGACGGTATCATTTCGTATCTTGTCGGCGGGAAGTGATGTGCTGGTGAGTGGGGGTGGTTCGGTGGCGCCTACCACACCGGTTGGGGTTGCTTCATCAACGCAGTTGCGTGGTGGTATTTTGACACAAACACACTACCATTGGCGCAATGATGATGGCACTGAAGCATTAGCCACTTCAGCCACAGGCGGTAGCGAAGACACGCCACTTCTCGATCTGTCTCAAGACACCCCGCTACGGCTCCGGGTCGGTATTTCAAATGAGGGTGCAACAACCTCTGTTCCAACTAGATTTCGGCTTGAGTATGGACCCAAGATTACGACCTGTGATGCGGTTGGCGTATGGACTCCAGTAGATAATGTTGGCGATGGTTGGTCCACGTTTGATTCAATATTCTTAACTCATGGCAGTGATACGACCGATGTAGGGATTGGTCTTGGGGGCATTACTAATGAGAACGTTGATTTCAAGACTCCGAATGCTGGGGTGCGAGATACGGATGCGCTCACTGCCAGTACGACGCTTAGTGAGACTGAGTTTATTGAGCTTGAATATAGTCTCGTGCCGACCAGTGACGTCGGCTTCAATACCAGCTACTGCTTCCGGGTCTCTAATAATGGTATTCCGTTACCTGCGTATACTTCATATGCGGAGGTAACGACAGCCCCGAAGCGTGATTTTAAAGTCCAACGTGGTTCATTGTTTGTGTCTGGAACAAGTACCACTATCGTGGCTGGTACCCACTACACTGCTCCAGTTGCAACAAGTAGTGCCTTTATACGGATTACAAACTCGCATTACACTGGAGCTGGAAGGAGTACACTGGGCGGAACCCAGAATGCTGATGACACGAGTATCTATATAGAAAACCCGGCAAACCTACTTTCAAGTATTACGTTTGCTAGACCACCAGCGGCCATTAATAATACGTACATTGATTGGGAAATTATAGAATTTATTGGTGATCCTGGGACCGACAATGAGATCATTGTGCGTGATGTCGGCACAGTCAATTATTCCAATGTAGCTCTCATCGCTACCGGTACTGCGGTATCAGTCAGTGATCCAAGTGATGTGGTGGTGTATGTGACAGGAGTCCAAAATCGTAATACGTCTCGTAATTATTATGCCGGTCAGGTGACATCGGCCTGGAGTACAGCCTTTAACCAGCCTGTATTTCGTCGAGGTGCGACTGGTTCATCAATAGTTAATGTCAGCTACGCGGTGGTTGAATACACGGGACTCAACTGGCGTGTCCAGCGGGCAGAGCATAGCTATACTGCGGCGGGGGTAGTCGAAACAGAATCTATCTCCCCGGTAAATTCACTATCACGTGCGTTTATCCATGCTCAGAAGCGTATGGGTAGCGGGAGTACCAATGTGCTCCATTACGGACACACGGTATGGCTATCCAGTATTGGAGCTGTTTCATTTTTGCTCGAACCCGGGGCCTCTGTTGCATTTGAACAAACATCTGTTGCCTGGGTGGTCGAGAATTTGCAAGGTGGTGCCGGTGCGATGAACGTCCAACGCCGTAACGGCCTTACCATTGGTGGCGCTGAAGCGTATTTTCTACCCGTCGCATTTACGACCCCAGTAGCAGCACTGAACAACACCTCGGTGACAATGACGACGAGTGCTCAAGGTACCAACACCGCCTACCCTCGTCCGATCGCGGGAATTGTTGCCACCAGTACCACAGAGTTTCAAATCATGCGGAGTGATACTGGTACACAATTAACGTACCAGGTTGAGGTGATTGAGTGGCCAGTAGCAGACCTGGCGTTCCGTCAAAATTACTATCGGATTTACGCCGACAATAATCTCTTAACACCGAATGATCCCTGGCCTCCGGGACCATCAGATCTCGGCGAGAACACCAGCATCACCACCACCGATGAGCCACTTGGTGAAGGCGACGTGGTGCGTATACGCCTCTCGCTGAAGACGGCCAATGCCAATACTCCACCCGGGCTTGAAGCTTTTACTTTACAGTACGGCTTTCGTACCACCACGTGTACAGCTGTGACAGTATGGAGTGATGTTGGTGTGGCAACGAGCTCGGCAATTTGGCGTGGCTTTAATGCGACCGGTACCACTGACGGACAAGTGCTCTCAGTGGATCCGCCCACTCCTGGTGATGTGTTGTTGTCCGTGTCAGATGTGGCCGGTCGGCTAACTCATAATAATCCAACCCAAGCGAACCCATACGCAATTCTGGAAGGAGATGATGTCGAGTATGATTGGTATTTACAACAGAACGGAGCTGTTCCGAGTAGTGTCTATTGTTTTCGAGTAGTGCGAGCAGGTGGTGAACCGCTTTCTGCCTATATTCACTATCCACAAATTCGTACCGCTGGTTTCTCTCCAGTTACGATGAATTGGCGGTGGTATGGTGACCCTGATATACCGACGCCAGTCAGTCCACTCGCGTTCGAGAATAGCGCTCCAATCAACATTGCAAGCGGAGACGCACTGGCACTCCGCTTGACAGTCGACGAGCGGAAGAATGTACCTGGAATCGGTGCGCGCTTCGCACTACAGTTTTCAGATGATACCTCATTTGCCAACCCCGTAACGGTCGTGGCAACCACATCATGTGTTGAGAATTCCCTCTGGTGTTTTTATGATGGCGGGGGAGTGGACAACACACTGATTTCTACCTCTACGCTATCTGATGGCGATGGCTGTACGGCATCAACTGGGGATGGGTGTGGTAGCTATCATGAGTCAAGTGAGTACCTGTCTGGCCATACGCATGGTGCCGGTCGAGCGCAGGAATATTCCTTCACAATTACGCAACAAGGTGCCCGGGTGAATGCCGTGTATTATTTCCGTCTTTATGACTTGCTCAATAATGATGTGGTGCCACTCGATACTGCGGCGACGTATCCTTCGGTAGTGGTAGAGGGCTCCAGTTTGACACTCGGTATCAGTGGTGTACCGGCTGATACGCTCGTGTCGGGTGTCATCACTGACGCTACCACCACACCAACTGCAATTGATTTTGGTAACCTGACATTTAATACTGAATATGCAGCCGCCCAACAGCTCACGGTGACCACCAATGCAACTGAGGGTTACCAGGTTCTTAAGTATGCTCGGCAACAGTTCAATAATGCCTATGGTGAGCCGATTCCTTCCATTACCGGTACTAATGTGGCGCCGGTCGCATGGCTTACGGGTTGCAGTTTGAGTCTGACTGGGTGCGTTGGTTACCACACTACCGATGCAACCCTCAGATCTGGCTCAGCACGGTTTGCACCACTTGATTCCTTCGCTGGGCTGCACACCGATCCGGCGGAGATCATGTATAGTTCTATCCCAGTAACCAATGATACACACGAAATCCTGTACCGACTGACTGTTTCTGAGTTGCAGCCAGCCGGACAATATGAGACCAGTATTGTATATATTGCGTTACCGGTATTTTAGGATGGTATACTAGGCTCATGGCACAGACTCGTAGTTGCATGTATGGATTGATCCTCGCCACACTTATCGTACTGTGGTGGAATCCTGTTGCTGCACTGGCGCAGGCGGTTACAATTCAGCCGCTCATTATTGATGTCACTCTTAATCAGCGAGAGTCGGTCGTTGAAACAGTACGATTAACAAACCGGACGCAGTCAAAGCAGGTTGTTTATGCGACCGTTAATGAGATTGCGCTCGCTGAAGATGGTGCGATTAAGGAGTTTGTGACCCCAGTCATGACCGATCGCACCAACACTGTTACCTCGTGGCTTGAGATTACGCGTGGACGAATTGAGTTAGCACCAGGGGAAGTGAAAGATGTGCCGCTCACCATTCAACCGCACCCGCAGGCGATGATGGGTGATTACCATGCGTTTATTGGATTTGTACCAGCCTCCAAACGACACGAAGCGGAAGCTAAAGCTATGGCCGGTACCGCTGACGGTGTGATTCTGCGTGTCGGTATCAAGGATATGCGAACGGAAGGGTTGCGTATCAGTCGCTTTTTGGTCGATCGCTTCGTCACTGACCCAAGCAAAAATTCATACACACTGACGTTAGAAAACGTGGGCGACCTACCACAGCGACCGTCTGGAGAAATCATTTTTTACGATACACGTGGTCGAGAGGTGGGTTCGGTTACCTTACCACCTACTGATGCTGTACTCCCCGGTCAAAGTATCACGCTCACCGATACACTCCCGTTAGCCGCATCAGTTGGGCGATTGAAGGCGAGTGTCGCTGTGCAGTACGGGACCCGACAAGCAGCGATGGTGTCAGACACTACCTTTTTCTACCTCATGCCTTGGTATGTACTCCTCGGTATCTTTGTTGGTCTCTTGGCGTTTGTGCTCATGGTGACACTCCTTATTCGCCGCTCGCTTGGTCGTGATAGTACTTACGGAGATGATGATTCGCCCCAAGATGTGGCGCTCTATGTTCGTGATGGCCACGCAGCCACCCCAAAAGATCATGATATTGACCTTAAAAAATAGTCTCTTGGTAGTTTTCGCGGTGCTCGCCAGTGCGGCGATCTGGGGCATGTGTGCTCCATTTGTGTTGGCACAGAGTTCAATTGTGCTCAGTGTTTCGCCAACCCAATTCAAAATGTCAGCTGATCCCGGCCAAACCTGGAGTAGTTCACTTCGAGTCATAAACGGTAATCAGACAGATATTCCAGTGTACCTATCGGTAGCACTCTTTACTGCCGATGGTGAAACCGGACAACCGCGATTCATTACGCCACCGGTAGATAGCAATACGCTCGCTGATTGGATTACGGTACCAAGTGAACCACTTATCATCCCAGCGGAACAGGCGATCCAGATTCCGTTTACAATTTCGCTTCCAGAAAATGCCCCGCCGGGCGGTCAGTACGCAGCACTTTTTGTGGGTACCCAACCGCCCAGTGGTCGACCTGGTGGGTCGAGTGTCCAGACATCACAAGTCATTGCGTCACTCATCTTCTTGCAGGTATCTGGGGACATCGTTGAGCGAGGATTAATTCGCGAATTTCGAACCAATCAACGCGTCTTCAATCAACCCGAAGCATCGTTTGTATTACGGTTCGAGAATCAAGGCACGGTGCATTTACAGCCACAAGGTGACATCACAATTCTCAATATGTGGGGAGAAGAGCGTGGTCTGGTGCCCATCAACCAGAAGACGTTTTTGGGTGATGTCCTGCCTGGGCAAGTGCGTCGCTTTTCGTTTGATTGGGAGTCGGAATGGGCATTAACTGATCTTGGGTTATATACCGCAATTGCAACGGTCGGGTTCGGTGCTGACACAAAGCAATTCGTCACTTCTCGTACAACGTTTTGGGTTGTACCATGGAAAATTCTGTTGTGGGTCGTCGGTGGTTTAGCATTATTTTTCTGGTTTGTGAGTTGGGCAGTACGGATGTACATTAAACGAATGCTTGCACTCGCCGGTTTACCAACATCCGGCGTCACATCCCCCGCGAGTACACGTTCTACTCCATCCATTATCGCTCCACTTGAAGCCGGTATGCTTGATTTGCGTCATCGGTTGCATGCGTCCGATTCTAACTCTTCCGGACTGTGGTCAAAAACAAAAGTACTCACCACTTTTGTGTATCACTACCGAATCTTTTTTATAGTTGTTCTGCTCCTGGTTGTGATCTTGTCATGCACTATTTGGTATTTTATGCACACTGCACACATGACGAGACAGTATGAAGTACGAGTAACTGAACGTGACGTGCCAGTATCCTTTAGTAATGGTCGAGTTGTCAGTGATGGTACGGAGAATGTGGAAATCCCAGTGATGCTTTACCACTCGGGAGTGACACCAACAGAGATTGAGCGTATGACTGAACAGCTACGCATAGCCGGCTTTAGTGTGACCGTTATACCAGAGACTGATCCCGATGCGAGAGCAACTTCAGTCATTCTGCATAGTGCCGGTTATCAACAGGCAGCACTCCAACTCAGTGAACTTTTTGGGGGTGTTCTCGTATCTCAGTATGAAGTAACCGAATCAATCCCGGCTGGAATTCAGGTTCGGCTCGGAACAGATATTTCCGTGACTACTGAGTAGGTGTATACTGTCTGTATATGATGTCACAAAAAAGTATCACCTTAGTGATTGCGCTACTTGTAGTAGTGGTAGTTGGTATGTTTTGGTTTGCTTATCTTGAACGTTCCGCTGATGAAGTAACAACTACGCCACCCACGTTACCTGAGGCACCAACCGTACAGATACCTGGCTATCTCGAACGAATCAATGCGAAGCAGTATGTGACAAGCACGGGTCACGTGATTGTTGGCGAAGTAGTCACTCCTACCCCGTGTGACTTGATCGAGGTGGCACCACTCGTTCGTGAATCCTATCCTGAACAAGTCGAATTGCAATTTACGGTTATTAATAATGACGATATGTGTGCTCAGGTCCTCACAACTCAGCGCTTCCGAGCAGATGTTACCGCCTCAGCTGAGGCAACATTCACGGCTACTTATCAGGGTCAACCACTCATCCTTAATCTTGTCCCGGCTGATCCGTCAGAGTCCCCGGATGATTTTGAGTTATTTATTAAAGGTTAGTCTGATGCGCCTCACAGCTACTGCAGTAACAGGAATTGCTCTCGGATTGATTCTGCTCATCGCAGCTGGGATAACGTGGTATGTACTTGAACAACGTGACGCTCGGGAAGAAGCGGCAGCGAAGGCGGCCCACCCGCTCCGAATTGTCAGTAGTGGCACCGCTTCATCCAGCTTATTTGACGATGCGGGGAATAGAGTTTCGCTTGCAACCTATGCCGAGTCGTGGACGATTATTACCAGTTGGGCTACCTGGTGCCCGACGTGTCAGAAACAGCTCGCTGCAGTAGCGGCGATTGAGGAGCGTTATGGTGATCAAGGTCTGGTGGCGATTGCCTACAATCGCACTGAACCGGTACGGACGATTGAAGCCTATACAGCAGATAATCCACTCCCACAAAATCTGGTACTGGTCCGTGATACCACTGATGCGCTCTTCCAGCAATTTGATGGATACACGATGCCAGAAACCATCATTGTTAGTCCAAACGGCAAGGTTACGCACCATTGGCGTGGCAGCGTATCTGAAGCGACGATACAGCGAGCGGTGATTGAAGCGTTAGGTGAATAGTCTTGTCGCGTACTCATTTATCTGCTATAGTTTTAGTAGGCAAGTTCACCAGGTAGCGCCCCTTCCAACCTTTAGTTGGAGTATCTTCGAACGATACTTCTGGGACGCTATCTCACCATATGCGCAAAGCCATAGGTTTCCTCATCATTTTATGGGGATTGTCAGAATTTTTTGACACAGCGTTCTTAGCACTTGATAGTGCTGCTCGCGAAAGTTTTCGCACGCTTGAAACGGCAGCCGTCGTTTCACAAGAATCGCTCAAAAAAATCGAGCAACCATGACCGTTCCGTAAGCTGGGATTTATCCCGGCTTTTGTTATGTCTAAACCTAAAACAATGTATAATAGTGCTATGCACATGAGTCGTATTGTTGAGTACGCGTTCTTCTTTAGTCTCTTGCTCTTGTCAGGTTTTATGGTGTGGCAACTCCTCTCACCGTTTGTGTCCGCTCTTGCCTTGGCAGCGGTGATCGTCGTTATTTGCTATCCACTATACACCGCAATTTTAAAAATCACCCCGCGGCAGAATCGTTCCATTGCTGCTTTTTTGAGCACCATGATAGTTTTAATTGGTATCGTATTACCAATCTTTCTCCTTTCATCGGTAGTAGTGCGTGAAGTCGTTAATTTCTACCAATCGCTTGAGGGCACCAATGAGCTTTCACTCGAACAACATTTCGCCGGGCTCGAGCTCATGCTGGCCAGTATCATCCCTGGATTTGAAATTAATCTCACCGAGCAGCTCCGCCAAAGTGCGAGTTGGTTTGCCGGGAATCTTGGTGTTATTTTTGCGGGTACGGTTTCGACTATCTTTGCCTTTGTGATAGCACTCATTGGCTCATTTTATTTTTTCCGTGATGGTAAGGAGTTGTTGCAGTTAGTGGTCAAAGCGAGTCCGCTACCTGATCATGAAGACCATGTTATTTTTGAGCGCATGGCAAGAGCGGTCCGCTCAGTCGCTACCGGCACAATCCTGGTGGCCCTGATCCAGGGAACGCTCGTTGCGCTTGGGTTTTGGTTTTTTGGCGTTGAGCGGCCAATCATTTGGGGCTCACTCGCATCGGTCGGAGCACTCATACCGGGAATCGGGACAAGTATCGTCACGTTCCCAGCGGTGGCCGTTTTATTTTTTACCGGCGAGTTAACCAACGCCATCGGATTATTGATTTGGTCAGTCACTATCGTGGGATTAATCGACAATATTATTGGCCCACACCTCATGAGTCGAGGCAATAATATGCATCCGTTTATCGTGTTGTTATCAGTGCTTGGCGGTATTTCCGTATTTGGACCGATAGGCTTTATCCTCGGACCGGTGATTGTGACTCTGTTCTTAGTTTTGTTAGAGATATATAATCAATACATCATCAAAGACCAGCCGTTGGTTACATTGCAAAAAAAACATGGTACAAAAAGATAAAATTGAGGCCATCTTGAAAATCAATGGCGTGACACCGACAGCGCCCGACGAAGAAATTCGATCGGTTCTCCTCAGCGCTCGGTACAGCAAAGATGAGGTTGATACCGCGATTATGATACTCCGCGAGAACGTGAAAACAAAGGAGACCAGAGTCGATGGTTTGCATAAGATATTCCATAGCGATGAGCGCTTGAAAGCCAATGAGATAGCTGAGTTACTCGGTATAGAGGTGGAGTTGTCAGATGCGCCGATGCAGATCAGACGCTCGCGTGACCTCACGAGCGTGCAGTATGTGATCGTGTGGGTGATGGCGGTGGCCGTTGCGCTCGGCGGTATTGCGTACTATATGTACCTAAATCAAGTCGGAGTATTTCATCCGACGGCAGGTATCGACTGGAAGAAATGATGCAGGTAGTGCTCGCGGTGATTATTGGACTGAGCGGACTCCTGGTGGTATTTGGCCTGGTTAGTGAGTGGCCAACCTATACCATACCAACGACCGCATACAGCGATACCACGCATCAAGGTGTCGAATTAAGCCAATCGCCAACAGTCTCTGCACTCCCGCATCGTCTCGTCGTGGTGGGTGATATCATGCTTGCTCGTGATGTCGATCGCCGTTCCCGCGTAGCCAACGACCCGCAGCATCCCTTTGCTCGGATTTCTTTTTCAAATCTTTCTGCGTATGTGCTCGGTAATTTTGAAGCTACTATGCCGAGTCTGTACCGTGAGACCCCTCCCATGACCTTCACCTTTGCGGTGCCTTCATCGAGTGCACCAGCACTCACACAAGCTGGCTTCACCCATTTGTCGCTTGCCAATAATCACAGCCTTGACTATGGAGCGGTCGGGTACCAAGAAACGGTATCAGCACTGACGCAGGCAGGTTTGTCCGTAGCTGGACACAGTCACTCGCTAGGCAGTACGTCAATTATGTATCTGGGGATGGCGTCTGGCACAGTGGCAGTCATCAATATTTCAACGGTTGGGAGTGCGCCGTCGAGCACTCTGCTTCAGTCACTCATGGAAGAAGCGGTACGTACGTCAGACTGGCAGTTGGTATACGTACACTGGGGAGTTGAGTACGAACTGACACACCATGTTAGCCAGGCACGTCTCTCTGAGCAGTTGATTTCTTTAGGGGCTGATACTATCGTTGGACACCATCCTCATGTAGTACAGGATATTACCTACATTGCTGGTGTACCAGTGCTTTATTCACTCGGCAATTTCGTGTTTGATCAATATTTTTCATCTGATGTACAAGAAGGCCTGGTGGTTGTGTTTGACTTTACGACTGAGTCCATTCGTCTCTATCCCGTTACGAGTAAGGATGCGCGAGTGCAGCCACGATATATGACACCGACGGAGACACATGACTTTTTAGCTCGATTGGCGCGCCGGAGTGACCCTGCTTTGTATAGTCAAATTGAGAATGGTGTGTTACCACTACGAGGTATGGTTGCATCGTCTACTAAAGCAGTTATGATAGAATCATAATTTACAACATATGATTAATCGTTTTGAGTTTCTTGGGATCAGTATTAGTGTGGCATGTATGGCGATTGCCCTTTACTTGGTTCAGTTAAATCAATCTTTCATAGCCGGAACACAGGTATCACAAGTCGCGGCCAGCCCCGCTTCTTCTATTATCGTAGTTGAAGATGCGCCAGATGAGCGGCGGGCACAAGCAGACGCATTAATAGCAGCGGCGGACCGCCGAGGTAATTTAGAAAAAATGGTAATTGACGACATTGTTATTGGCACTGGTGAACCGGTTGATACTGGTGCAACCGTAGTGGTGCATTATGCCGGCAGACTGCAGGATGGAACAGAATTTGATAGTTCATTCAACCGTAATGAACCCTTTACGTTTACGCTTGGTGCTGGGCAAGTCATCCAGGGGTGGGATGAAGGAATTGTCGGTATGAAGGTAGGTGGGGAGCGTATACTCGTGATACCACCTGATAAGGCGTATGGGGAGCGGGGGATCGGACCGATTCCAGGTGGCGCCACCCTTATCTTCTCTGTGAAGTTACTCGAAATTCGTTAGTCACAACACACCTGATAGAAATGCCGACTTCACTCAAGCCGGCATTTCCTATACATCTAGGAAAGCTCTGCTATACTCACCCTGCATGAGTGCACCAATTACGTTTGAGCTTACTAAGCGACAGACAGGTACGC
>CAYXOF010000009.1:0-18615 GCA_964466905.1 uncultured Candidatus Saccharibacteria bacterium | reverse complement strand
CCAGTCGCGATGATGTAGGTGTGGGCGGTAAGGTGTCGGCCGTCAGTTAGTGTTACACCGCAAATAACTGCAGCTCGCTGCTCGATTGAGGCAACCGTTGCTTCGAGGATGGTGGTGACATGGTACTGTTCGAGATAATCCTTGAGTGTCGCCAATACCGAAGTGGCACTATCAGAGGTAGGGAAGACACGGTAGTTATTTTCCACCTTCGTCTCCATTCCACGCGCTGCAAACCACGCTCGGGTCGCGTGGTTATCAAATTGTGAAAATGGGGAGAAGAGATAATCGCGAGCGTGGCGGTAGTGCACTAAGAGCGTCCGGAGCTCTGGTTCGTCATTCGTGACATTACATCTTCCACCGCCAGTGATAAGCAGTTTTTTGCCTAAGCCAAGGTTCTTTTCTAGCAGCAGTACCCGCGCGCCACGTTCGGCGGCTCGCCCAGCGGCCATCATCCCCGCTGGACCCCCGCCGATGACAATCACATCCCAGGTCGTTGCTGTGTACATGATACATTTCATCGTAGCATAAATTCGCCGTTCCTAACTACGGAAAGGAAGGTGGTAGAGTCGATGTAAGGTGTCCACAATAAACAGTTAATCTACTAGTGTAGGGTTTTCTGCTATAATGCAGATATTACTTTATAACGTTCGATTTCTATGTTTTGGCTCATTTTTCTCATCCTGGCAGTAATCTTCCTGCCCTCGATGATCTTCGTGGTACGAGGGAAGACGGCGGTCATTCTGGAAACCTTTGGACGACCCCACGTTGAGGCGGTGTTCCCCGGACTACGCGTAAAGCTACCGTGGCCCATCACCACCATTGTGGCTCGGGTCAATCTGCAGCTCCAAGAAATCCACGCTGACGTGTCAGTCAAGACAAGTGATAATGCTTTCATGACACTGCCTGTGAAGGTGCAGTACCGCGCGAGTGATGATCCAGCTGGTGCGGTGAAAGCGCACTATGAGCTTGAGGCTCCAGAGCGACAGATTACCTCGTACGTCTTGAATAATGTGCGACAGACTGCCTCTGGTATGGAAATGACCGAACTCTATGCCAATCGTGACTCAGTGGAGCAGCAGGTACAATCAGCGCTTGCCGCTTCCTTCACACGCTTTGGGTACATTATCGAAAACGTTCTCGTCGATGAGCCACAGCCGAGTGTGGAGGTGCGTGATGCATTTAACAAAGTGATCGCGAGTAAGCGCCTCATGGAGGCAGCACGCAATGAAGCTGAAGCAGAGCGTATTAAGCTCGTGGGTGCTGCGCAAGCTGAAGCTGAGAGTAAGAAGCTCCAAGGGGAGGGAATGGCCCAAATGCGCGAAGCTGTCGCTCGTGGACTTGAGGAAGCGATGAAGACGATGGAGCGAGCTGGCCTCAATCCATCACAGGCAATCCAGTTTTTAACCGATACGAATCGCATTGATGCGATCACCAGTGCAGCAGCTCACGGGAATACCATCATTATCGATGCGGGCGCGAACCGAGATATGGCGTCAACCGCGGCGATGCTTGATTCCATCAAGTCGAAATAGTTTTCTTGGTTACACCATTTAAAATCGGGTCATTAAGTGAAATTGTAAAAACAAAAGCACCCAAAAGGGTGCTTTTGTTTACTCGCTCTGCTAGTAGAGGCGGTTCGAACTTGTGTAAGTTAAGAACCAGCCTCTTTTTCCATTTTTAGCAAACGCGTATAGTAGTCTGGAATTTCCTTTAGGTGTGCCCACGTTATTTTTGCTGTCATTACTTCATCATCGTTGGTCACATTTGTTTCCGGATCAGCTGACCCATGCTCCAGCTCAACAGCCAGACCCATTCTAAACTCTTCAAGATTATACTCAATAAAATCAATACCGATTTTTTCTCCTAACACTTTTGCTCCGTCGGCTGTGAATTCTTTTTTCATTTAGCTATTATAGCAAAGATCCCCTTCTAGGGACTTACGTCAGTGGCTCCCGCACCATCACCCACTTATATCCATCCTGTTGGATAAGGAATATATGCAAAATACGTGGAGAAACTTATGTTATTTGAAGGAGCTGATAAAAAGCTGGTGATGAGCAGAAAGTAGCCTAAAACGAGCAATTTTGGACGCTTAAACCCTATCTTCACGGAGTTATACATAAGCAAAAACAGCCCCCGAAGAGACTGTTTTTCGTTCGATGGAACTACCTAGAGTCCTCCCAATAACTGACGCATCAAGCGAATTTCATCTGATTGTGTGGTGACAATCGCTTGTGTGAGATTCTCAATTTCAGAATGCTCAATGTATGGCTGGACACTCCGTGCCATCATAATTGCACCCATATGGTGCATAATCATATCTTCAAGGAAGGTGCGGTCGAGTGCTTCACCTGAAAGTTGATTGAGGTCACGCATCATCGGCATATACTCACCAGTGTCAGCATATTCCTCACCATACCAGTCTCGGTACCACGCCTTCATCTGTGCTATTTCTGCCTCCTGAGCGACAACAATATTTTCTACTAATGCTCTAATCTCGGGTGTCGTGCCGCCGCGGGCAATCACTTCTTTGGCTGTATCGACCGCTTCTTGGTGATGTGGAATCATTCCCTCGATAAACTCGCGCTCACTTGAAACCATCATATTCATCATATGGTCCATTCCATTCATACTGCCCATACCCATTCCGCCATCATTATTACTCATCATTGGGCCGTCTGGCGTACGGGGCATACCCATCATTCCATTTGTGCGTGAATCCTGTGACATCATTCCTGAGCCCCAGTGATTATTTGTTTGTGCATTAAGTGTGTAGCCTACAATGCCACCAATAAGGAGAGTAATAATGGCAACTAAAATTGTTTGATTGTTCATTATAATTTAGGTTAATTTTAATAAAATAGAAATTTATACACTAAAAAAGTTTAGGATGAAGAATGCCGTTTGAAAACAGTTCTTGCAGAGAACGGACTGTATAGGTGTAGGTTTTATGCTGTATGTATGACCAGCGAATTGGAATTTGATAGAGTATCGGCTTTTTTAGCAGGTGGGGTGCGGTGGAAACAATCAAAAGTACCACCCCAATAGACAGCAGGAGTGTAAACGCGGAAAGAATAAGATTAAAAAAGACTGACTTCCAGGCACTAATGTGCTCACCTAAATTCATTGCGCAGATAACTTCTTGGTCTGCTATAAACGGACAATCACTCATACTGTGTGACATATCCATTCCACCTGACATATGAAACAAGCTCACGAACATTATTCCGAGAAAGAGTGCCAAAATTGTTCCTGCCAAAATCTTCATACTATGATTCTAGCAAAATCATCACCGCCATACCTGCCATTAATAAATCTTCTCCGAGTGTAACCCACGTCATCGGTACTTTGAACACCGTGCCTAAGCACGCACACGGTATCTCTTCTCGTTCTCGTAGCCTTAGATATACACCATACGCCCCAATGAGCATTATTGGTGCCACAACTGCCGACACGATTTCAACCTGCCAAGTCAAGAGATAGGCTGCGCCAAAACCAAGTTCCAGAAATGGATAGAGGTAGGCATATGCTTTACTTCGCTTGGCTAACACATCGTACATTTGATAGGCTTCAACAAAGCCATTTATTCTTGCAACTTTCAGAGCCCCAAACACTAAGAAAAAGTATCCCATAAAAGCAAACATCACATCTTGTGCAAAAACTAATACACCAACTGTGGTCAATGCACCAACAAGCGCAAGGATGCCGAGTAGAGGATAAAAATCTTTGACCGAGTGTCCCATCGAACCTGAAGCATTATGAATCTTTAAATGCGAGTGGTTGTGTTCCATACTTACTATTGTACTCCATTTGTATAAGTTGTCTTGTTAGCCCCACCCAACAAAACCACTTATAACTTTCACACCTAAAATCACCCATTAAAATAAGGTTGTTTTTTGCTAGTTCTAATAGGACCAAAGGGGCTCCCGCACCATCACCCACTTATATCCATTCTTTCAGATAAGGAATATATGCAAAATACGTGGAGAAACCTGTGTTATTTGAAAGAGCTTATTAAAACAGGTGAAGTGCAAGAAGTGGCTTAAATCGACCACTTTGGTCGTATAAACCTTGTCTTCACGGATTTATACCATATAACATAACATCACCTGTAAAGATTGTTTTAAGAGAATCACTTAACAGTTTCAGCTAAGGCTTTACCTGCCTTAAATTTAGCTTTCTTAGCTACTGACAGAACTGTTTCATCAATAGTGTCAGCCGATTCTTTTGTACTTAAGAAGCGTGCATACCAAGGCCAATCAACTGCTATACGCATATCCCATACCACATCATCAACACCAGGAAGTTGCAGGGTGGCCACTACAGTATCTTCTAAAGGAATAATACCAAACAATTTGATTTTTGCTCGATACTGTATATTGAGTGATGTCTCATTGCTGATGATTGATTCGACACGATCGTCTTCAAGCATATGTTCAACCAATAGCAGACTAGCGTATTCAGGGCTTTCTTTTTTGAATGCCTGTTTAAGCGCTTGGTACGATTTTCTGTCAGTGTCCGTCCAGTCTTTTAAATCATCGGCCGAAATTGTGATGTTGTGTAAACTCCATTGACTTGTTGAACCGTCTACTTCATTGATTTCTTCATCAAGAATAACATCAATTTTGATACGATCTAACTTAGCAAGAAATTCTGTGGCGGCTCCTTCTGATAGTCCAGCTTCACGTAGTCTACTTTTAAAGGTTACTTTTCCAGCACCTCCACCTGCCATACTCGCTGCACCTTCTTCCACCGACCAAACAGTAGTTTTTGATGTCCCTTTTATAGCAGCAGCATCTGAGTCATTGTCTGTTACTAGTATACCTCCTCTTGGTCTTGGAGGGTAAATGGGTGTTAAGTCACCAGTGGCAGTGATTGCTTCATCGGCCCAGCCGTCACCATCGTTATCATCATTCTGTTGTTGCTGTGTTTCTGGGACATTTCCCGCTTCTACTGTTTGTCCTCCTTCTCTAATGTTCGGAATGTAACCATCTTCACCAGGCGTCAAGGATGGTTTATCAATATCTCTAGGAGGCATTTCATTATAAGAATCTCCGTATTCATCTGTATCAGCTGAATCAGTTACTACGGCGTCTGAAATAGAATTCAAAGCATTGCCAGCGTCAACCTTTGTTTGTAGTGAAGAGCTAGCTGAAGCACTAGCGTCAAGGTTTGCTTCTGATTCAGTTTGTTGAGCGAGTGCAGTTAAAACAGGTAATAAAAGTACTAGTATAGCTACTAGTACCAAGAAGTAAAAATGGTGTGCGAACGATGTATTCATATACTTTCAGTATACCACTATTATAACGAGTGACCAGATATGAATTATAAGTAATTCTGTTGCTTTACACCTATTAAACAACTTATAACTTTTTACCATCAAAAACACCCTTAAAAATAAGGGTGGTTTTTGCTGGTTCTAATAGGACCAAACGTGCTCGAATGGAGGGACGCATTTCGAGCTTTTGATTGGGCTGGTGAGTATTCAAACGCCGAGTATCACTTGAAAGCCATAAACAATTTAATAGCGTTAGCTGAGTAATTTTACTATACTAATTGGAACAATTTATGTCAGATATAGTATTTCCAGTATTACTTTTTGTACTTATTGCTGCGACTTTAAATGGTAGACTGTTTTTGAAAAAGAAGTATTCATATAGTGAAAAAGCTACTTTGTTTATCCCGATTTTGGTGGGAAGTTCAATACTATTGCTGACACTTTATGACACTGCTATTTCAGTACCCTCGTTTACTGTTTCTATACTATTACTACTAGTTGTTTCCTTATACTTATCGTTCTCAATTTTATGGATGAGAACAATCAAAAAGGATGAAGTAGTAAGTATTAATACGATTCCTGACGAATATCGTTCTATCATTGAGCTTAATCCATTAGCTGACACCACGAAACTATTTGAGATCTTTTTTCAAGATGTAGTTGTATTCGTGCTTGTACTGTCGCTTATAAGTTATTTTGAAAATAACTACGTTCCATTGATTATATTCACACTAGTAGTTTTCACTGTTCATATTCCAGGTATCAAATTGTTTGGTAGGATATTTGGTACATATTGGCTTGTACTGTCAACGGTACTTGCGCCACTAGCATTTTATTTAATTAGTTTTCAGTATGGTCTTTACTATTTATTTATGCTCCACGCAAGTATCAATCTTTTACTATATGTAGTGATATACATTTTAACTAAATCAAAAATATACAAAACTATTGATTCATAATAAAGTTCGAATCCTATCCTAGGTAACTCATTATTAACAAAACACGTCCCTAAAAATAAGGACGTATTGTGTGTTTTATTTTGCTCCGCGGGTAGGATTCGAACCTACGACCAAGTCGTTAACAGCGACCTGCTCTACCACTGAGCTACCGCGGAAGATGGTATGTGTACCCGTATCGAGTTGCGACACGTAGCGACCATTGTACCTAAAAGTATAAATTATTCAACTTATACCATGGCTCGGTGGGGCACAACTGAAAGGACGCAACGGTTGATTCGTAGTATACTGTAGGAGTTATTGGTATTAAGATTATTTCTATGTTTACCCTCTACTACAAGCCGTCCTGTCCGTTTTGTCAGCGTGTCCTCCAGATGGCCGATAATCTTGGTGTGCCGCTTGATCTGAAGGATATTAGTGACGATGAGTCACTCGCAGAAGAATTGATTGCGCGCGGTGGCAAGCGCATGGTGCCGTATTTGGTGGATGAAAAAAATGGGGTAGAAATGTACGAATCAAGTGACATTATCGACTACATTCGAGAACATAAAGCAGAGGCGACTGCGCCAGCCCGGCCACGTGTGCATATGGGTGGTGACACGTGCGTCGCCTGTGAAGGATAAAAGCATTTACGTTCGTGTCACGGTGTATGCCGGACGGAGGCGTGACGTGATACGACAGATAGGGGAAGATCGATTTGAGATCGAAACTAAAGCACCGGCCGAGCGGAATCTGGCCAACCAAGCAGTCATCGCAATGATTGCTACACATTACGGAGTAACTACTTCGCAGGTGCGCCTCGTGAGTGGGCACCAACACTCACGAAAAATTTGTTCGGTTCGGTTAGTAGACTAATGTTACATATACTATGCAATTCACCTACAAACGAAATAATTTGCCCGACACACATCCCGCTGAAGCATTGATTGAACTTAAATACCCTGCGCTCGCTAAATATTGGCGTGATGATGCAACAGTGTTGTGTGAAATTGAATTTGAAAAAGTCGCTCCGAAGAAGGCGGGCGCAGTCTATCGAGTAGAAGCAAACCTTACGGTGGACGGCTCGCTCTACCGAGCAGAAGCTACACTCGAATCCCTCGAGCAAGCGCTTGATGAGGTACGCAATGAACTTGATAAGGAATTGCGTCGTACGAAGAAAAAGGGCGAGACGCTCTTTAAAAAGGGGGCTCGCGCCGGGAAGGAGATGTTACGTAAATCCATATAGGCATGGAGGCTGCCCCGGAAGCAGGAAAGGTAAAGCAGGAAGTCATTCAAGAGGAATTAGAACAATGGCTATCATTTTTGGATGAACTTGATAATAAAGTTGCCCATAACGACCTTGTCACTGAGGTTGAATTGGCGGTGCCACATATGGATCTACTCGATCGGCTGAGTGGTATGTACCTTGAAGAGGTAGAGAGTTACTTACGATCCAAAATGGATCAAGATTTTACTGCTACGTTTGCGCGGACACTGCGTGATGCAGCGTATGGCCGGATCGTCATCCTTCACGAGATGCAAGGACAGAAAGATACTGAGTAAACGCCATTTCAGATTTTCCCTCCGGAGTGACGCGGGTGATTTCAAGTGTACCTGTTGGAGTAAGGGTAGCACGTTTAATTTTGACGCGTTGGTTTTGATGGATGAAAAATGCTTCAGGCCAGCCGTCGAAGGCACAGATTTTCTTATATACCGCGAGCGCTTCGTCGCCCGTTGGGAGTTGGTGAGGATCAATCGCGAGTTCAGCCATATCCTTCGTAATCTTGGTACAGAAAGTGGCGTCTTCGTGTGGTTGTGCGCGAGGAGTAATTTTTTTGGCCATGATTTCTTGCATGACATGCACAAGGAGGTCGCCACATATTCGAGCGAGCATGGTATCGAGATCTCGACCAGGGATCGGTGTTTCAAGGGTGACGGGTAGCTGTGTCAGGATCGGTCCGTGGTCAAGTTCGGCATCCATCTCAATGATCGTGACCCCAGCGGCTGAGAGGTCGTGGAGGAGGGTGCTCCGAATCGGGCTCGCACCACGGAGTTTGGGAAGGAGCGAGGGGTGGGCATTAATTGTGCCGTATTTTGGAAGGTTGATGAGCCACTCCGGCATGATTTTACCGTAGGCAAAAACCACAAAAAAATCCCAGTCTTCCTTGGTCAGTGGAGTGAGTTCAGTTTCGTGTTTTAGACTCGCTGGCTGGAATACTGCTATACCATTGGTTTCAGCCCAGACTTTTGTCGGCGGGGGAGTAATGAGTTGTTTGCGGCCAACAGGAGTATCGGGGTTACATACAACAATGTCGGGCCTGCAGTTCAAGCTTGCCATTTCTTCAAGGGCCAAGACTGAGAGTTCTGGGGTTCCAAAAAAAGCCCACTTCATAATTTACGCCGCTTCGCGGGATTGGGTTTTCGGGACCTTGTCTTTGTCCCAGATTTGTTCGGCACGGTCGGTGAAGAGGATGCCGTCGAGGTGGTCGTATTCGTGTTGCATGATCTGGGCTAAGAGGCCACCAGCGCCACGGGTGAAGTGCTGACCATGCTCATCGAGGGCTTCTAAGGTGACATTGGTGTGACGCTTCACGACCCCGTAGAGATCAGGGACAGAAAGGCAGCCTTCACCCACGACGTGGGTCTTCTTTGAGACTTTGGTAAAGCGAGGGTTGATGGCGACGATAGTGGGGAGGCGGTCTGGCTCTTTACCACTTTGATCCTCAATTAAAAACATCCGCTTACTCACGCCAATCTGAGGTGCGGCGATGGCGACCGCCGTATACCCGTCGACTTTGTAGGTTTTGATCGCTTGGCGAAGGTCCTTGAGGAGTTTCGTAACAACACCACTTGCGAATTCTTCTGGGGTAATTTCCTCAGCGATGGTATGGAGGGCGGGGTGATTTTCGGGGACGAGTTTTGCCATAAGTGATTGGCCAGATTATACGTATTGTTTGTATGAATGTAAAGACGCGCCACTCATGCAAGGGGCGCGTCTGAATCACGAAGGGCTTTATTATTTATGGAGTATGAGCCCGACGCCGACGATGAGGAGGATCACTCCAGCGATGTTGAGATGGCTGAGTGGTTCGCATCGGAGATGCGGCCAGACATGTTGCAGTAGCAAGAACACCACCATGGTCAAGAGTGGACTCACTGAGGTAATGGCTTGGGCAATACCAGGGTTCGGGGCTTCTAAAGCAGCTTGTCCGGAGAGTAGGTTCATCGGTCCGCCGATCAAGTATCCGATGCCGATCATCACTCCAAAGACGAGCCATCCTTGCGGAGATACACCCGACAAACTGGCGGTTTGGAGGAGGAACAGCAGGCAACCGGTACCCCAGGCGATGAGTGTCAGGTGGCTCGGTAAGCCAAGTTGAGAAAGTACTGGGATACCAACCATGAGTGGTACCAAGCCAAGCGCTACCAAGAATGACTTCGTCGCCCAGGGTTGGGCGTAGGCAAGTTCGAGTAGCATCGATGGTGTCCCTCTAAAGATCAACTTGCCAGTATCATCAGGATTTTTGACCATCTGTCAACTACACGATGCGGTCAGGATTCATTTCAATTTTGACATAGGGAGGGAGACGTCTCGCAACGGTGAGGGCGCGCGCGAGCTGATCCCCGGCGGAAAGTTTACAGAGACAATGACGCAGTTCGCGCGGGCCACTGTTGTGTGGATTGGGGTAGAAGCGCGGTGTGCAGGTGGAGAGTTCGGCTTGGAGTAGTGTTTCAAGGGCGGCGGTATGCTTCGATACTACCCACGTGAGGAGCATGAGGGTTCGGAAGGGTGGATAGGAAAGCTGTTCACGAAGTGTGAGTTCATCATCATAAAATCGCTCAAGTGAGCCACTGGCGGCATATTCTAGAATGCTGTCTGGCTCAGTTCGGGTTTGGACGAGAACATCAGTATCACTCTGTTCACGGAGTCGAAGCAGCAGACGAAAGGTTGCTTCGTCTGCTCGCCAGCTGGGGATAGTGCGGGTCGCATCATAGGAGACTACGACACTGCTCGTGACGGGTTTGGTGAGATAGGGAAGCGCCATGGTGGTGCCAACGAGCACGGCTGCATCAGTGGCGTAAAATTCGTCGATGAGTTGCTGTGCGCGTTTTTGTGTAGAGGCAGTAGTGGTATCAAAAAGGATAGTGGGGTATTCAGGCATAATTGACCGCCATTCGTCATACGCGTGCTGGATACCGATCCCGCGTTCGCGGAGTCGCCAAGAGCCACACTGTGGGCAGGTGTCGGCTGCCCGGACGCGCCGACCTGAGGTAGTAGAGACAAACCAACGAGCTTCTGTGCCGTGGTGGTTGGTGCGGAGGAGGGAGTAGGGGGTGTGAGAATCGGGGCAACGGAAAATGTGTCCACAGTCGACACAGACCACGACCGGGGCGAGGCCGCGCCGGGCTCCAAACAAGAAGACGCGACCTCGCCCCTCAAGGATCCGGCGGATTCTTGAGACAGTTTTAGTGGCGTAGAGTTGAAAGGGAGCTTCAATGCTTGGTTTATCGGCCTGATTGATAATGGTTAGTTTGCCTGGCAGGGCGATCCGTTTGACCTCACTATCGGCGGTGTTGAACACATCCGCTCGACGTTGGTATTCGTGTTCGACGAGGGGGACGGTATCGGCAAAGAGGAGTTGGCGTCCACCAATTGAGGCGTATGTTTTGAGTGCAACCCGGTGATCGAGATAGGGCTTGGTGCGAGTTTTGTAGTGACCACTCGCGGCTTCTTCTACGATGATGCTCGTGATATCGACGCGATCAAGGTAGGCATAGCTCGGCGTAGTAATAATGAGCCGGGCCATTGATACGTCAGCGAAGCGTTCAAGGGCTGTGGCTTGTGCACGAGTCGTATTATTTCCCGATAAACAGATCACGCGCTCTTCGATACCATGTCCCAGAGTGGTCGCAAAATCTGCAATTGCAGCAGTGGTTGGCACTACTAAGACGACCGATCCACGGTGGGCAAATTGTTCGCGGATATGGCTTTGGTAGTGACGTAAGCGATCGTCATAGGTGGCGGTGAGTACGTGTGTGTCTGCCGGGGTATGGGTAATATATGAATCGGAGCGTGGGTAGGGTTTTGTGCCGTTTCGTACTGGAGGCGGGATCAATTGATACAGAATCGATCCCATACTCGCGGGGTATAGTTCGGTTAATTTAGTGGCGGTGGCAATAATCGTTTCTGGGAGGACGGTCACGTCTACCTGCTCGGGTAATTTACGGAGGGTAAAGTGCGCTGACTTTACCGAACTCTTTGCGTGTTGTGCAGGGTCACAGGCTGTGACGAGCCCTTGGACTTGCTTGTTCCTGATGGTAATGGTGATGATACTACCAGGTACGAAGGCCGTTCCAGCGAAATAACTTAGGGTTTCAATCTGGGTACCACGGACAAAGGGGATGACGGAAACCACATACATGGTACTCATTGTAACAAATTACCGCACGCTGTGTTGTACGCTAGAATTCATCAACGTAGGCGACGGATGCTCCGAGTGATGAGAGTCGTTCGACGAGTTTCTCGTAGCCCCGGTTGATGCTGTAAATATTGCGGAGGACAGATTGGCCAGATGCTCCAAGCATGGCGATCAGGAGGATGGTTGCTGGCCGAAGGGCTGGGGGACAGACGAGCTCGGCGGCGCGGAGCGGGGTGGGGCCAGTGATATATATACGGTGTGGATCGGCGAGCACTGTCTCAGCTCCGAGGCGGTCAAGCTCCGTGAAGTAAATGGCTCGTTTTTCATACATCCAATCATGAATCAGGGTCTGACCAGCGGCTTGTGTGGCAATGACAGCGAAAAAGGGGAGATTATCCGCATTAATAGCTGGGTATGGGCGAGCGTGAATTTTTTCTGGTGGAGCGGAGAGCGGGGCAGGATGGGTGGTGATATCCACTAATTTTACCTGTCCATTGTGCCCAAGATATGGTTTTGAGATGTTGAATCGAGCGCCCATTTTTTCGAGTACGAGTAGCTCAAGCTCTAAGAACTCAATGGGGCAGCGTGTAATGGTGATCTGTGATTTCGTAACCAAGGCAGCGGCTAAGAAAAACATGCTATCGGTCGGGTCCTCCGCGAGGGTATAGGTGATGTTTTGGTTGATGTCCGAAAGACCATGAACAATAAGGGTGGTTGTGCCGACACCTTCAATCTTGACCCCAAGCGCAATTAAGAAGGTGCAGATTTCTTGTACCATGTAGTTGGCGCTCGCGTACTTAATGGTGGTGACTCCTGGCGTACGAGCGGCTGCGAATAAGGTATTTTCGGTTACGGTGTCACCCGATTCATAGAGAATGATGTCAGCAGGCCGTATTCTTTTACGCTTGATTTCGAAGGTGTCTGCAGTGGTTTTGATGTTGACGCCAAAATTTTCAAGGGCGTAGAAGTGTGGTCTCACCGTACGGCTTCCAAGTTTGCAGCCACCAGATTGTGGGAGTGAGAATTGTGTGAGGTGATGGATGAGGGGGCCAATGAACATGACGATGCTTCTGGTGCGTTTAGCGGCATCTGTATTGATGGCGGTGAGATCAAATTGTACTGGTGGGGTGATGATGACGTCACTGTTACGCCACTCAATTTTCATACCAATACTCTCGAGTACTTCTATGATACGGTGCACTTCCTCGATCCGTGGCATCCGTTTGAGGGTTGTTATGCCCCGATTGAGGAGCGAAGCACAAAGAAGGCCAACTGCACCATTTTTGGAGGTGTTTGTTTCGATTGTGCCCGAGAGTTTGTGCCCGCCATCAATTTGTACATTCATGGTACCAGGCGAGAGCGTCACCAGATTTTTACCAAGTGCATGGCTGATGCGCTTGAGCATATCAGCACTAATGTTTTGCCGACCTGACTCCATCCGCGCGATGGCGCTTTGGGTGGTTTTAATTTTTTTGGCGAGGGCAGCCTGGGTCATACCTTGGGTCTCACGGATGTCAGCGATACGGTGTCCAATGTGTTGCATATGACAGACACTATAGCATATATGCTATAGTGTCTGTCATTGTGGAATTGTGGAAAAGCGGTACTATACATGTACCTATGTTTTCTCACATGAGTCCGAAGCTCGGTATCGATTTGGGTACCACCAATATTCTTGTGTTTGTACCAGGACAGGGCATTGTGCTCAATGAGCCGTCCGTGGTGGCTATCTCAGATGATGATAAGGTGCTGGCGGTTGGTACTGAGGCAAAACTCATGATCGGCCGTACGCCTGAGAGTATCCGCGCGTATCGGCCGATGAAAGACGGCGTGATCGCTGACTACCGGGTGACGGAGGCAATGCTCCGTTACTTTTTTCGGAAGGCGCTTAGTCGGTATAGCTTATTTCGACCAGATGTGATGGTATCGGTGCCGGCTGGGGTGACCTCGACTGAGCGTCGAGCGGTGATCGAGGCGGCCATCAAGGCTGGAGCAAAAAATGCCTACGTGGTGAAGGAGCCGATTCTCGCGGCGATCGGAGCGGGTGTACCGATTTATGAGCCGCAGGGGCACATGATCGTTGATATTGGTGGCGGAACGATCGATGTGGCGGTGATCTCGCTCGGTGGGATCGTAGCGGCTAATTCAGTAAAGTGCGCTGGGAATCGGATTGATGCAGCCATTATTGATTATGTAAAGAAAAGCCGTAACCTCGCGATCGGAGAGAAGACTGCTGAAGATATTAAGATTACGGTTGGTTCAGCCCTGCCGCTCGAGGAAGAGCTTGTGATGGATATTAAAGGTATTGATTTGTTGTCAGGTTTACCGCGGACGACAGAGATTCGCAGTAATGAAGTGGTGCGCGCGATTGGGCGCGAACTCCGTGAGATGGTGAGTGCGATTAAAGAGGTGTTTCAACATACCCCCCCCGAGCTCGCCGCGGACATTATCGATGGGGGCATTATTATGACTGGCGGTACCTCACAGCTGCGCAATTTTCCTGAACTCATTAAACGCCGAACAGGTGTGAAAGCGAAGGTGGCGGACCAGGCCCTCTTCTGTGTTGCAAAAGGAACCGGTACTGCACTTGAGCATCTCGGTACGTACAAGCGAGCAATTTTAGTGAAGCGGTGAAACCACCCGACACACGTAAACAGTGGATAGTGCTGATAAGCCGAGGTACCTCCGCGGTACTATGGTGGTATGCCTGAAGGACTCCCGAAGCGGTTTTCGACCCCTGAAGAGGAAATTGCATTTCTCCGTGAACAGATTGCGGCGCGAGAGCGAGAGCTGCTATCCCGAACCCCCGAAATAGATCAGGCAGATGTTGAAACACTTGCCAAGCAAGAGCTGCATGAATATACCAGTTTTACCCCGCGCTCAATTCTAGATCCGCAGCATCAGATGCCGGCCGTAGACCTAGTGGCAGCGTCGGAACTGGTGAAAACCGCCCTTGATCCAGTGGAAGAGATATTGGTGGTGGCTAAGGAAAAGGGGATTAAGAATGCCCTTGAAGTACTCGCACGTACCGATAATGCGTACATTATTGATGAGGTCCATCGTCGGTTGATTGAGTCCATTCGTACTGGTACCAATGTGCAGGATTTAAAGGAGGGCGTGCCCCCGTGGCACGTGCTCCATATGACGCTCTATGAGGTCGCGATCCCGGCGATGACGACAAAGACTGCAACTCCCGTGCTGGCTGATTTGGTGGGGACGATGGAGCAGTTGTTCACGGGGCTTCGTACAATCGGATCACAGAAAGCAGGTAATCATTTCGTTATTGAGATCGCGGTAGCTGATAATAGTGACGATATTATTTTCTATGTTGCAGTGCCAAACGAATTTACTACGCTGTTTGAAAAACAAACCCTCTCGCTTTTTCCCCATGCAGTGCTAACTGTGCAGTCCCATGACTACAATATTTACGTCGATGGCGGGGCTACCTTGGTAGCTGAGATGTCGCTCGCGAAACATCCCATATATCCGCTTAAGGTATCTACAACTTTCACGTCCGACCCGCTGGCAGTCGTCTTGAATGCATTTTCCAAGATTGAACGTGAGGGCGGCGGGGCGGCGGTCCAGTTCGTGATCAGATATCCTCGAACAGAGTACCGCAAACAGTATGAAGAAATTATTAAACAGGTTGAAAAGGGAATGAAACCGCGAGAGGCGATTGCGAGGAGTACCTTTGTTGGTGATGCGCTCGCCACCGTGTCCGATTTGTTATTTGCGAGTAAGAAAAAAGCCGAATCGCCAGAACCACCACCGGTCGTGGATACGGCGGCGCTGGAATTATTTAAAGCGAAGATCACAGCTCCAATTTTTGAAGTGAACGTCAGAGTGGTTGCGTCTGCCAAAACACCTGAGCGAGCCGGCCAGATTTTGACCGAAATTGAATCAACCTTTAATCAATTCGATACAGTAGATAGTAACCAAATTAAACTTGTACGCCCACGTGGCGATGCGCTGAAGCTAGCTGAAAAAGCCTTCTCCTTTCGGGAATTGTCTAGTAAGTATATTCTCCCGCTGTCACTTACTGAGCTTTCTACATTAATTCATTTTCCGGGTGAGGGAACGAGTGCAGCGCCGCAGTTTAAGCAATCACACTCACGAACAGCTCCTGCGCCGACGGAGATGCCCATCTCCGGTACACTGCTTGGTATCAATCGACACCAAGGCAGTGAGCGGCAGATTTTCCTCACTGAAAAAGACCGTATGCGTCACTTCTATGTGATTGGACAGACTGGAACGGGTAAGTCGGTATTTTTGCAAAATCTTATTGTGCAGGATATCCGAGCTGGAGCCGGGGTGTGTATGATTGATCCCCATGGGACTGATATCCAGGATGTGATGGGAGCGATTCCACCTGAACGTGAGCAGGACGTGATTTACTTCGACCCGTCCTACCTCGATAGTTCGATTGGACTTAACATGCTCGAGTATGATCCGAGCAAGCCGGAGCAAAAAACCTTCATTGTAAATGAACTGTTGTCGATCTTTCAAAAGCTCTATGGTGCCAATCCTGAGAGTATGGGTCCGATGTTTGAGCAGTATTTCCGAAACGCGACGATGCTCGTGATGGAGGATCCCGAGAGTGGTAATACGCTCATGGATATTTCACGAGTGATGGCAGACGCTTCGTTTCGGCGGAAGAAACTCGAAAAGGCAACGAATCCAACGGTCGTCCAGTTTTGGCGTGAAATTGCTGGAAAGGCTGGTGGAGAAGCGTCGCTTGAGAATATCGTACCGTACATTGTGTCAAAAATTGATCCACTCACCGCTAACGACTACATTCGTCCGATCATCGGGCAACAACACAGTGCGTTCAATTTTCGACAGCTCATGGATGAGCGGAAGATCTTGCTCGTAAATCTCTCGAAAGGTCGTTTGGGGGAGATCAATGCCAACCTTATCGGCATGATCTTCGTGGGGAAGATCTTGATGGCTGCGTTATCACGTGTGGACGATCCGACGATGAGTTTCCCACCATTTTTCTTACACATTGATGAATTTCAAAATATTTCGACGCCATCGATTGCGTCCATTTTGTCAGAGGCCCGAAAGTACAAACTCGGACTTACCGTAGCGCATCAGTTCATCGCACAGTTAGACCCAGTCATTCGTGACGCTGTGTTTGGTAACGTCGGGTCAATGGCAGCATTTCGGGTTGGTAACGAAGACGCGGTGGCGCTGGAACCACAGTTTGCGCCAGCCTTTACAGCAAGTGATATTATGAACACCCCAAATTATAATGCGGTGATGCGTGTACTTGCCAACGGTACTCCGACCCCAGCGTTCAGTGTGGCAGCGATGCCGCCTCCCACAAGCGATCGGACCAAAGGCACTCGCCTGATCGCCGAGAGTTACATTCGGTATGGTCGGTCACGAGCGGTGATCGAAGCGGAAATCGCTGAGCGTTACCGAAAACCACCCCCACCCCCACCTCCAGTATTGCCTCCAGTAAGGTAGAATAATAGGTATGGGACACCCTTCACAACGAAGTCACGAGCGACA
This sequence comes from uncultured Candidatus Saccharibacteria bacterium, assembly GCA_964466905.1. Taxonomy (GTDB): domain Bacteria; phylum Patescibacteriota; class Minisyncoccia; order Phycocordibacterales; family UBA918; genus OLB19. Next base: position 1,465 of record CAYXOF010000009.1, on the reverse strand, counting down.
CACGCAGTCACGAGCGAGCGGTGGCACTAGGCTGACTGTGACAGAGGCAGGGCCCACCCCCGCCAGGCCAACAGTCGAATTATACCCTGAGGAGTGGCGGGACATTGATGTAGAGCAGACTCCTGAAGCGGCGACCAGAGAGTATGACCAATATGTAAATTTTGATGCGAGTGGATTGGCTCAGCTTCGGCAGCATCTCCTGGAAACATTCTCTGATGCGCGTTCCTGTGAATCTGAATTTTTAACCCCGGCAGCAGCCGGAGAGATAGATACCGCCCGCCTAGAAGAATATCTCGAACAGCTCACGGAAGCATATGAGGTGTTGCAAACGATGCTGCGTCAAGCAGAGGCACAGCTTCAAGCGGATCATCAGAACCAGGCTGAGCACGTGTCTCAGGGTGACATCCAAGAACACTATGATGCATTTATGCGTCGGTATGACAGTGTTGTTGCAGAAGTCGAAGCACTCAACGAAACGCTCGCGGATACGCCTCAGTCCGTTCCGAACGTGCTTGACCAGGAAGATGCAGTAACAGATGTACCTATTTCCATAGTTCCTGCAAACGATAATCGTCCACAGCCAGAAGCTGTGCCCGAGGTTGACGTGCTACCCGAATCACTCCCTCAAACACTTGCAGTGTTTGTTACTGAGACCCACCGTTTATGTACGAAATACCAACATGCGTTATCAGTTTGGGACACGACCTTCACTGGCATTCGGTCTGAGGAAGTAATTATTTATCTCGATGAGTACCAGCATTCCTTGGATCGACTGCAACAGCTCTACGACGTAACACATGCACTTGACCACGATGACGACGATCAGGTATCGGTGTCACAGCTCGACATTTACCAACGTATACGCCATGAAGTGGAGGTGAATATTGCAACTCTAGAGCTGGTATTGACGACCTGTAAAACTAAGGTAGCGTCTGCGGCATCTTCTCCAGATATGCCTGAATCGCGTAGTCAAGAGCCAACCTTGCCAGATCAGCATGAGGTGCAGCAGCTCATTGAACGTATCCAGCAAAGTGCAACAGCATCTGCAGAAGAAAAGCAAACAGCAATGACATTACTCGAGAATTATGAGCGGCTTTTGAAAGAAGGTGCCGAGCAAAGTCGCCTAGCCGTCATGCACGAGTCTCTGAAATCATTTATTGACGGTATTCTTGACGACCATCACGTAGACGATTTACAACATGAATTTACCGAAAAATATCAGCAGCTTTTGAAGATTCCCAACCTATCGCCAGATCAGGCAGAAACGCTTCGAGCCATCAAAGCCCAGTTTGATCGTCAGGTTACCATGACCCCAGTTAATGCGGAGTCACTACAAAAGACCTTTGCAAATTTGATGCAGTATGAGTCTGATCATCAAGCAGAGCTAGTGCGACTGTTTGGAATGCGCCTACCGGTGGCGGGTCCGCAGGGTGTCTTTGGGGCTCGGTCCTTCAGGGAGGCGCTT
>CAYXOF010000008.1:0-20760 GCA_964466905.1 uncultured Candidatus Saccharibacteria bacterium | reverse complement strand
AAGGAGTGTGCCAAATTTGGGGTACCTTCCATTCGTGAAGTTTTTGAATTAGAGCCAGTATTGTATCCTGCCACTGCAAAACTTGATGCGACTTTGGAAGAAAAAGCCAACGACTTAATCGCAGCTTTTTCTGATCCAGAAATTAAAGCAGTCATTTCTACACTAGGTGGCGATATTCAAGTTATATATATCAAAAACTTGCCGACCGAACCATTTGTAAACAATCCTAAACCTTTCTTTGGCTTTAGTGACAATTCTCACTTAGCTAACTTCCTCTTTTTGAATAATATCCCATCTTTTTATGGCGCGGCTTTATTTACACAGTTTGCACACCAAAAGGAAATGAATACATACACGGTAAAGTACATTGAGCACGCTTTGTTTGACGAAGGTGAATTTGAGCTACTGCCGAGTGAATCATTTAATGATCTTGGACTAGATTGGGGTGACGAGTCACTTTTAGATAAAGAACGGGATTACGAACCGAATGAAGGTTGGTCGTGGGATGGAGATAAAAATAGTGAAGGACTGCTTTGGGGTGGTTGTGTTGAGTCAGTAGATGAAATGCTACGGCATGGAGTAGAGATCCCATCATTAGAGCAATTTGAGAATATTGTACTCATGATGGAAACCTCGGAAGAAATACCTTCAGCAGATTATGTGAGTCGATTCTTTAGAGCGTTTGGCGAACGAGGTATTCTTGAACGAATCAAAGGAATTGTTGTTGGCCGAGCAAAAGCACGAGAATTCGATAAATTATGTAACCCAGAAGAGCGTGCAGTTTATCGAAAGGAACAACAAGAAGCCATTGTTAAAACTGTACGAGCATACAACATGAATATTCCAATTGTGCAGAACATGGATTTTGGTCATACCGAACCACAGATACCTATGCCGTACGGCAATAAAATTAGGATTGATTCAAGAAACAAGAGGATTTTCGCTCAGTTTTAGATTTAGTCAAAAAGTGTCACTTTTGTCACTTTTTACTCCTCTCGAGAAGGGTTGTTAACGATTTACTTAGGTTACCAACCAAAGCCTTACAGGGCAAGGTATCATTTGGGTTCCATCACGATTCGGCTCACCAAAAAGAGAGCTTGTTCGAGCACTCGAGAAGGGTTGAAATAGTAAACAATCAGACAGATATAGAGACCGTCATCCCACAGCTCGTGTCGGAAATTGGTCTTGACGCAACTGCGTTTCAGTCATGTATGGACTCAGGGGAGTTAATGGCTGATGTAGACACAGACTTCAATAATGCAGTAGCGACTGGTGGTCGAGGGACGCCGTGGAGTATTCTTATTGCACCCAATGGAAAAACATTCCCGATCAATGGTGCACAACCTATCTCTGCTGTCGAACAACTGATTGAAATAGCTCGCAGTGAAACGTAATGTATGCGTCACATCGCAATACTCGGCGCAGTACTTAAGGAGCCATCATCAATACTTCTCTCCGTGGCAACAGCGTGGGTAATTTTCACCGGTGCAGTATGGTTGCCAAATACCGCGCTTATCTTGAGTGTACTCAGTTCTTCTGCTTCATTTGCTGATAAGCTCAACTTTCTCGGTACACTCTACCAGTCTATTGGCACCAACTTTACACTCGTATCTGCTACGTACACCTTGCTTATTGCGATTTTGTTTGGATTGCAAATAGCACTTTTGACGTATTACGTAAGGAAAACTAAAACAAGCCGAGCCTCGCTTCGAGGAATTGGCGGGACTGGTCTTGGCGGCCTCGTAGCCGGCATTTTTGGCATTGGATGCGCTGCTTGCGGAACGTTCATTCTCACCGCCGTACTCTCGCTCGTGGGAGCTGGCGGGCTACTCGCTTTTTTACCTTTTGGTGGTGAAGAGTTTGGGTTTTTAGGGGTAGCTCTACTACTCTATTCAATCTGGTTGCTGCTAAAAAAACTCGAAGCACCAAATGTGTGTCCTGTATAACTAAATAGTACTATGTTCGCTCAGCATGCCAGCGCTTTAACAATCTGGAGAGTCCAAGCGAAACGATAAATATCACTACCGACAGCACCAAGAACCGAGGATCGAACGCATCAAACGTAAGTCCATTTTCGCTGAAGTGATTAAGGTCAAGCGCAGCTCCAAGCGCCACAAAGGTGGTGAGTCCAGGCATGATACCAATGAGTGTGGCTGTGAAGTATGATGGCCAGTTAATTTTGATAATCCCCGAGCCGTAGTTGGTGAGGTCAAACGGGACGTAGAAGAGACGCATAAAGAGCACTGTTCCAAACGGTCGGGACCGCAAGGCTTCGACCCAATTACCAATCATTGAATCTTCGAGCTTCATATCTTTCCCAAAGAAGCGTCCGATCCAGTAGGCAAAGTTGGCTGACGCATTTTCACCAATGATTGTGTAGATGACACCCCACCAGAAGCCAAAGAGTGTCCCCGAGAGAGCGGTGAGAAGTGTAGCCGGGAACAGAATCAGCGGCCGAATTGCATAGAGAACCATATAGATGACTGATCCCCAGAGTGTACTGGTGAAGAAATCAATCAGACTCAGCAGTACATCAGAATATGAAAGATTATTCTCAATGCGATAACTTTGGAATGAATAGATCAGCGCTATCCAGAAGACGAATGCAATCGCTTTGGGTGCGTGTCGCTTAACTGCATGTGAGAGATCTAACTTAAGGTCAGCCAATTGCCGTGCAAAGAATTGGTCACCAGCTTTCTTCACAATCAGTGAGTATGTTGGGTAGGCGTAGATAAGGGAACGTAGTTTCCACATTGATATTTTTCGATCAATGGCAAGGGTGAAGAGTGTGATGATCTCTCCGGCGGCTGGTCCGATGATGTGTGCTCCTAAAACCGCGCCATTAAGTCGGCGTGCAATCACGACCAGTACCCCGCTAGTATCGTCATCTGTCTTGGCGCGGTCGCTTTGTGAAAATGGAACTTCAATACGCATGAGGCGATCCTCACCAAACTTTGCCACTGCTTCGTGCCACGAGAGACCAACTTGGGCGACTTCAGGGAGGGTGTACGTAACTTTCGGTACTGCTTTCTTTTTGTTTACGCGAAGCAATCCTCGAGAAACAATGCGAGTCACCACTTGTCGTGCAGTGTCGTCAGCGGTGTGCGTGAACTTAAGCCTTTGTGCTACATCACCAATCGCATATACATGCTTGTTGCTTGTACGATACTGACTATCAACCATTACGCAATGACTGTCAGATTTGATGCCAGCCACTTCAAGGCCTTTGGGAATATTAGGCACTCTACCGATGGCGATGAGCACCTTGTCAAAGGATACCGAAAAAGTGTCCGTCACGATCTCACCATCCTTGCGGTCGAAAATAGCTACGCCATTTTCGACCTTCTGAATAAAGGCGCTCAACTCGATAGTAATGCCAAGTGACTCAAATTTCTTTTTAAGGATTGGTCGAATGGCTGGATCTTCGAGTCTGGCGAACTCTGTATCAATTGCTGCGATGGTGACCTTACTTCCGAGCATGGCGAGCGCTTGCCCCATCTCAAGTCCAATTGGGCCAGCCCCAATAATAAGTGTTCGTTCCGGAACGGTGTCCAGGGCAAAAATGTTCTGGTTTGTGAGGACAGAAGACGAATCAAGTCCAGGGACTTCGATCATACGTGGACTTGAACCGGTAGCGATGATAGCCGTCTTGAATTGGTAGATTGTTTCGTGAACCCTCACATAGCAGGGTGCAGTAAATTCAGCTTCGCCCATTACCACAGTAATACCGATCTTTTCAAACGCTTCTGGGGTCTCTTCTTCAAGAATTTCGTCAATCTTGGCTCGAACGTACGCGAATGCTTCATTTCGGTACGACTCAGTTTGCGTATTCTTGCCCGCGATCTCTGTGGCATGGTGGTATGTCTTGGCGTTATGTAAAAGCGCTTTACTTGGTATACAGCCAGAGTTGGTACACTCACCACCAAGATGTTCGCGCTCGACAAGAAGTACACTTTTGCCAACTTTGCTGAGACCAACCGCGGCTGTGAGTCCGCCTGACCCAGCTCCAATTACCACTACGTCGTACATTGTTTTCATAGATTACGTATCTGATTCGTTAGTATTTTCTAATTTGCTTGTAGATTCTGTCTCACTACACCAGTTAGCACAGTGATGTGACTGTGCTTCGTCGATACCAAGGACTTTCTGACAGAGCTTGCAAATGGTGGTTTTTTCATTCGACATAGCTAGGGGTTGATTACCATGAGTGTTTCTGGGTGTTGTACTGCAACGCTAAACCACATCTCAAAGTAGAACGGGAATGTATTTCCGTTGTTGTCAATGATAGTGAGTTCTCCAGTGTCGGTGGCAGTGAGTGTGTATGTGGTGTCACCAGTAGTTACCGAAGCACTACCAGCTTCGCGAAGGAGAAGCCATGGTGCAGCGAAGGTGGTTTCATCATCTCTGAACACGGCCATAATGGTCTTTGGTTCAAAAGTTGTGTCTATTCCACTTGGTTCAAACACGAAGCGGTTGTCGCTCTCGTAGCCAGCGTATGGGTTACGTGCGTAGTTTCGACTGTAGCCAGTATCTTCACTTAAAACAACGGCATTTGGGTGTGCGTCTCGAACTTCACCCAGGGTAAGGAGTTGAAATGCTTCAAGGTCAAGCTGGCTCGGATGAAATGAGCCAGCCAGGGTCTTTCCGGTACTTTGTTGCCAAAGATTTTCAGTCGCGCGGTCATACATAATCATGTTGCTCTCAAGTAGGCTCCCGCTCACACCAAACGTACTCACGGTTCCGTCAGGCAGGGTACGATTAAAGACAATGGCACTACCACAGAGTGGGCAGAAAGTAATAGCAACCGGCGTTCCTTCAAATTCGTCATTCACAATTTCGTGCCAGGTGAGAATGTTATATGGGTATACTCTTGTTTCATTTTCACCAACGAGCACAATTGCCTGCACACTATCTGGTCGATCAAAGTCATTGAGTGGAATAAACGTTGGTTCATCAATCGCTGGAATGCCATCTTTTGCTGGTCCACCGGATAGAGCTGCCTCGAGCTTCGAATCAGCTTTACTAAAATCTGTATTTGGGAACGATCGCGCGAGGGAGCGAGGTACATCAATACTTGGTTCTCCAATTGGTGCTGTTGCTCGTGCAGAGGTTACTGATTGATTCTCCTTTGGTTTATCAGCTTGTTCAAGAAGCTGTTGCTCAAAATCGAGTACTCCGTCAATGTATCCTTGGTCCAGTACCCACGTTTCAACCTTCTTATCAAAACCAGTGATAATAAAAAGTCCGACAATCAAAAATAGTAGCCCCATCCCTCGCTTCAGCCAACTGCGACTATCGGCAGCAAACTGGAGTTTACTAGTGAGTCGTTGGCCCAAGACAGCTATAAGAGCGAGTACCAAGACAAGACCAGCTATATACGCCAGCAGATAGACAGTACCTAAGAGAAAGCTTGCTGGAAGTACGGTTGCGAGAATTACGAAGTACGTAGGACTACAAGAAGAAAACACTGGTCCAAGTGCTGCTCCGATCATTACATCACCCCAGACACTCTTCTTTTGGTAGCCAGCGCCGACGATTTTGTTAGCACTAGCACTTGTCTTCTGCGTAAAGGGCATCGCTTCCCAGAGTTGCGGAAAGACGAGTACGAGCCCAAATGCTACCAAAATACCGCCAGAGATATACCCCCACACGAATTGTGGTATGGCAATAAAGGCTGTTGAAGCTTTTAGTAGGTATGTGAAGAGTAGAATCGAGAGCGCTAGTGAACCAATGACAATAAAGGGCGTCGCTTTGCTTCGTGCCCCAACACTACTCCCCACCACAACCGGCAATAGTGGCAAGATACATGGTGCCAGAACCGTCAGTACACCAGCGATGAAAGAAACGAGGAGAAGTGCCATAGGCTAGATGGTAGCGAGGACTCCCTCGAGGGTTAGTGGGTGGCTAATACTACTTTCTGCTTCGCCAGAAGCACTGATTTCAATAATCGAATGCTGAGTGGTGACCCCGTACTTACGCTTAAGATCTGTTGCGGTGTCGTAGTCGGTTTTATATATCTCAACACCAAGCGGAATCTTGTCTATGTTTGCAACAATATCAGCATCAAGTGCCTTGCAACTTGGACACCACGTCGCGTGAAAGAAAAGAAGGATATGCTCCGCTTCACTTTGAGCAATAACATTTGGATCATAGGCTGCGTACACACCAGGAGTGGTATCTGTGGTTGTTTCCGACTCAACTGACTCAGCTTGGTTATCACCATTACTATTCTCAGTCACAGCAATCTCTTCAGTTGTGTCCACTTCGACAACAGTATCCTCTGGAGTTACAGTTGTTTCTGACGTAACTGGCGTGGCTTCATCATTTGTATTTATTACTAGGTAGCCAACTCCAAAAATGAGAGCGATGACTCCGATAACAATTGGTACAGTTTGCATACGATAAAATAAATTATGAAATTTCTAACAACTTCTTTAAGGTCGCCTCATCGAACCCCACTACCACTTCGCCGTCAATATCAATGACTGGCACACCCATTTGTCCTGACTTTTCAACTGCCTCGGTGACAGCGGTGGTGTCGGTCGCTACATCTCGATCCGTGAATGCAATATTGTGCTTTGTGAAGAACTCTTTTGCCGCGTGACAGTGGTGGCAGGTTGGTGAAGAATAAATAGTGACTGATTTCATAGTGTTACATGATTAACTTAATAAGCGCCTTTACCTTTGGATGACTTAGAAGTGGTTTGTAGCAGATTGTTTGACCCATCCGCTCGCTCTCCACGAGTCCAGACATCTCAAGGATGCGCAAGTGTTGTGATGTTGCTGACATTGAAATGCCGACAATTTTCGAGAGATCACTCACACAGAGTTCCTTGACCTCAAGTAGCGTCTTCATCATGCGATAGCGATTCCAGTCGCCGAGAAGCCGAAACGCATCACAGAGCGCCAGCTCTTCTTGCGTTGGTTCAATCTTTTTTTGTACGGTTTTGATTTGTGTTTCTGACAACATAGATTTATTATTTGCGTGATTACTAAAATAATACCATAGACCTATCTTTCCTCAAGTACAATAAACTTAATACGGTCGCAGAGTAATGTATTTATAAGTATATTTTATATTATGAAAAAAAATTCACTTGATGTTCTTGTTCTTGGTGCTGGGACCGCAGCCACAAATGCAGCTCGCAGTGCTTTGAGAGCAGGCGCTAAGCGTGTACATATCGTACACATGACTGAACTTATCAATACCTGTGTCGAAGAGGGATGTATGCCAAGCAAGAGCGTATTAGCAGGAGGTCACGCAAAGGAACCTTTATCTGTAATAGAAACTACCCGAAATGCACACATCATTCGTCTACGTAAAGCATTGAGTGAAGGTTTTAATGATTCAGGTTTTTCAATTTCAGAAGGCGTTGCAATGTTCATCTCTCCACACGAAGTGAGAGTACTCAATAAAGGCGAAGGGACGACCTATTTAGCGAATAAAATTATAATCGCTACTGGATCCACACCGTTTGTACCATCAATCCCTGGGATAGATGTCTCACATGAGCGAGTTCTTCTCAGTGATGAAGTGGTAAGTGAGCGGGCACATTTTGAGATATCTCCAGTTTCGGTCCTAGTAGTGGGGGCTGGTCCAATCGGTTTGGAATTAGCGACTTTTTTTCACGATATTAGTGCACATGTAGACGTGCTAAACCGGACCGATACGCTTTTGCCAGCGATGGATCCTGAATTTGGATTGGAGCGACTGCGAGCTAGTCAAGACAAGTATAGTTTCCCAATTCATCAGTCTGCAAACTTATTGCGTGCGACACCGCATAATGATGGCGTGACCTGTGTAATTGATATTGCTGGAGAAAAAATCGAGCGCGACTACGATTATGTACTTGTGGCTACTGGCCGTAAACCACGGATTACTGAACTCAATCTCGAGGCCGCTGGGGTAAAGCTTAATGATAATGGTGGTATTGTACATGACGATACTATGCGAACATCGGTGCCACATATTTTTGTGGCTGGTGATGTCACTGGCCACCACCAAATTCTACACTTTGCAGCTGAGATGGGAAAAATCGCTGGTATGAATGCAGTCTCAGACGGGCTGGAAAAAATGAATTACGATCAACATATGCTAGCCATTTCGTTTGACCAGTTTCCATCAGCGTTCATTGGTCTCACTGAAACCGAAGCAAAAAAGCGTGGTATTGATGTGGTGACCTCGACCAGACATTTCAACAGCATTGGTCTAGGTATTCTAAAGCGACAAGAATACGGTCTATGGAAATTGGTTGTTGAAGCAAACACGGGCAAGGTGCTCGGGTCACAAGTGCTCGGACCTGCTGTAGCTGGTGAACTTGTACAACTGCTAGTCCCTGTCATTTATAATGGAAACACTGCTGATGATATCCTATCGATGACTTGGTATCACCCGACCTTCGCTGAGATCCTCTATTCACTCGCAAGAGACATTTGCAGACACGAAAACGTGTACTGTCCCGGTAGCTAATGCAGTGTATGAAATACGGTAAATTATTGCGGTGGATTGTTCGAGTTTTAGTTTGTTTAGTTGTAATTATTGTACTGTTCGGATTACTGGCACATACTCTATTATTTACCGACAAGAAGGAACTCTCTTTGCGTAGTGCAGAGCTCATACGTGTAGCCACCTACAATGTTCACTACATTGCAGCAAATCGCACAGATGGTAGGTGGTCACTAACAGACTGGGAAGATCGCAAGGAACCTCTGTCTCGAGCCGTCGACGAACTTGACGCAGATGTTATCGGTTTTCAAGAAATGGAAACCTTTCGCTGGCCAGAGGGTGGCGATGAAAACCTCACGCTTGATTGGTTACTTACCAATCATCCAGAATACACCGCTGGTGCTATTGGTGATCCTAATGATTTTCCTTCAACACAACCAATCTTTTATCGACATGATCGATTTAACCTCATCAATCAAGGTTGGTTTTTCTTTTCTAAAACACCTGATGTGATTTACTCACGGACTTTCAACGGTTCTTTCCCGGCTTTTGCGTCGTGGATAGAACTTGAAGAAATCGAGACTAAAAAAATCTTTAAGGTGGTCAACATTCATACTGATTTCTCTAGTTACAGTAATCGTCGCCAGTCACTCGAGCTCGTAGCGACCCGAGTAACTCCTTGGCTTGATGCTGGTGAAGCGGTATTAGTGATTGGCGACTTCAATGCATGGCGAGAGTCACGTTTACATGAGATAATTAAAGATACTGGATTATACTTTGTACCTCTCACAGTCAGTACATATCATTTTAATCATGGGCTTCACCTTATGCCGGCGATAGACCATGTGGCGTATTCAATGCACTTTGACCCTGCCGTAGCTCCAGTTGTTTTGCAAAAAAAGTTTCTGGGTAAATGGCCAACTGATCACCATCCAGTAATTGTTGATTTTCTTTTCCGCTAAAATAAATATAGTAGCGTACGCCACTCGATATGAGACACTTTTTACAAAGCCAAAAAACTTCTTTGTTGCTTGTTGGGGTAGTTGTGACGCTGTTTGTGGGGGCTACTGTTTTAGCTCAAACATATTCAGAGAATTTGGAAGATTATCTGGCCGTTGCTGGCTGGCGGGGTATGCTTGTATACATTATGGTGACTGCTCTCGGAACCGTGTTGGCACCAATATCAACTGTCCCGCTGATACCAATCGTCGCACAATCGTGGGGCTGGATACTAACTGGCACCCTATCCGTGCTTGGTTGGGTCATCGGTTCACAAATCGCTTTTCTCTTAGCTCGACAATATGGAGTGCACTTCGTTAGTCGATTCGTCTCACTTGAGAAAATTAAAAAATTTGAAGCTTCGTTCTCATCAGAACACATTTTCTGGACGGTTGTACTTCTGAGACTGATTGTGCCGGTCGATGTTCTTTCCTATGCGCTTGGTCTCTTTTCTACCATGTCCGTTCGTTCTTACTTGTTTGCGACACTGATTGGAGTGACACCCTTTGCGTTCATATTTTCTTACACCGGTACGTTAGCACCTGGTCTCCAGATCATAGTTGTACTAGAACTCTTATTTTTTCTTTTAATAGTCTATTACATCCGAAATCGATTTAGTAAATAGTTGTGCAAACATTCAATTGTATATCCTAGTTTCTGGCAGGCCCCTATATGCATTGATGTGAGTTACGGTAATGATACGTAACGTTGTATGACTATTCGACAAGCATAAGCTCTATGACTCGTTCTCTGAAAAAGATTTTGTCAGGGAAATCTATATTGAGATGCTGATGATACAACGAAGGAGGGACACTAATATCGCCCAGATAGAGGGCACCTAGGTTAGATTGTGCGGTAGCTAAAAGAAACCCTGATTTAGGTAAGGCTAATGTCATCGTTGCATCAGCTTTAATGCAGGGATTCTGAGGCTGACCAGTCGTAACATCAAGGCCAGATGGTGTATCAAGCGACACAATTGGCGTGGCATTCGTATTGGTCGCTTTGATGATGGCAGCATAGGATCCGGTTGGATCACCATTGAGACTATAGCCAAGCAGACAGTCGAGTATGAGGTCACATTGTGGGAGAGTGACTACCGCTTCGATAGTGTAGCCCATCGCTTCTATAATTGAAGCCTGGTGTGCAGTCATTGGCTTAAAAGTAGATCTTGGTACTGCTGAGATGACATGAACTGTGTGGCCACGATTAAGGAGATGTCTGGCTGCCACTAAACCGCCACCGCCATTTCCTCCCGAACCGATCAAAATAACAACCGTATGAACGTGATTTGTGTGTCCTCGTGATCGTAAAAATGACTCAGTAAAATCTGCTAAATTTCGCCCTGCATTCTCCATCATTTGAGGTAGCTCGATGTGGTAGTTGTCTATCATGAGCGTATCTATTAACTTCATTTCTTCAGCAGATACAGTTGGTAGCTCGAGATTTTTAGAACTTATTATTCGCATAAGAAAGTAATGATAGTATACTATTAATAATTAAGCATGTGCTGAAGTATCAAACTGTACCACATGTTGAAATATAGTGATAAAAGCTTTTTATATATAAATACACATACATGACCACTTGTTTTGAAACGCTACCTCCTGATTTTGACTATGAAGCCGAGATTGAAAAACGGTTAGCTAATGTTCGCCGTCTGCAGGCTCCGTCAGGACTTTTTATGGCCTCAGCACCAGATGTTACCACTGGGTATAACAAAGCCTGGCTTCGAGATAATTACTTCATGACATTAGGGTTTCAGATTTGTGGTGAGTGGCAGCCGGTGCAAGCAGCTGGTAAAGGACTCCTTAAGATATTGTGTAAACATCACGAAAAGATTAAATGGGCTATTCAGAATGAACCGCAAGAAGCGTGGCAATTTATCCACGCTCGCTACCATCCAGTGACTCTGGAGGAGTTCCATGAACCGTGGGGCAATAAGCAAAATGATGCGGTAGGTGAAGTTCTTCACCTCCTCGCTACTTGTGAAAATTCACCTCACACGGTGATTGAAACTGATCGTGAGCGCGAGATGATACAATTACTAATCGATTATCTTAATAACATCCGATACTGGGAATCGCCTGACTCAGGAATTTGGGAAGAAGATCAAGAATTACACGCTTCATCAATTGGTGCGTGTGTGGCAGGACTCAAAGCAGCTGCTGGACTTTCCTATGTCACGATGCCTGAGGACCTGATAACCAATGGTGAAACTGCACTGCAGGCACTCTTGCCGCGGGAATCTGCCCGTAAATTCACCGACCTCGCATTGTTGTCGCTACAGTACCCTTTCAAAGTTATAAATCAAACAACTTGTTCTGAGATTGTCGGCAATGTTGAGTACTACAACTTGCGCGATCGGGGTGTTATTCGTTACCGTGGTGATCGGTACTACAATGCGAACGGGGACGGTGTGAGCGAAGAGGCAGAGTGGACCATGGGTTTACCGTGGTTATCTATCATTTACGCTGAGCTTGGCATGCTGCCAGAGGCTGAACATTATCTTGCGCGCGCGTTAGCTGCTAAAGATCAACAAGATAATTTACCGGAACTCTATTACGCTCACTCAGATCGACCAAATGAAAATTCGCCACTCGGGTGGGCAGAAAGTCTCTTAGCGGTAGCCCTAAAGAAAGTTTTTAATTTAAAAAAAACCCCATAACAAGCTCTTGACTGAGCTTTTAGCTTTAATCACAGTAACTCCCTATCGGGACAGAGATGTGTGCTGTATAGTATTTAAGTATTTACGCAATTAAAGAACTTACTGATAATCTATTTACCTATGTCCCAGTACTCCATGCAAGAAATTGATCACAAGAGTATCAATACCATCAGAATGTTAGCAGTTGATGCGGTTGAAAAGGCTAATTCCGGACATCCTGGACTGCCGCTTGGTGCTGCGCCAGCAGCGTACGCACTATGGCAGTATTTTTATACACACAATCCTAAAAATCCAACCTGGCTAAATCGTGACCGTTTTGTGCTCTCTGCTGGACATGGTTCGATGTTACACTACGCGCTCCTGCATCTTTCTGGGTATAATGTTTCACTTGAAGACTTGAAGCAATTTCGCCAGTGGGGTAGCAAAACCCCTGGTCACCCTGAGTACGGACACACGCCAGGCATTGAGACAACGACTGGTCCGCTCGGACAAGGCTTCGCGACTAGTGTCGGTATGGCAATGGCAGAGCGGTTTTTGGAACAAACCTTCAATACCGATAGACATACACTATTTGATTATCACGTGTACGGCATCGCCTCTGATGGTGACTTAATGGAAGGAGTGGCGGCTGAAGCTGCGTCGATTGCGGGCAACCTACAGCTTGGAAAACTGATCTATCTTTACGATAGCAACCGCATTTCTATTGAAGGTTCGACCGATTTAGCTTTTACCGAAGATGTGGCTAAACGTTTTGAAGCGTATAAATGGCAGGTCTTACAAGTGGAAGACGGAAACGATGCGACAGCAGTTGCTGAAGCAATTGTAGTCGCTAAGGCAGACTCACGACCATCACTCATTATTGTCCATTCGCATATCGGGTTTGGTTCACCAAAACAAGACAGTGAGGCAGTGCATGGCTCACCGCTTGGTGCTGAAGCTCGGAAAGCCACACGTGAATTCTATAGTTGGCCAGATGAAGATTTTCATGTTTCGAGCGATGTGCGCTCTCATATGGCCGAAGCGGTAGCACGAGGTGAACAATTCGAAGCTGTATGGCACGAGGTCTGGAATGCGTATCAAAATGACGAGCCAGAAAAAGCCGCGCTCATACAAACGCTTCAGGCTGGCAATCTGCCAGAAGGATGGGACACTGCTTTGCCTGAATTTGACCCTGCAGACTATGAAAAAGGTATCGCCACTCGCAGTGCATCAGAAGCAGTCATGCAGGCGCTAGCTGCAACTCTGCCAACCTTTATGGGTGGTTCTGCCGACTTGGCTTCATCTAATAAAACCTTCTTAAAAGGTCTGGGAGAATGGACCGGACTCCAACAAGACGAAGTCGGACGCAATCAACACTATGGCATTCGCGAACACGCGATGGCGGCTATCACTAACGGTATTACACTCTCCGGCTTGGTCATCCCGTTTGCAGCCACTTTCTTTATCTTTTCAGATTACGCGCGTGGGGCAATGCGTCTCTCAGCCCTCATGGGTGTTCGTTCAATTTTTGTATTGACTCACGATTCAATTGGACAAGGTGAAGATGGTGCTACTCACCAACCAGTCGAACATCTCGCCAGTTTTCGAGCGATGCCGAATATGCGCGTCTGGCGTCCAGCTGATGCTAACGAAACGAAAGAGGCATGGCGACAATCAATCCTTCGTACTGACGGCCCGTCACTTTTGGTACTTTCACGACAGAACCTGCCCGTGATTGACCGCGCACAGTACGTTGCTGCTGACGGGCTGGCACGTGGTGCGTATGTACTCAATCCAGATGTCACTGATCCGCAGGCGATATTGATTGCCACCGGATCAGAGGTCTCACTCGCACTCGACACTGCAACTGAATTAGCGAGTGAAGAAATTGCAGTACGCGTCGTGAGTATGCCGAGCTTCGAACTCTTTAGTGAACAAGATCAGTCGTACCAAGATGAAGTACTACCGCCACACATCACCGCTCGCGTGGTCGTCGAAGCTGGTAGTCGGTTTGGGTGGGAACGGTTTGTTGGTCAACACGGTGGTTTTGTAACTATCGACACCTTTGGTGCATCAGCACCTGGTGATGTGCTGATGCATGAGTATGGATTCACCGTTTCTGCAGTAAAGTCAGAAGTGATTCGTGTTGTTAATAATTAACATTCATAATTTTATATGAAAAACGTACTTCTTATTTCAGGTTCACTTAGAAAAAAATCATTCAATTCTGGATTATTACGAGCATTTGCTGATACGCTAACCGGTGATGCTTCTGTCTCTTGGGCTGATGTCAATCTCCCACTTTTCAATGAAGATCTTGAGGCAGAATTTCCTTTAGCGGCTGAAAGATTACGCGAACAAGTACTAGCGGCAGATGCAATAGTTATCGCAACGCCAGAATATAATCGTGGTATGTCTGGCGCTCTTAAAAATGCTATTGACTGGGCCTCAAGACCATACGGGCAAAACGCGTGGCAAGGCAAGCGAGTGCTCGTGGCAGCTACGTCACCAGGCGGAATTTCCGGCGCACTGGCAGTGTATCAAGTCAAACAATCACTACTTCACCTCAACGCCGAGGTGATTGGACAACCAGAATTTATGGTTGGGCACGCCGGTGATAAGTTCGACGCTGAGGGCAACCTCACTGATGAGTCCACTAAAGACTTTGTTACAAAAGCAATTGAAACGCTACTAACATAACGTAAATGCCATGAGTTACAACACTGATCAGTTGCCACGAGACTATAAGAAAGCTTTCAAAGATGCTGATATCCGCGGTATCTATCCAACTGAAATAAACGAGACAGTGGCGTATCGTGTCGCGCGAGCGTTTGTGGATGAGTTTGGCTGGAAGGAAGTTTTGGTGGCACGAGACATGCGACTTTCTTCTCCAACACTTCGTAGAGCTTTTGTTGCTGGTATCCGTGATGCTGGAGCCACCGCTGTTGATATCAGCATTATAGACACACCCGGTTTGTATTTTGCCTCAGGGTCACTAAACCTTCCCGGTGTGGTCATTACGGCTTCGCACAATCCAGCTGAATATAATGGTCTTAAGCTGGTGGCCCCCGGAGCAATACCACTGACGAACAAAACTGGTTTGGGAGCCATCAAGAAACGAATTACTGCTAATACCTTCAAAGCTCCCAAGACCCGCGGTGCACTCCAGAAACAATCCCTGCAGCAAAAGTATGTTTCGTATATACAAGAAAAATCTACTTTTACCAGCGCGCGACCTCTCAAGGTGCTTGTAGATGCAGGCAATGGCACCGCTGGCCCACTGGTGCAAAAACTCTGTCATTCACTCCCAATTGATATCACCCCGCTGTTTTTTGAACTCGATGGCACTTTTCCGAACCGTGAGTCTAATCCGACCCTCGCCAAAAATCAAAAAGCGATTAAAGCAGCTCTCAAACAAGGTGACTTTGATTTTGGTGTTGCTTTTGATGGCGATGCCGATCGTGTCGCTTTCTTTGATGAGAAAGGTAACTACATGAATAGCTCGTTTATTGGTGCGTTGATTGCGGCTCATTTACTCAAGCAGTTCCCGAATTCAAAACATGTCTACACAGTGTTCACCAGTCGTGCCTACGAAGAGACCATCACAAAAAATGGTGGCACAGCTCTGAAGGCGCGCGTCGGTCACGCCTTTATTAAAGAACTGATGCGCAAAAAAGACGCTATCTTCGGTTGCGAACATTCAGCGCACTTCTACTTCAAAGACAATTACTACACCGACTCGGGTATTCTTACTTTCTTGTTTGTGGCAGCAGCTTTTGCTGAGCAGGTAGCCGACGAAAAACCCTTCTCTCACTTTATCAAGCCGTATGCACAGTACTTCCAAACTGAGGAGGTGCTCGTTGGAGTAAGAGACAAAGACCAAGCACTTCAGAATATTACTACCCAGTACGAAACTGAAAACCCAGAGAGTATTACCCACTTTGACGGTGTGACGGTTCGTTTTTCTGAGTATTGGTTTGTCGTGAAGAAAAGCGTGACTGAGGATGCTTTGAAATTTATCGTTGAATCACCCAAAAAAGCCCTTGCGCTTCAAAAACAGAAAGAAATACTTGAGCAATTGCGTAATTACTAAAATAATAGTGTATACTATTGTTTATTACCGTAACCTTCACAACATATGATAAACTACATACAAGAAGACAAGAATATCTGTATTGACTGCCGAACAAGACTTTCAAATATTCTTAAGCCCGAAAACTATTCTGACGCCGAAATTCACCTTTTAGATAAACCAAAGCGAATGGTTTCGTTTACAGTACCACTCAAAATGGATTCAGGAGAAGTGCGTGGCTTTAATGCCTATCGAGTGCTGTATAGCGATGCACGTGGTCCAGGCAAAGGTGGTATTCGCTTTCATCATGAAGTGGATCTTGAGGAGGTGAAGAATCTCGCTTTTTTAATGGCGCTCAAGTGTGCGTTAGTAGAAATACCGTTTGGTGGCGCCAAGGGTGGCATTGAGGTCGATCCACGCCAACTGTCGGCTGGTGAGATTGAACGGTTGGCGCGTAGCTTTATCCAGGAGCTCCACCCGTTTATCGGCGACCGGATTGACGTACCAGCACCTGACGTGAACACGAATGCAACCATTATGGGCTATATGGTTGATGAGTACGCCAAGCTAAAAGGTCAATTCATACCAGGTGTTATCACAGGCAAGCCCCTCGCACTTGGAGGTTCTAAGGGTCGTAACGAAGCTACGTCTCTTGGTGGAGCACATGTGCTTAAAACCTACTTCAACCATCGTGGCGAGACGCTTGAAGGCAAAACGATTGCAGTACAGGGCTTTGGAAATGTCGGGGCCAATATAGCGCGTATTCTCCACGAGTGGGGAGCAAAAATCGTTGCGGTAAGTGATGCCGAAACTGCTTTTTATGCTGAAGAGGGGCTCGATATACCAACTATCCTCGAAGCTGCTAACAATGGTGGCCTAAAGCAGGTTTCTGGTGTCACAACTATCACTAATGACGAACTTCTGACAGCTGCTGTTGACGTGCTGATTCCAGCGGCAATTTCACACCAAATTACTGCTCAAAATGCAAAATTGATCAAAGCTAAAACAATCCTTGAAATGGCAAACGACCCAGTGACCGTTGACGCAGACCCAATGCTCAGAGATCAAGGGATCGTGGTTATTCCAGACATCATGGCCAACGCCGGCGGTGTGATGGTGAGCTACTTTGAGTGGGTGCAGAATAGCAGTAACGATTATTGGTCACTTGAGCGTGTGTACGGTGAACTTGAAGAACGTATTACCTTGGCATTTGGTCGTGTGCTTGATGCTGCTGATGATACTTATCTTTCACTACGCACGGACAGTTACCGTTTGGCTATTGATCGAATTATTGAAGCAGAACGAGTACGCGGACGGCTTAGTATATAATTATAATAATTAAAAGCTAATCAAAAATTATGAGTAAACCAGAAAACATGCATACGAAAATATTCCTCGATAGTGGCGACCCAACTGACACAAAGGCCTTGATAGACTCACTAGGGTTCCTGGATGGACAAACTACAAATCCAAGTTTGGTTGCCAAGAACCCAGTATTTGCTGCCTGTAAAGAGAAGCCAGAGGGCTGTACTAATGATGATCTTTGGACCGCATATCGTACTATTGTGACTGAAATTTCTCCCCTCGTTCCCGAATCAGTCTCAATTGAGGTCTACGCCGACAAAGATACAACGGCTACAGAAATGATTGAGAAAGGACGTGAGCTGAATGGCTGGATACCAAATGCGCACGTAAAGCTTCCAATTAATACAGCTGGCTTGGAGGCTGCTGAGGCGCTCACTCGTGAGGGTATTCGGGTGAATATGACACTTTGTTTTACGCAAGCACAGGCAGCTGCGGTCTATGCAGCTACCCGTGGTGCTAAGCCTGGTGAGGTTTACCTCTCACCTTTTGTGGGTCGTCTCGACGATCGTGGTGAGGATGGAATGAGTTTTATTAAAAATGTTATTGAAATGTTTAAAGACTCTGATGGTCACGTACAGCCGCTCGTAGCTAGTGTACGTTCACTCGACCATTTTCTCTATTCATTACAGCTTGGTGCACCGCTCATTACTGCTTCAGCCAAGATTCTGCGGGAATGGGGTGAGGCTGGACAGCCAGTACCTGATACAGGTTATCACTACGACGCTGGAAAGCTAACTCCTCTTACTTACAATGAGTATGATCTGACGGCGGACTGGCACACCTTCGATTTGTCCCACCCTCTGACTGAGACCGGCATTGCTCGATTTGCAGCGGATTGGAACGCCGTGCTAATCAAAAGCAAATAGAACCGTATGGATATTGCATTTATCGGATTTATCGGCCGTATCATTGGTGCATTTGGGGCTATTTTGGTTGCTCGCACTGCCCTGCGAGTCCACCATCGGGTATGGAAAGAACATAAGATTGACCGACATGTGTTTGAAGAAATGCACCATGAGCAGCGATATGGTTTTATTGGGATATCAGCCATGATTCTTGGCTTAGTGATTGATATGGTCGCATACGTTTTAATTGAATTTTAATTATTTAACTACATGAGATTACGATTTGATGATGCAAAAACATATGACCTTCACGAAGCACTTCGCTCCGCTGAAGGGCTTGCGGAATATGTGTCTGAAGTAAATAATGTCGCCGACAGCGGCAGCTATGATGCGCCTGAAGCCTCGGTGAACTTAGCGGTTGATGCTGAATTGCGTAACCGTGTAAAAGCGGTGGTGGCAAAAAAAGTTACGTCGGAACTCAAGTACATTTTTGTTATCGGCATCGGCGGTTCCAACTTGGGCACAAAGGCGGTGTACGATGCATTGTATGGGTATCGAGATCTAGAACCAGAAACCAGACCTCGACTTGTGTTTTTAGATACTACGAACGTCACTATCTTACGTTTTTACACTGAGTCAATACTGTCTACACTTTCAAATGTCAATGAGCTATTAATCGTGTCTATTAGCAAGTCCGGAGGTACCACTGAAACAATTGTCAATACTGAAATTTTCGTTGCTGCTGCTAAAAAGCGTTGGAAAACTATCTTGGAGCGATTGGTTGTTATAACCGATGATGGTTCTGCATTTGCGCAGGCAGCATATGAACAACATGTGACATATCTCACCATTCCGAAACAGGTGGGCGGACGTTACTCTGTTTTGTCCGCAGTCGGTCTCTTTCCACTGTGCGCGCTTGGGGTCGACATTGATGCGTTACATCAAGGTGCGAGTGATATCCGCTCTTACTGCCTTAATGATGATTTGGCTCA
Organism: uncultured Candidatus Saccharibacteria bacterium; assembly: GCA_964466905.1. Taxonomy (GTDB): domain Bacteria; phylum Patescibacteriota; class Minisyncoccia; order Phycocordibacterales; family UBA918; genus OLB19. Next base: position 1,397 of record CAYXOF010000008.1, on the reverse strand, counting down.
TAATCCGGCTGCTCAGAGTGCGGCAGTAGTGGCATATCATCACCAAAGCGGAAAAATCATCAGTGATACGTTTGTATTCAACAGTGAACTCGAGTCATTGGGTAAGTGGTACCGCCAGCTACTAGGCGAAAGTATTGGGAAAGAACACGATGTCGATGGGAACCAGGTATTTACAGGTATTACACCGACAGTCTCTGTTGGCTCTACAGACCTACATTCAGTCGGTCAACTCTATCTGGGAGGACCAAAAGATAAGTTGACGACCTTTGTATACAGCACAGATGAATCACAAAAACTGCTGGTACCGAACGAGCGGACATTTTCTTCGGTGGTAGAGATGGTAAATGGCAAGACTACCAATGATGTGATGAGTGCAATTCTAGAAGGAGTAAAAATTGCCTACAATAAGCAACAAGTGCCATTTATGAGTGTAGAATTGGCAAGCATTACTCCATATGAGATTGGTGCCTTTATGCAATTTAAGATGATGGAAATGATGTATCTCGGCAAACTATTAAATGTCAATCCGTTTGATCAGCCGAACGTGGAGTCGTATAAGCTCGAAACAAAACGTATACTGGAAAAATAATCCTATTTTATGAAAGACACAATTCACAACAGACCAACATCCATAATCATATTTGGCGGCACTGGCGACTTAGCAAAAACCAAATTATTTCCCGCGTTACTCGACCTCTATGTTGCTGGTCAACTACCTGAACGATTTGGCATTGTCGGTCTTTCTCGCAAGGAACTTTCTGATGAGGAGTATCAGCAGTTCGTGTTTGAAAGCATTGGTGCTAAGGGACACAACCATGATGAATCAGAGGCGAAAGCGTTTTGCTCAAGGATACGCTATGTCGCAGGTAGTTTTGATGAACCGGAAGCGTATGAACGAGTAAAGACCACACTCAAACAAGTCGATAACGAAATTGGACAATGCACAAACAAACTCTTCTATCTCGCTGTGCCACCGCAGTACTATGAAGTTATCTTTGAGCAACTTCATGCCAGCGATGCGTTGGCGCTTTGCAATGGGGTTGATTCATGGGCGAGGCTACTGGTTGAGAAGCCATTTGGTCGTGACCTTACAACCGCACAAGCACTTGAGAAAAAACTCTGTTCACTTTTTAAAGACGAACAGATTTATCGAATCGACCATTATCTGGCAAAAGACGCGATTGAAAACATTATTGCCTTGCGGTTTGTAAATACTGTTTTGGCTGATTCATGGGATGCTTCGGCCATTGAATCAATTCATATCAAACTGCTTGAGACGAAAGATGTGTCGAATCGTGGTTCATTCTATGACACCATCGGTACACTGCGTGACGTTGGACAAAACCATATGTTGCAGATATTTGCACTTCTCACCATGCCACCGGCTGACATTCATG
>CAYXOF010000007.1:2559-20875 GCA_964466905.1 uncultured Candidatus Saccharibacteria bacterium | reverse complement strand
ACGCCACACTCACCCTTGAGGCCGTGGACGAGTCACTGATGCGTGAGATTAATCGGTTGGCACCCTTTGGAAAAGGGAACCCAAAACCACTCTTTGCGTTTGTGGGAGTGGTACCGAGTAAGGTTGAGCAATTTGGAAAAGAGCGTGAGCACCTTAAGGTGACATTTGAAACGGCTCGTGGCCACGTGGAAGCGATTACTTTTTTTGCCACCCCTAATTCATTCCAATTTGAGCCGCAGGTAGATCAATCGATGACGCTCCTCGCCCACGTTGAACAGTCGTTTTTTATGAATCGTCCACAACTTCGCTTACGGATCGTAGATGTGTTACAGGATGGAAGTTTGTAGAGGTGCTTGGATAATGCGTGTGCATCGCCTGCCATATTGACGGTTTCCTTTCGTCTTTTGAAATTCATGGTAGGCTAAAGAAATGGAAAAGATCATTATCTACACAGATGGCGGAGCTCGTGGCAATCCTGGGCCAGCGGCTATTGGTGTGTATATTATCGATGCGAGCGGTACCGTCATCGTCGAGCATAAAGAAGCAATTGGTAATGCAACAAATAACTATGCCGAGTACCAAGCGGTTATCCGCGCGCTTGAAATATTGCGCCAACTCTACGGGGAGCAGACGTCGACGATGCATTTTGAATTACGACTTGATAGTGAACTGGTCAAGAAACAGATCACCGGGGAGTATCGAGTGAAGGAACCAACACTGATGGCTCTCTATATGACTGTCCATAATGAGCGGGTCGACAACTTCCCCCACCTGACACTCACTCACGTGCGCCGTGAATTTAATAAAGAAGCTGACCGACTGGTAAATGAAGCACTGGATGCGAATGGTGCATAATACTGCTTGACGCATGAGTATGATCTGGTACTCTCTTCCCCTAGACCTTGCTATAGGGGCAAGGAAACAGGGAGGGCTATTTTGGGTCAGAAATGCAATCGGATTGAAGCGCTTCGTCAAAGGCACGCAGCGCTTGATCTCGAGGTGCAACGCCTCGAACAGCAGCCGAGCAGTGATTCGCTCAGCATCGCTGCGCTGAAAAAAGAAAAGCTTCGGCTGAAAGAAGAGATCCACAGTCTCGAAGCCAGCCTGGCGCTTGAAGCTCCGGCGATCACATCCCTTTCGCTCGCGGCGGAATAGCCGCCCCAATTTCCCTTTTGCTACGACCGGCGCACGCGCCGGTCGATTCATTTTATATAGACCACTTGCTACACTAATAGCATGAAGGACGCTTGGCTTTTATATGTAGGGATTAGTGCATTTGTAGTAGGGATCGCTATCGGTACGGTGTTCAGTGTCTCACTACCGGTCATCGTGTGGTTGCTCGTCATCGCGCTCGCAGTTGCAGTGCTCGGTGTGCGTGGTGGCAAGACCATCTCATGGTCACATAGCGTTTCTCTGAGTGTGGTTATTTCTCTGCTCGCGCTTGGATTGCTCCGCATCGAGCTCGCACGGTGGTCAGAAGGTCAGTCAAGCTTGGCGACTCAGATAGAGCAGGAAGTTACGCTCACGGGCGTTATCGTCCGTGAGCCCGATCGTCGTGAGCGCTCGGTACACTGGTATCTTAAGACAGCCGCCGGCGACACGATCCTTGCCTATGGTTCCCCATTTGACCAAATCGCCTACGGCGACATGGTCACCCTCTCGGGCACGCTCGCGGTACCCGAAGCATTCACGACTGAGTTTGGTCGTACCTTTAATTACCCAGGCTATCTTTTGGCACGTGAGGTCGAGTACGTCATGTTTCGTCCTGAGGTGACAGTGATAGCATCGAACCAAGGCAATTGGTTGGTGGCCGAGCTTCTTTCGGCTAAACAATCTTTCACGACTGCACTTGGTACGTACCTTCATGAACCATCATATGGCTTGGCTGTCGGTCTCTTGCTGGGTATTAAACAAGCACTCGGTGACGAGCTAGAAATGATTTTTCGACAGGCGGGGATTATACATATTGTGGTACTCTCTGGCTATAATGTGATGCTCGTCGTTGCGTTTGTGCTGTTTACGCTCTCATTTATTCCCTCTCGCCGGGTACGGATGTGGTGCGGGCTTTTGGCGATTTGGTGTTTCGCGCTCCTGGTGGGTCTTTCAGCGACTGTTGTACGGGCGTGTATCATGGCTAGTATATTTCTAGTGGCGACGACGTATGACCGTACATACCTGGTGACGCGAGCGTTATGCATAGCGGGCACCGTGATGCTTTTGTTTAACCCGTACCTTCTTTTGTATGACATTGGTTTTCAACTATCATTTATGGCAACACTTGGCTTAATTTTGATTGCCCCACAGTTTGAAACCCTCTTGATGCGTGCTCCCGCTCGTCTTGGAGTGAAAAACTTCTTTATCGCCACGGTAGCAACGCAGATAGCTGTGTTGCCATTACTGATGTATCACATCGGAGAAATTTCTTTAGTATCAGTGCTCGTCAATGTATTGGTATTACCCATCGTACCAGTCGCAATGTTGTTGACGTTTTTGCTCGGCCTCGCAGCGCTCGTATTTTCACCCCTCGCGCTCCTGCTGTCCGCACCGACGAGTTGGGTGTTGTCGTATATTGTAATGATCGCAACGTGGAGCACATATGTACCCTATGCTGCAGTGTCGCTCCCGCTCCTCCCGGTTTGGACTGTCTTCGTCCTCTACGGTATAGGTGGAATGTGGTGGTATCGCCAGTACTCTTCTATGAAGCGTGATACAAAAACAAAAAGGGGACGAGCCCCCACGGAGACTCGTCCACGAGTAGGATCAGATAAGACTGAACCACCAATCTTTTTTCGTTAAACGACTCGGTTCGAGACGACTTCCCAATTAAGATTCTTAAAGAAGGCTTCCACGTATTCCGTCTTCTTACTCGGTGGGTAATCGAGCATGTACGAGTGTTCCCACATATCAAGTGCGAGTACAATATCGAGATCAGCCAACTGACCAAGATGTTGTTCGTCGACCCAGGTCTGTACGAGTTGGTCGGTCTGGGGGTCATGATAGAGCATCGCCCAGCCGACACCACGTGTCATCGCAATTTGTCCAAAGCGTGTTTTCCAGGCCTCGACACTACCCCACTGCGTTTCGATTAGCTCCTTTAGTTTATTGTCGGGGAGCGGCTGGGCACCACCTTCAAGCTGGGCAAAGTAGTACTCATGATTACGCATTCCACCAAATTCAAACCCCAATCGCCGCTGCATCTCGCCGATGGCGTACTTGTTGTTGTCTGGATCGTTGCTATAGGCGTCAATCTTTTCTCGGATTAAATTGGCGTGCTTCACATAGCCGTGGTAGAGCCCTAGGTGCTCTTCAATAGTTTCGGTTGAGATGCCTTCAAGGTCACCAATCGTAAACGTCTGTGGTTCGTATATCATATTAAAAGAGCTAAATGGCTTATATATAACTAGTGTATCATAGTAGGGTATAGGTATGGATTTTAGTCTTCGGTGTCGGCTTGGAGCGCTACTTCTCCTGATGCTGAGTGTGTTGCTCGTGTGGTGGCCAGTGGTCGGCCGGGCCGATCACTGGCCACCTGGGAGCGGATTGGTGGCTATGGTGGCACCATGGCTAGGTGGCTCAAGCACAGAATCTGTATCACTTCTCACCGTCGCCTTTCTGGATGTGGGGCAGGGGGATGCGATTTTTATTGAAACCCCCGATGGTGTACAGATGCTGGTCGACGGTGGGCCAGATACGAGTGTGCTACGAGGCTTGGGAGATGTGTTAGCAGTTGGTGACCATACGCTTGATGTAGTACTGGCGACGCACTCTGATCTCGACCATATTGGTGGACTTGTGGACGTGTTGGTGCGATATGAAGTCGATGCGGTCATTACTACTGAGCAACGTAATGACACGGCGGTGTCATTAGCGCTTGATGCATCGATTGCAGACGAGCGCACGCTCGTACACATGGCTCGAGCTGGTGATGTGATCACCCTCGGTGCTTCGACCACCTTTACGGTCTTGTCTCCCACCGGTGATCCGACAAATTGGGAGAGTAATAATGCCTCAATTGTCGGCATCCTACGCTACGGTGATACTGAATTTTTACTCACGGGCGACGCGGGCACAGGAATTGAAGAGTATTTGGTGGCGACCTACGGTACAGCGCTTGCGAGCGAGGTATTAAAGCTGGGGCACCATGGTTCACGTACGTCCTCGGTGCCAATTTTTTTAGAAACGGTGGACCCAGACTTTGCGGTCGTGTCAGCAGGGCTTGATAATCGCTATGATCATCCACACGCTGAGGTGGTGGCTGGCGCAGAAGCCGTTGGTGCGACAGTCGTCAGTACTGCTCAAGAGGGAACGATCGTTTTTATATCTGATGGGGAAACAGTCTGGCGGAAGTAACAACAAAAAAAGAGCGAGTCATTGAGGACGCGCTCTTTTTTTGGCTAATTACTCATTACTAGATCAACTTGGCTTTCTTGAGAGTCTGGTAGGCACCATTTTTTGCAATCGTGCGGAGTGCGCTGGTTGAAACCGTCACTGTCACCGTCTTGTCGATTTCAGGGACGTAGATTCGCTTCTTCTGGAGGTTTGGTGAACGACGAACTTTCCCACACGGATTAAACTGTGTAGCACGGGTTCGGTTGCTGTACCGTCCGCCGATTTGGGTTTTTTTTCCCGTGATGTCACATTGCTTTGCCATATATACGTATGATTTAAGTCGCGTCATACTACCACGGTGGCTTGATATTGCAAGTCTTTCTGCGTACACTAGGAGTCACGTATGGAACCTACCCAAATCGCGATGATTTTTGCGCTCATTATGTCGGTTGTCATTCATGAGATGGCCCATGCCTACGCGGCTCATTGGCTTGGCGACCCGACGGCCCGTTTGCAGGGCCGTCTCTCAGCCAATCCGCTCGTTCACCTCGATCCCCTGATGTCGGTGATTATCCCCGGGTTACTCATATTTTCTGGGTCGCCCATCCTCTTTGGTGCCGCGAAACCAGTGCCGTACAATCCTTATAACTTTACCAATCAGAAATGGGGTGAGGCAATTGTGGCTGCCGCTGGCCCGGCTTCAAATGTGGCGCTCGCGATTATTTTCGCGCTACTCATCCGTTTTTCGGGTGTGCTTTCACTCTCACAGACATTTGTCGAACTTTCCTTTGGAATTGTGATTCTCAATCTCTTTTTAGCGTTTTTTAATCTCGTACCGATTCCTCCACTTGATGGTTCGAAGATTTTGCCTCGCCTCCTCCCTTTCTCACTCGCGATGAAATACGAAGCGTTTCGAAGGTATTTTGAGTACAATGCCATGGTTGGTTTCCTGCTGGTTATCTTTGTCTTCGTTTATTTTCTTGGTGATCCGTTGTACCGACTCACGTTTGCTATCGCTCGCTTCCTCGTCGGCGGATAAGGCTTGCAAATTATACTCTTTATAGTATTGTACTCGGGCTACACATATGGCAACAATTCAACAATTAACCCGTAAGCAGCGCGTCGATAAACCGCGTAAGAGTAAGCGAGCAGCGCTTGAGTCTGGATTTAACAAAATCGAAAACAAGCCAAACTACTACTTTTCGCCGTTTAAGCGAGGTGTATGTACAAAAGTGACGACCAAGACCCCACGCAAGCCGAACTCAGCGATCCGCAAGATTGCTCGTGTTCGCCTGAGTAACGGTATGGAAATCACGGCGTACATTCCTGGTATCAAGCACAATCTCCAAGAGCACTCAGTCGTACTGGTGCGTGGCGGTCGCGTGAAGGATATCGGTGTGAACTACACTGTCGTGCGCGGTAAGTATGACGCCACTGGTGTCAACGAACGCCGCCGCGGCCGCTCTCGTTACGGAGCAAAGCGACCAAAGGCGTAAGCCTAGATCCAGGTGCGCGATCACCTGATTACCAATAGTTTATATTCGCTACAGATAATGGACGCGATGCAAGGACACCCTTCGGCATCAACCTATGCGAAGAATGAAAACATGACTTGTCATATTTCTCATTCTTTCTTATTTATTCAATTAAAGAAAGATTAATTACTCATTATGCGACGCCCAATTAAGAAGCGACCAGTCGTCAGACCAGATGTTGTTCACGGATCAGTTGATGTCGAACGACTCATCAACTACATCATGCTCCGTGGTCAAAAAGAGACGGCTCGAAAGATCGTTTACGCCGCGTTTGAAATCATGAAGAATGATAAAGATGCTGGTGGAGATGCCGTTGAAATTTTCAACACCGCAGTTCGGAATGCTGGTCCGCTCATGGAAGTGCGCTCACGACGAGTCGGTGGCGCAAACTACCAAGTCCCCCGTGAAGTACGTCCAGAGCGCCGGATGGCACTCGCGCTACGATGGATCATTAATGGTGCACGTAAGCAAAAGGGAGTCCCGATGCACAAGGCGCTCGCAAAAGAACTTATGCTTGCAGCCAAGGAAGAAGGTGAGGCAGTGAAGAAGAAGGAAGATACGCACAAGATGGCTGAGGCAAACCGAGCCTTCGCCCACTTCGCGTGGTAGTCGTATTCCAAAATTGCCGACTGACTTTGTCGCTACGCTAAAATATCACTCACTGGACTGTTGTCTCACTCGTGAAATTCCCGGCTAGGTTCCTTGTCACTCAATCAATTTCGAAATCTATCCACAAGAAAAAAGACCCATCAAGGGTCTTTTTTCTTGTGCTCTTCACTGATTTATCTCAAATTACTCGTTTCAATTCTGTGGTTCAGGTTCACTTCATTCTTAGATACTAGAAACCACAAGCGTGCAATGGCAGCTTGTGTGGCTGGGCTAAACTGCCCACGCATTGCTTTGGTATAGACAGTCTCAAGTGGGTAATCTTTCGTTGCAATAACCTCATTGTCTGTTTGGTTCGTTACTTCTGTAATACCCTGAGCTATAAAATAGTAACGAGTATCATTAATGGTGCCAGTAGTTTTTTGTATCAGGAGTTCCTGCCAGTCGCCAGCAATCAATCCGAGTTCTTCTAACAGCTCCCGCTTCGCGGCCTCGATCGGTGTTTCTTGAGGATTAATGATGCCACCTTGGATTTTTTCTCGCACCACAGTACTATTTTCTCGCCGTTCGACAGTGAGTCGTAACTCTCCGCTATTAGTGATGATAAACGTATGTACCGAACCAGGAACATGCACCGATTCAAAGCCGTCTTCAATGGTGACGGTGATAATGTGTCCTCTGAATACTGTTTCTTTCATGTGATATACGCTCATTACAATTATAAGCCTGATGTTTATGATTGAGAATGGCCACTACTATCATCGGTTCGATTACGCCCACCTCTCACGAGTGGGGTCTGTTACGTACAATGATGAGACCATTTTATCTGCTAGAATAGCATGATGAAAATAATTGTAGGTACTGAAAATAAACGCAAGTTGGCAGCGGTTGAGGCGGTAGTCGGTGCACTCGGGATTGTTGACACATATACCCTGCATGGGTGTGCTGCCGCATCTGGTGTGCCGGAGACTCCATTTGGGATTCAGACCTTAGATGGTGCGCGGAATCGTGCGCGCAATAGTCTTACGTGTGAACCAACTGGCGATCTGTATATAGGTATTGAGAGTGGTCTGGTCGAGCGTTATGGAAATTGGTTTGAAGAAGTGTGGGCCGCTGCCTACTATCGTAACTACGAGTATATTGCGTACTCAAGCGGAGTAGTACTCCCAGCGGTCGTCGCACAAGCACTGACGCCAGATGTCCAAAACCACCCTGCGGTTATGGATACACTTCGGAAAAAAGTATCGATCACTACCCACGCAGACTTAGGTGTTGATACATGGGGTAATTACACGGGTGAAAAATTACGTCGTGAGGAGGGTCTTGAAGAAGCGGTGCGAAATGTGCTCGTACAAATATTTCCAGGCGATACAAGCTTTTACCTTCTGTAACTTTTTGCACCATATGGCACATGATATACTAATGCTTATTGACTAAGGTATTTGGTATATGGAAAGGCTATCCATGCGACAAGAACAAGGAGGTGAAGGGGAGCACGGACATGAGCAACTAAAGCAGGATGCACGAGCCAGTGTCGACGCTGAGCTTGCCAGACGTATGGAAGGGTACGAGGCATATGAAACAGACGCGCTATTGCAAGAGTTGCAAGAAATGCTTATCGAATATGTCGCAGTCGTGCCAGGGACACGAGAGCCTGTCAATAATGCCTATCGATACCACGCTGAGTACGTACAGTCACTCCTCCTAGAGCGAGGTGGCGGTAGTGCGGTTGATGCATATATGGCACAAACAGCGCCGCTCGGGTATATCGAGAAAGCCAATCCGTTTGCGTACCAAGCAGCAAATGATAACCGTACCCCTCTATCGACCGCTGTGTAGATAGTATTTATTCGCTGTTCTTTTGCTCTTTATGACCTTTGATTTTGATACCGAGATTCGTCAACACCTTGATGTCGTCCGTTCCCTCCAAAAATCCACTGGGGTTTTTACTGCCTCTGCCCACGATGTTGCCACTGGCTATGATAAGGCGTGGCTACGTGACATTTACTTTATGACGCTCGGCTTTCTTGAGACTGGCGACCTTGAGCCAGTCCGTCAAGCTGCAAAAGCGCTACTAACTGTCTTTGTAAAACACCAAGATAAAATTAACTGGGCAATTCAAAATAAGCCGAGTGAAGCGTGGCAGTACATCCATGCGCGCTTCCACCCCGAGACCTTCGAGGAGTACTGGGAAGAATGGGGGAATAGCCAAAATGACGCGGTTGGAGAGGTGCTTAATCTGCTCGTTGAGCTTGAGTTGCGTGGAGTGAGTGTGATTGAGACGGATGACGAACGAGCAATGATCCAAAAGGTGATTGATTATCTCGTGGCGCTTGAGTATTGGCAAGATGCCGATAATGGTATCTGGGAAGAAAACATGGAAGTGCATGCATCGTCAATTGGGTCGGTCGTAGCGGCACTTAAAAAGGCTAAACGGCTGGAGTGGCTGCATGTACCAGAGGTAGCAATCGAACACGGTGAGACAGCACTCAGAAACTTGTTGCCTCGAGAATCGGCGGCGAAATTCTGTGATCTCGCCCTCCTCTCACTCATCTATCCGTTTGCAGTTACGACTGAAGCAGAGACGCTCGAGATACTAAAAAATGTTGAGTATCACTTGACCAAAGAAAAAGGTGTTATTCGGTACAAGTTTGACCGCTATTACAATAATAACCCCGATGGGTACAGTGAGGAAGCTGAATGGTGCTTTGGACTGTCATGGCTGGCGATCATTTACGCCGAGCGTGGCGAAAAGGAAAAGGCGTATTTCTATCTGCGTAAAGCAAAAGGGACCGTGACACCCGAGGGTCTCGTGCCTGAGTTATACTATTCAAACTCGAATCGTCCGAATGAAAATACTCCACTCGGCTGGGCAGAGAGTATGTATGTGGTAGCGCTCCAGAAAGTGAAAGAGTTGGGGTAGTGCTTGCGTAGTAAAGTTTTGGACAGTACCTCAATTACGTTACACGATCTATACAAAACACGAATGGCCCCGTACGGGGCCATTCGTGTTAATGGGTACTTACTAGGCTGCTTTCGTGAGTGTGAATGATTCTAAAAATTCCGCTGAAACTGCTGGAGAAATACCAAGTGCGGGGGTCGTGTCTGATAAACGACTGGTCAACACCGCTGCAGTATGTGCCGACGTCGCGATTGCGTTTAGTGTGCTGCGGTCCGCAACGTACAGCGCTGTTGCTGGTTCGCTCATGAGCCAGTCTGCGGTATCGGGATGCAGCTTTTTAGTAACGCCACCCACCCGGCGAAGTTCACGCGTTACGGTATCGAGGGCAGTGCTCAGTGTCAGCTGCGCCAGGGCTGGTTTTGTTAGCTCAGCATACGTTCCTTCATCAATGATGACTGCCAGTTGTGCGCGTTTCTTTTTCTTTATTGAGGGATCTCCGATGGTCAGGCCAGGAATCATTCCCATCCCCATACCGAAAAAAATAATATCGCGGGGCACTTCACGTTGTACGGCGAAAGCACCCAATAAATTTACATCACTTTGGGACAATGGCACTTCGGTGAGTAGCCAATGTGCAATTCTGGTTGCTTGCTCGGTAGTGCGTGGTGTGTGCCAAATGGATGTTTTGAGCATTATTGATTGTGTTGCGTAAGGGGTGCCCGTGAACCAAGATTGACGGCGGATCGTTACTGCGAACCAATCGCCCCAGTCTGAGTTCGTGATTGAACATTGCACCAACCCTTCGATAATGGGAGTGCGCCACGTTCGTACGTGTGTGGTAGTCGATGACATAGGTATATGTGTTATCGTGACTAATATATATAGTATATGTCAGCAATAGGGTGATGCAACCGAAATAAACAAACAACTGAGACGTGGTAACAAATAATTAATTTATATGACTGAAAATAAGCAGGTAAAAATGGTGGTAGCTGGTGGCTGTTTCTGGGGTTTAGAAGATTTGCTTCGCACTATCCCCGGTGTGCTGGCAACTGAAGCAGGGTATGCGGGTGGGAGTAATGATTATCCGACCTACGAACATCACCCTGGACACGCAGAGGCAGTTGAAATCACCTATGATCCACACGTTGTATCATACAAACAACTGTTAGACTTTTTCTTTCAAATTCATAATCCGACTACGCTAAACCAACAAGGTAATGACCGAGGAACGTCGTACCGCTCAGCAATCTTTTATTCCACACCAGAAGAAAGGCAGCTGGCTGAGGAAATGATTTTGATCGTCAATGCGTCAAAGCGATGGGATAATCCCGTCGTTACGACACTTGAACCACTCACGCAGTTTTGGCCGGCCGAAGACTATCATCAGGACTATCTCCAAAAACACCCAGGAGGGTATACCTGTCACGCGATATATTTTTCTAGTTATCTAACATCGTAGGCAGGAGTTCAGCAGTCTTCAGCTCTTACGAGTGCGTGATTGATTTGGTATGCTTAGAAGATATGAAACTAAATACATTAATTGGTGTTTTCTTAGTCGTTGCCGTGGGGGCAGCGTTTGCCAGTTTTGTCTGGAGTCGTTTTATGTCGAGTGATGCCGCTTCAGTAGAGGATACTATGTGTACGATGGATGCACGAGAGTGCCCAGATGGATCGTATGTCGGTCGAACGGGGCCAAATTGTGAGTTTATTTGTCCACCATCTCCCACCCTGTCGGAGGAGCTTGCGGCACACATTGCGGCTAAGTCAGACTTAGTCACCCTTACTACCCCGGTGCCGCTTGGGCTGGTGGCGAGCCCGCTCACCATCTCTGGTGAGGCTCGTGGCCCGTGGTTTTTTGAAGGTTCCTTTCCTGTGTCACTCACAAATTGGGACGGATTAATTATTGCTGAAGGCTATGTAACCGCGGAGGGCGAATGGATGACTGAGGAGTTCGTACCATTTTCTGGTACGCTCGAGTTTGTGAGTCCGTATAATGAAGGCGATCCTCATTTTATGAAATCTGGATCGCTCATTTTACAAAAAGATAATCCTTCGGGCTTACCTGAGCATGACGATGCGCTCGAGATACCAGTACGTTTTGCGCCATAGTTTGGTATACTACGATGACCCGAAATACTAATGATTTAACCATGAGCACATAATATTCATCAGAGAAGATTTATTCATATAATAATTTAGTATGGCCAAAGGAAACGACATGCGCAAAGAGAAGAAGAAGCCGAAGAAAGACAAGGAAGTGAAGAAATAGTTTAAAACGAGTATCGGAACAAACAGAAGGCAGCTACGGGTAGTCTGCTGTTTTGTGTGCCCTAGGCAACTAACCATTCATAGTGTATGGTATAACCCTATGTCACGGGGAGATGGAATCATTGTCTTTAAGGACGTTACCTATGAATATGATGCGACACGGCCAATTCTAAAAGAGGCGAATTTTGTAGTGCGTCGGGGAGCGAAACTCACGCTCATGGGGCAAAATGGAGCCGGAAAAAGTACGATATTTGCACTCATTACCCGTCAGCTGAGGCCAGATGAAGGAGATATTAATATTGACCCACGTACGACCATCGCGATTTCGCGTCAGATCATTCCCCGGGCTGAACTCACGCTCACCGTGAAGGCTTTTTTTGAACAATGCTTTAAAGAAAAAATCTACGATCTTGATCCAAAGATTGATGCGGTACTGGAGATCGTTAATCTAACACCAACCGAAAAACAGCGAGAGACATTCAAGGAGCGGATCGTGGGTAGTTTTTCTGGTGGCCAACAGGCTCGCTTACTCTTAGCCCAGGCGCTGATCCAAAACCCCGACGTACTCTTACTTGATGAGCCAACGAATAATCTCGACGTGGCTGGTATCGCGCACCTCACGGAGTTTTTGCGGGAGTATAATAAAACCGTCCTCGTTATTTCTCATGATGCAGATTTTTTGAACGCGTTCACACAAGGAGTGTTGTATCTTAATACGCAGCGTCGGCAAGTCGAGCAATATAATGGTAACTATCACGCCGTCGTCCGTGATATCGCCGCGCAGGTACAGAAAGAACAGCGTGAAAACGCCCGTTTGGCAAAAGAAATTCAAGCGAATAAAGACAAAGTAAACTACTTCGCGAGCAAGGGCGGGAAGATGCGTTTGGTGGCCAAGCGGATGCGGGATGATATCGAAGAGGCGGAAGAAAATAAGGTGGACGTACGCCGGGAAGATAAGGCGATTCGACCATTTACAATTGAGCCCCACGCAGATATCCCGCTTGAGGTCGTGAAGCTCACGTCATATAAAATTATCAAGAATCACGAACCAAAGGATATCGAGTGCGATATTGTCTTAAAGCGGGGCATGCACTTACAGATTGTCGGACCAAATGGTATTGGCAAGACGACACTGCTTGAAAGTCTTGCTGGGGGACACACAAAAGGTGAAGAAGTCGCGCCGGGAGTAAAGATTGGATACTATCGACAAGATTTTTCTAATCTCGATTTTGATAAAACGGTGTTCGAAACGTTGATGGATTCGATGCCCCGAAAGGTCGAAGAAGAGATGCGGTCGATTGCCGCTGGATTTTTATTGTTTGGTGACGTGATGAAGACAAAAGTAGGAAATCTATCTGAGGGGCAAAAGGGTCTCGTCGCGTTTGCGAAGTTGCGCATGGAAGGGGCGGGGCTTTTGATTTTAGATGAACCGACAAACCATATTAATTTCCGGCATATCCCCGTTATTGCCGAAGCACTCAATTCGTATAAAGGAGCAATGATTCTCGTGTCGCACGTCCCGGAGTTTGTGGAAAAGATTCGGATTGATGAGGTGCTTGATCTCGCGAAAAAGCTACGATAGGTTGGTGGGAATAAACACACTCCCGTTCTCTATAGAGAACGGGAGTGTGTCTATCGAGAGATGATGCACTCAAATTAATCACTGGCGAGCAACTTCACTGCTTCCGCGACCTTTTCTGCTCGCTCGCTGGCTGGCAAATGCTGGCACTGTCCGATATGGAGGAGGATATACTGTTCACTTGCTGCCTTTAGGGCAGCTCGAGCCGCTTTAATTTGTGTAATGAATGTACGGCAGTCCTCATCTCTGCTTTCCTCAAGTAAGTGCTTGAGGGCACGAATTTGACCCTCGGCACGATTGAGACGACTAATGATGGCAGGAAGTGAAGGAGAAGACATATAAGTAGTATACGACATTGATACCCCTTTACAATATACCCCCTAGGGTATATTGTAAAGGGGTATGAAATTACGCTATGTTGGAGGTGTAGTGCTCGCAGGCATTGTCTTGTGGTGGGGTATTGGTACGAATGTGTCACAGGAGTCGTCTATTTCGCCGGTGGTGACCGCCTCCCTGGTCGAGCCGATTAAGGTTGCCACCACGTCTACAACGGTGGGAAGTGGGGTGGTGGTGGCGTCTGACCAGGTGGTCATACGAGCCCGTAAGGCAGGTGTAGTACAAGTGTTGTCAGCTGATGCGGGGGACATGGTAGGCAGTGGCGCAGTCTTAGCGGTCGTCACTGGTGATACGGATACGGCTGATCAGGCACTGGTGGTATATCAATCACAACTAGCGATGCTCGGTCGTACCCAAACAGAATTAATGCGTGAACGTGAGGTGCGTACGACCACTAATAGTGCATTGATCGCACGTACGACCGCGACCGCGACTGAGTCTTCGGTCACGCTTGAACGATCGACCGCCGCGGCGACGGTAGCGCACGCGGCACGCGGCACGATCACTGATATCACCACAGCCCTCACCTATGTTGATGACAATCGCTCTCTTTTTTCTCGCGCGAGTATGGATCTCTACAATCAAACCGTCGTAGCTCTGTATGGACAAATGCCGAAGTATCTCCAAGGTGGGATTGCGATCCCCGGAAAGAATCCTGCGCCACTACAATTACTCTTGACGGCTGAGGATGAAGCGGTAGTGATGGAGGCTGGTCGTCTAGAAACCGTACTCAAACAAGCAATCGAATTATTTGAGTTATCTGAGCAAGATGTGTTAGATACAGCGGAAGTCAGTCGCGCTGACGAGCGGCGAGTGACGTACTTAGCCACGAGGGCGGCGCTGCTGTCTCGTCTCACTGAACTGTCTGCTGCTCGTAGTGCCTATGCTACGACTGTAATCAGTGGACCCACACTAGTCACTGTAGATGAACTGACGGTTGGGATACGGGAAAATGACCAGAAGGTGAGTACTCAATTACAAGAGAACGAGCAAGCAATTACGAGTGCGACACTGTCTCTCGCTGAAGCCGAAATGGCACGAGTTGCCGCGGCGCTCGCTGCCGGCGTGACCACTGCTCCCCAAGGTGGACAGATTGCGAAACGGTACGTCAGCGCAGGCACGTATGTCACACCTGGTACACCACTTTTTTTACTGTCGGGGACTGATGTGCAAGAAGTAGTGATTGCCCTACCAGTGATGCTTGCGTCTGCCATTACTGTCGACACTCCAGTGACTGCTCGTGAGGGATATGTGGGCCACATCTCGGCGGTGACCGTCGATCCACTAGGAAGACAGGCCGCTGTCACCGTGACGATGGATGATACAGTCGCACTTGGTACATCATTGTCGTTTGATCTACCACTTTTGTTACCTGATACGGCGGGTGTTATCCCGCGTCAGGCAGTGTACTTTATGGCGAACGGTCCACACCTCAAACTGACGGATGGCCATCTGCTGCCGATCACTATTATTGAAGACATCGGTACGACACTGCTTGTGTCTGCCTCTGCACCATTACCAGCCTCGGTACAGCCAGTGACTTCATTACGTCTTCGCTATGAATAGTCACCTTATTGGTTCAATCAGTGAATTCTTTGCTGCTAATCGAGCACTCTCTTGGCTCGTGCTGATGGCGATACTTTGTTTTGGTACGCTGGCATTTGTCATTGTGCCGAAACAATATAATCCGGAAATCATCCGTCCGGCCTTTGTACTTTCGACGACGTACCAGGGTGCCACCCAAGCCGAAGTGATCGAGCGAATTTTGCCGATACTGGTTTCTACGATTCAAGTCATCCCTGGTGTTGATGACATCCTGACCGAAGTCCACGATGATGGATCGTTCGCTGCGATGGTGATGTTCGAGGTGGGCGTTGATCCTACACTCGCGCGCACCACAATGTTAACGGAACTCGAGCGTAATCGTTTGTTCGCAGATGCACGACTTCCATTCCCATTGGTACAGGAGATCAATCCAGAAACAATTCCCGTGATGCAGATTGCGCTCAATCCTACTGACGATGTACGAGGGGCTCGTGAGCAAGCACTACAACTCCGTAGTACCTTACTTAGCATACAGGGGGTGAGTGAGGTGCGGGTGTATGGTGGTGATGGTCGAGTGGTGATGGTCGCGATGGATCCAACGAAGCTGACGCAGACAGGTCTGTCGCCGGGTGTAATCACCCGTACCATCGCTGCGTATGAAACCCGGCAGATTCAGACAGGTTTTATTTCTTCGACATTCTCGATTCCAGCAGTCCTCGAGATGCGGCCAAAGTCGGTAGCGGCGATTGCGCAGTTGCCGCTGACTACTGACTGGCTGATTCAGGATGTGGCCGAGGTATATGAGGGGCGACTGCCGAATCGAGGTGTGGTGCTCAAACGAACAAAAGATGATGGTTCATTTCATGAAGTTGTCATGGTGAGTGTGAGTAAGCAAGCGGGTACGAGTGCCCCAGTGGTGACCGAGGCAGTCCGCTCAGTCCTAGCGGAAACATTGCCTTCCAGCACGTATACGATTGTGAGTGATGATGGGGTAGTCGCGAAAGCAGAAATTGATGGACTCACGATCAATCTACTTCAGTCCATCGCTATTGTTGCGGTGGTTCTCCTTCTATTTCTGTCGACGCGAGCGGCTGCTGTTGTGTTGGTGACGATTCCGCTGACATTCTTAGTGGTGCTTGGTCTCGGGTATGTGGTGGGAGAAAGTATCAATCGCATAACGTTATTTGCACTCATCTTATCGCTTGGACTTTTGGTTGATTCGGCGATCGTTGTGGTCGAGAATATCTATGCTCATCTCAAAGTCCGACACCCCCATACTCACTATGAGCGGATCAGGGTGATTGGTGACGCTGTCCGTGAAGTGGGGGCCGGTCTTGTGTTGTCGACCGTGACATCGGTACTCGTGTTTGTACCACTTAATTTTATTACTGGGATGATGGGACCGTACATGGGCCCGCTCTCATTTTTTGTACCAGCCGCCCTCATTGTGTCGCTCGTCATTGCCATCATGGTGACACCATTTGTCGCCTCAGTGTTTGTCACTGCCGATGAAGTACCAAACCTGCTGGGGCGGTACATGCAGCGAATGTTAGCTACCCTCACGGAACGCTATACGCAGCTGCTGACGACGCTACTTGTCAGTTCGAAGCTTCGACGGATTGTGTTGTGGGGGGCCGGCCTTATGTTTGTCGGAGCACTGGTTCTTCCCGCTGCCGCCTTCGTGCATTTTCAGATGTTGCCGACCGCCGATCGTGATCAGCTCTACGTCTATATTGATGCGCCAGTCGGTACCTCGGTTGCGATGACTGAACGCCTCACTACTGAAGTAGTGGATATCATGGCATCACACCCACAGGTGCTCAGTGCGTACGCGTTTGTTGCCACGACACCGATTATTGATTTCAATGGCTTATTTAAAGGAGCACAATATCGACACGCATCACACCAAGCAACGATTCGGGTGAACCTGATATCGACAGCTAACCGATCTGAATCATCGACCGACATTACCATGGCCCTACGAGCGCAGCTAAAGGACGGTCTTCAGGGTCGTGCCTCGTATGTCCGTCTCACTGAGGAACCGCCTGGTCCACCGGTGCAAGCGACGCTCGTGGCGAAGGTGTCTGCTGGGACTGATGAGGAACGTGCTGCAGCCGCCGATGCGCTCGCGGTGGTAGTGGATGATGTGATGGGAGTAACGGATGTATACAATAGCCGTGAAGCAGCGATTGAGCGACTCGTCTATACACCACGCGTACAGATGCTCCAGGCGAGTGGTGTCTCCCCAGCGATGATGAACGAGTGGCTCGAACCGCTGACGGAAGAAGTAGTGATCGGTGAATGGTCAGCTGCTCCAGCGAGTGAGCGAGTGCCAATTGTATTGACCACGAGGCCAGAATATCGCGAGGTGCCCGCTCTGCTTAGTGGAGTCAGTTTGCCAACCAGTGCGGGAGAAGTTGCGCTTTCGTCACTCCTTGAGACGAGCTACGATCTTCGCCCGAGTCGAATGCAATATGAGGGGGTGGTACCAGTAACGTACGTGACGGGAGAGGTTGAAGCGCGGTCGATTGTGTACGTTGTCCTCGAGCTTATCAATCGGCTGCGAGCAGGAGAAATGACTGATTACACCGTGAAGGGGTGGGATCTGTGGTCTCTAGATTTGGTTGGTCCAAGTGGCCAGGATGTGTCTATTGTGTGGGGTGGGGAATGGGAGATGACGCTTGAAAACTTTCGTGATCTTGGACTTGCCATGATGATCGCATTGTTTTTAGTGTACGCCGTGTTGGTGGCTCAGTATGGATCGTTTGCAACACCCGGTTATATTCTCGTGACGGTCCCGCTTGGTCTCATTGGTATCTTGATTGGATTCTTCTTTCTCGATACGTTCTTCGGTATCTATCTCACTGCCACCGCTCTTATTGGTTTCATTGCCCTCATTGGCATTGTTGTCAACAACGCCATCATTTATTTAGAATATGTCGCAGTCGCCAAGCACGCGGGAGCCAATCATCAGGAAGCCCTCATCTCAGCTGGAGCAGCACGTCTGCGCCCGATACTTCTCACCTCGCTTACGACTGTGCTCGGAAGTCTCACGATTGCGGCCGATCCGGTATGGTCGGGGCTCGCGTGGTCAATCGTGTTTGGGCTATCGTTATCAACCGTCTTGACGTTGATTATATTGCCGACGTTACT
>CAYXOF010000007.1:0-2459 GCA_964466905.1 uncultured Candidatus Saccharibacteria bacterium | reverse complement strand
TGTTTGGGCTATCGTTATCAACCGTCTTGACGTTGATTATATTGCCGACGTTACTAGCAAATCATCAATCAACGACGTCTAACTAACATTCATCTTTATGTCATCATTCGATATTCCAGTTACTAACAGCACACCACTGCCACTGAAACGCTTACCGGTACTACGACAGGCATTTGCTATAGCTAGTCTACTCACTGCCGTAGGTACGCTCGGGGGTATCTTATTCAGCCCATTCTTCTTTATCTTGCCGTTTATGGTGAGTGGAGGGCTCATGGTATCGGCGGTATTTGGGGCGTGTCCAATGGTTTTTTTCTTGCGTTTACTGCCAGGCAACCGACCGACTGTGATGAGTCGTGACGGTATACAAAACTCCTAAATGCGGTACAGTCGGGGAAGTGTGAAATCACCACAACATTTTGTATATATCCTTGAGTGTGCTGATGGCACCCTGTATACGGGCTACACTACGGACGTAGCACGACGGCTTATGGAACATACTACAGGCCGGGGTGGTAAGGGCGCGCGCTATACGGCGGCGCGGCTGCCTGTCAGGCTTCGCTACAGTGAAGTCTGTCCGACTCGGAGTCTCGCTCTGAAGCGAGAGGCGGAGATAAAAAAGCTAACTCGGTTGGGGAAAATAGAGCTTTGCAAAAAAGAGGTTGATTGAAAAATACGCACGAT
This sequence comes from uncultured Candidatus Saccharibacteria bacterium, assembly GCA_964466905.1. GTDB lineage: Bacteria > Patescibacteriota > Minisyncoccia > Phycocordibacterales > UBA918 > OLB19. The sequence goes on along the minus strand of CAYXOF010000007.1, from coordinate 1,778 downwards.
CGTGTATTGTCTGCGGTAGCTGTTCCCAACCCAGAAGGAGGTATTTCGTTGCATCACTTCGTAAAGTCTGGATTTCCGCTCTATCGGCTCAAAGTTGCTGTGTCTGATAAAATGTTACTTCGTGCGTTGCGGCCGCTTTTTGCATATGGGACGCTATATGTGAAGGTTGATGTCTTAACGTCAGAGGGTTACGCGACCGGGGATAGTCAACTGGTGGGGGTGTTACTCCACCAACCACTTGAAGAAAAGGTGGTCCGAATTGCGACTCGGTTTGGCGAGCACTATATCGCCATTAATCCGGCATATCTTAGTCCAGCAATCAGGAAACTACCGGTGTATACTCCCTCAGTCTGGTAGTCCAGTGACGGATGTTCATAGACGCGGCGCCCCATTTCGGCGCCGCGTTATCATTGTTACTCGCTGCGGGATATACTTATACTACATGCACACCCTGCGCTCATCTATTTGTGCTTCGCTCCAGGCTGCGGCAGGTACTGCCAACCGCGATCAGTCTACTGATAGCTATACGGGAAGTACGCATATGTTTTATGCGGTACCGATGCCAGTTAGGCGACAGCTCATAAAAAATAGTATCAAGCAACACGCATCGCTCTCAGACCGAACGTGGCTCAAACTTGCAGATCAGCTCTTTTTTGGTGCGTCCCACGAAGAGAAAACCATGGGAGCAATAGTGCTACAGTATCGACCAGCGGCCAGGGCGCTTGTCAGGTTTCCACAACTGCGACGGTGGTTACGGCAGCTGGCGGGTTGGGCTGAAATTGATGCGCTTTGTTATAACGTGTATACCGCAGATGAACTCCTCACAGCCTGGCCAGCGTGGGAGGCGTTTTTGACTGACCTGGCAAAGAGCCGACACCGTACACTCCGTCGTGCTGCCCTGGTATTTTTGTGTGGACCAGTGGCGCACAGTACGGATGCCCGGCTCCATAACCTTGCGTTTCAATCAGTAACTCAGTTGGCACTCGAGTCCGATATATTGATTACGAAAGCCATTTCATGGTTACTCCGTTCGCAAGTTGATACGCAGAAGTCGATGGTCGCGGTATTTGTGGCTGAACATGCAACGCAGCTACCGAAGATTGCAGTACGAGAAACCAGGCGCAAGCTTGAGACGGGAAAGAAAAATCGTTGAGCTTCAAAATCACCCCGTTTTCCTTTTCAGGAACTTAGCGACGACGAGTGACGCCACAAAAATGATGACTGAAAGGATGAGGAACTGTCCGTCGATGGCTGACACCGTAAATCCGTTCGCTCGGACGTCATCGACACGAAGGGCGGATCCAACTGAGACGAAGGTTGCTATACCCAGTAGTGTGCCGATAATTGTGGCAAGGAGGTAGGGGACAAATGGCAACTTGAGTATACCGGCTCCATAATTGACGAGATCAAATGGAATAAAGAGGAGGCGGGTGGTCAGCACAGCTTGGAATGGGTTTTCTCTAAGTGGGATAATAAATGAACGGAGGATCGTATGTTCAAGTCGAATTGAAGCGCCAAAGTACCTGCCGACTACGTACGCCACACTGGCTGAGAGATTGGCACCGATAATGGTGTAGATGAGTCCACCCCAGAAACCAAAAAATAATCCAGCTGAGAGCGTGAGTGGGGTAGCGGGAATAAATGTCAGTGGCCTGATGGCATAGGTAAGCATATAGAGCAGTGGTCCCCAGATAGTTCCCGTAATGAAATCGAATAGTTTTAGTGCCAGTTCAGTGATAGTCAAGCCAAATGTTTGTTGATAATCGTAGAGGAGATAG
>CAYXOF010000006.1:0-21670 GCA_964466905.1 uncultured Candidatus Saccharibacteria bacterium | reverse complement strand
CGCGTGACGCGATCTGGGTCAATCGCATATGAACGAGTGAACTGCACCGAAAAGCCAACCACCCCAAGCCGTTCTTCTAAGTCTGCTGACTGTTGGTAGAGGGCATCGAGCTGTTCGGTCAAGCGGAGCTGACGGGCCGTCAGTGAATCGACCAATCGAAACTTATCTTCAATCGCGTTAGCGAGTCCCCGTGAGTCATTATTATCTTTAGCCAGCGCAATCAATTCCGTGTACTGCGCTTCGGCGGTCGCGAGTGTACTTGAAACACTGGCGAGTTGTCGGCGCAGTACATCAGCCCGTGAAAGCAGCTGCTCGCGATGTCTTGTCACTGACTCCGTCGTACGGGTGATCGTGACACCAGGGACAGTCCTAAACTGTTCAACGATCGCGGTGCTCCCCATCTCAGCTACAAAGAACGTGGCTCGACAATAGTTGAGTGACTGATTGAGCGTACGGAAATTAATCGCATCATCAGCCTTTAGTTCGGTCAGGAGTGCGCAGACAGTATCGAGCTCGGTGGTACGAGCACTAATGTCATAGTCGGTTGTCTCGTAGCGTTCCAGGAGCGCCGTATATCCCCCACTGAGATCTGGGGTCGGATAATACTCAGGAGCATAGGCCATATCTGCCTGCACCGAGACACCATCATACGCCATTCGATTACTAGCCGATGGCATCCCAAATGAAGCTATTTCTTGTTGTGACGAAAGTCCGGTAGTGGCGGTCATCATATTCATCGCAGCCCAGAGACCAACCAGGACGAAAAGACCGACAAGCAGAGCAACACCAAACAACCCGTAACGAAAATATTTATTTTGTAGCAGTGAAGGCATAGTGAAAAAGCTAGATACTAATACGACTATAGTAGTATAGCGCATCCTGATGAGGCGACTGAGGGGTGTAAACATGTACACATTCAGTGTGGGTTCTACCGCACGAACTACTCATCAACACTTGTACCGCTTAATGGTGAGATACACGATATTATCTTGACGGTCACCACGTATTTCGTACTATACATTTCCAGAAACAGTCGAAGAGGGAATGGAATCATGGAAGCCGAAAAAGTTGCCACCTTCGTGCTCAATATTGGTGTAGAAATATACGTCTGTGACATTTTGTTCTTTCGCGACCAGACTGATCGGCCATGTGTGAGTTTTTTCACCGAGATCAGCGAAGGTTATCAGATAGCAGAACCGCCCTCGGAGTTGCAAGACTATTGTGACGTACTGGCAGGTGGCTTTGCGACGATGGGACGCACCTTCGTCATACTTAAGTCAGTTACCATCCAATAATCATGAGGAAACGATGAGCCGGCCTCGTAGAGGCCGGCTTCGCTGTTCATTTGAAATCAATCTCAGGCTATACTGGATTATCATGGAAGCCACCATCATTTACCCGCATCAACTATTTCCACCCAAGACCCATCCTGCGTTGACACCAGGCCGGGTGGTGTACCTGGTAGAAGAGCCACTCCTGCTCACATATAATCCGGCGCACGTACAGCGTCTCTTGCTTCACCGCCTGAGTCTACAAGCCTATCGAAGTGAGCTCGAAGCAGCTGGGTACGAAGTGCGCTATCTCGAGATTAGCGGGTTGGCTGATAGTACGGTGGTGTTTTCACGCTTGGCAAGAGACGGCGTGCACGTCGTGCACGTCGTCGATACGACCGATGAGTACCTCGAGCGAGCGATTGCGGTGGGCGTCAAAGCCCACGGCTTTGACGCCCACCGCTACGAGTCTCCCCTCTTCATCCTACCCAAAGCCGAAGCGGCCGAGCGCTTCCTCGCTAGCAAGCGTTTCATGGCACGTTTTTATGAGCGGCTGCGGGGCGACACCGGGTACCTGATGGAGCCAAGCGGTACACCCCAGGGTGGGCGCTTTAGCTTCGATGTCGACAATCGCCAGAAACTGCCAAAACAGATTGACCTGCCATCTGACATCGAATGGCTTCACGGACCTGAGATACATAACGCCCTTGCCTGGCTCGAGACGTTTCAGAGCGAGCGCTACGGCAAAGCGAAGGTGTGGGTGCCGTACACTCGGGCGGGCGCGGAAAAATTCCTGAAGGAATTTCTCCGCGCCCGCTTCGCCAGCTTCGGACCATATGAAGATGCTCTCACCATAAGACACACCCGACTCTTCCACTCCACGCTCTCACCGCTCATTAATATCGGACTACTTGATCCCCGGCAGGTACTCGACACAGCCATCGCCTACGCGCAGCAACACACGGTGCCGCTCAATTCTCTCGAGGGCTTCGTGCGACAAATACTCGGCTGGCGGGAGTTTATACGCGCGAGCTATGAGATTGATGGTGGGACTATGCGTACGAAGAATTTTTTCAATCATACTCGCACACTGACTCCCCCTCTCTGGACGGGTGACACAGGGATCTTCCCGGTCGATCACGCCATCCAAACCGCCCTCACCTACGGCTACACTCACCACATAGAGCGACTCATGGTACTAGGTAACTGGCTCCTCCTGACCCGTACGCACCCACACGAAGTCTACCGCTGGTTTATGGGAATGTACGTCGACGCATATGATTGGGTCATGGTGCCAAATGTCTACGGTATGAGCCAGTTTGCCGACGGCGGAAGTTTCGCTACGAAGCCATACATCAGCGGTGCCAGCTACCTCAAAAAAATGTCGGACTACCCAAAGGGTGACTGGGAGGATACCTGGACCGCCCTCTACTGGACCTTCATTCAGGACCATCATGATGTATTTACCAAAAACCACCGACTCAGCATGATGCCAAAACTCCTTGAAAAGATGTCCCCTGCAGTTCGGACGAAACATGCGACGCTGGCAAAGCAATACCTGTCATAGCAAAAGCCGCCGACATCAGTCGGCGGCTTAATTCTGCAGTGAGGATGGTTCACACCCCCACCGAGACAGCGTCACGAGCCACATGCCCAACACCACACTGGCGCTCAGGATGGAGGGCTTCAAAGAACAACTTGATGAAGCAGAAGGTGACGCGGCGACCACCAGTGACCCGCGGCAACAAGCGTTCAAATCGGATTTCGTCACTATCGCATTCCAAGAGCGACTTCACGAAAATGTCCGGTTGCCACGCTGCCATCGCTGCTTCATAGACCACCCTGGCTAATGCATCAGTGATCACCGTCTTCTCAATGAGATGCACCATCTCACCTGAGGGTAGATATCGTCCCACCGACCAACACCCAGCGGCATGTCGTTCGATGTAGCAGTAGTCGGGTAGCGTTTTGGTCATCGTTCCCTCGCATGTATATGACCTGACAAAGAACCACAGAACCCGCCTCGGATGAGGCGGGTTCTGTGGTGACTATGAGTGAGTTCCTAGGCACCAAACAACCGACCTCTACGCGAGTCGAGCAGGAGCACCACGAGGATGGTTGTTTGATACTGATTCATACCAAATATCTTAGCAAAGCTTTTTCTGGAGCGCAATTAAAGGATTTTGCAATACGCCATATATATGGTACATTTTGCCAATCTGCGCTTTTCACAAAAGCCATTTATTACATAACTACTACAACTTGCAAAAACCAGCGTCACGATTTTCAGGAAAAGATACTCGTACCCGTATCAATCACGCCATTCGTGCGCAAGAACTCCGTGTGGTTGGTCCAGAAGGTGAGAATATTGGCACCCTCTCCCTCGCTGAGGCTCTCAAAAAGGCTGAAGAAATGAAGCTTGACTTAATTGAGATTTCTCCGAAGGCCAAACCCCCAGTGGCAAAAATTATGGATTTCGGTAAGTATCGCTACGATACCGGTCGCAGGGCACGAGAAGTAAAAGCAAAGTCGCACGTCACAGAAACCAAAAGTGTGCAGGTAAAAATTGGTACAGGCGACCATGACCAAATGCTTAAGGCCAAGCGGGCGGCCGAATGGCTCGAAGAGGGGCATCGGGTTAAGGTCGACCTCTTCCTCTGGGGTAGGTATAAATATATGGAGCCCGCTTTCCTCAAAGAGCGACTAGAGCGGTTTCTTAAAATCATCCCAGCGGAGTACAAGGTAGCCGACGAAATGAAAAAGAGTCCAAAGGGTTTTACCACGACCCTAGAACGAATCCCGGGTACAAAAGCGCAAAAACCAAAAGCGATAGTCATTCCTGACCAAGCCCACACCGTACCAACGACACGAGATGACGCTCCGAAATCAAAGAAGAAGAACCTTGATGACCTGCTCTCTGGTGGCCTCGTGTAACCCTTTGACAGCAGCACTCGTCTACGCTATAGTTGCATGACTTCGTTTTTCGAGGCACTTCCGTATGAAAACAAATAAATCATTTACCAAACGCATTAAAGTTACCAAAAACGGTAAATTAGTGGCGCGTAAGCAAGGGCAGAATCACTTCAATGCCCGCCAAACTGGCCAGCAACGGCTGCGCCGCAAGCGAACCCAGCTCCTTACTCTCGGCAAGCGAATCACTCGTCGTTTCCTACCGAGCACTGGCGCATAACGTTTACTAGTAATCTATTCTATATGGCACGAGTTAAAGGAGGTCTCATGGCGAATAAGCGTCGCCGCAATATCCTCGATGAGGTAAAGGGGTACCGTCTCCAACGTTCAAAGAAGAAGCGAGTGGCTCGCGAAGCGATATACCACGCACAGCTCTATGCATTTGCACATCGCAAAGACAAGAAGAATGACTTCCGTCGTCTGTGGACTGTCCGGATCAATGCAGCACTTATGGCCTTTGGTCTTAAGTACAGCCGATTCATTGTTGCACTCAAGAGTAAGAATATTGAGCTCGATCGTAAAGTTCTCGCCACCCTTGCAGTAGAACGACCAGAATCTTTTGCCCGAGTGGTTGAAGCAACCAAGTAATTGCAACGCAATACAAACATAAAAAAGAGTCAGCCCCTGGGCTGACTCTTTTTTATGTATCCTAACCACTCATTAAAAATTGATTTCAATTTCTTGATTCGTATCTGGCGCGATTGCCTGCACACCTAAATAATCCCGGAGGCGCTGGGTCAAAAAGAGCGAGGCTCGCTCCTCCCCCATAGTAACGAAGACACGGGTCGGCATCTTTACGACGGTACCTTGATACACGAGATCAAGTAGTTGATTACGGTCCGCATGGCCTGAGAAGCCACGAATGGTTTCAATCCGAGCTTTTACCTTTACGCGTACACCATCAATCACTACCTCGCGCGCCCCGTCTTGGAGCAGACGCCCAATACTTCCTACCGTCTGATACCCCACTAAGAGTAACGTTGTCTTCGAGTCGCCAAGGAACCGTTTTTCGTGCTCCCGAATGCGACCACCATGACTCATTCCTGATCCCGCGATAATGATTTTTGGACCACCGTATGAAGCGATCGCCGCCGATTCTTTCATTGTCTCTGTAAAGGAAAGACCTTCAAAGGAGAAAATATCATCCCCGGCCTGTATCTGAGACTGGATGTCTGGCTTCAGAAACGAAACGGCATGCTGGTAGACATCCGTAACACGGATCGCGAGTGGTGAATCCAAATATGTTTTCACGGGCGGAATCGTACCAGATTCGACTAAATTATTTATTTCGTACAACATTCCTTGGGTACGCTCGAGCGAAAAAGCGGGAATGATCAGTGTTCCCTCCTGTTTGATGGTCGCTTCGATGTAGTATTGCAATAGCGCTGTCCGCTCCGCCACCTCTTCATGGACTCGATCGCCGTAGACACTTTCCATGACGAGATAATCATACTCAGTTGGTATCTCAGGTGGTGAGAGGAGTGGCTGTGGGACATTACCAACATCACCGGTAAACACTACTTTTTTTCCCGAGCGTGTAAAATGGACCATGGCTGATCCGAGGATGTGTCCCGCATCAGTAAAATAGGCACTCACAGAATCGGGCAAAGTGATCGTCTTGTGGTAGGGAACCGTCTGCCATCGAGCCAACGCGGCATCAATGTCAGACTGACTATAGAGTGGTACTCGACTATAACGCTTGGCCTCGCCCTGCATGATATGCAACGCATCATCAAACATAATGCCCGCGAGCGACTTCGTCGGCTCTGTTGAATAAATCGGCCCTCGGAAGCCATCACGGACAAGCTTCGGAATCCGACCGATGTGATCAGCGTGAGCGTGGGTGACAAACAACGCATCAACCGACGCTGGATCGTACACAAATGATTCAGCATTACTTGCTTCTGCAAATTGATCCCCCTGACGCAACCCACAATCAATCAAAAAAGAAGCTCCTCCAGTATCAAGCATAAAGTTGGCCCCCGTCACCGATCCAACCCCACCATAAAATCCCAGTGTTGCTTTCATAGAAAATAATCAATTAACGTAGTATTCGGTACGTTATGATACCACTTACCGCAGCGACTGCGATATCTTTTATCGTCTCGACCACATACGTCGCCGGGTCCCACAGACCCACATACCATTCAAACACTTCCCATGTCACGGTAATGGTCGCCAGCACCACAGCCACTTCAATTGGCTTAGGATGCCGTCCCACCTGAGAAAAAGTGCCGAGCGCAAATACGCCAGTAACAATCAGTCCACCTCCCCACGCGTGCATCACGCTATCAAACCACGGCAAATACCAGTAGAGCGAGAGGGATACTGCGAGTGCATGCGCAGTCGCAAACACCACTGACACTCCAAGAAACCACCAGACGATTGGACGAGGCATACCGCTATAGTAGCACTGACACGTACGAAAAAACACCTCACAAAGAGGTGCATTTTCAATGGAACCACAGACGCATGCTCCTGACTGAAGGTCAGGTGGGCACCCTTTCCGATTTGTGTCTGAAATTCCGAAATGGATTCTCATAACTCCTCGCGACTACAGGCAGCCCTGCGAATTTGTATCCGGAACATACGTGATGTGGTTCCAAGTATCATGATAACAGAAAACGACCGGCCCCCAAAGGGGGCCGGTCGTTTTCTGTTGAAAGCTTACTCAGCGATACCGTCTAGGTTTACATCGTACATGATACGCTCTTGCGCCGTCGTGTACTGCATAATGCTCGACTCCTTAAACCAGATCGCAATCTCTCGTTCTGCTTCCTCAGGTGACTCTGAGCAATGTACCAAATTTCGAACTGAGCGACTCTCGTAGGTTGAGTGAGCGTATGAATCAATGGTGTAATCACCACGAATCGTACCGACGTCTGACGTCGCAGGCTCAGTGGTGCCCACCAGCTTCGTCACAACAGCGACTGACTGATTCCCTTCCCACACCATTGCGACAACTGGAGCTGTCGTCATGTATTTTACAATGGTTCGGATTATGTCTTTCCCGTACTCAATTGGCTCTTTATCAATGGGCTTTCCTTGAGCCATGAGATCCTCGACGATGCGTGTCCCCTTCTTCAAAAACCACTCATCATCTTTATTATAGTGAGCAATCAACTGCTCCTCAGTAGGGACAATCATCTGCATGGCAGTACACTTCAGACCAGTTCGTTCAATTCGCTTGATCACTTCACCAACGAGTGATCGCTGGACAGTATCTGGCTTCAAGATAACAAAGGTACGTTCTTGGTGTGGATGTTTTTTCATAGCAAAATATGTGGAGAATAACGCTCCGAAGTATAGCGCAGTCTCTAAAAAAGAAAAGCCCGAGCGCGAGGGGAAACCCCTCGCGCTCGGTGCAGTGCCGAGCCAAAGATACATATCTAGTTGATAAATCTACCGACTGTAGTGCCCTATTTTATGTACTTTGTCAAAATCTTTGGTCCTGACTCAGTAATTGCAACGGTATGTTCGAAGTGGGCAGACAATGAACCATCTTCAGTGTAGACACTGTACCCATCACCTTCGTCATCAAAATACACATCTTTTTTACCAAGGTTGACGATTGGTTCAATTGCGTACACATGTCCCACTTCGATCTTCGGCCCCGTACCAGCCTTTCCATAATTCGGAATGGTTGGTTCTTCATGCACCGCATACCCGACCCCATGTCCACAGAGCACCTCAACGACCGACAAGCCCCGAGCCTTTACAAATGTCTCCACCGCGTGGCTTATGTCACCAATCCGCCCACCTGGAACCGCCATTTTAATCGCGTGATAGAGCGCCTCTTCGGTCACTCGTAGTAGCTTCTTGGCCTCGCTAGAGATCTCACCTACTCCGACAGTGAGACCTGCATCAACGACCATCCCTTGATAGCCAATCGACATATCAATATTGACGACATCTCCTTCTGCGAGGACGAGCTGGTCATTTGGAATACCATGCTGCACACAATCATTCACCGAAATGCAGACTGCTGCTGGGTACGGATAGGGCGCAAACGTGGGATGGTAACCCAGCAGCACTGGTTCAACCTGATACTCCTCGGCGAGCGTCATTGCTAAATCATCGAGCGCCAACGTTGTTACTCCTGGTTCTGCGGCTTGTCCAAGCGCATGCAGCATCTTCCCCAGTATTGCCCCTGCTTCAGCGAGGGTCGCAATTTCAGCGGGTGTTTTTTTTGAGATTGCCATAACTCATTATGCCAGGTGAGCAATAATCTGCTCCGTTACCTCCGCAATTGGTAGGGCTCCATTAATGGTCACAAATTTCGTCGCTGGTCGCTTTCGGTAGTAGGCCACGACCGGTTCCGTGAGGGCGTGGTAGAGACGGAGGCGTTCAGCAATAGCAGTTTCTGTATCGTCACTGCGTCCTCGACCGAGCATGCGGGCAGTCACGACATCGTCTGGGGTATCGAGATGAATCACCATCACCTCCGTTCGCTCAAAAAACTGTAAGGCTTCCTCAAGGATGGTCGCTTGCGCTAAATCACGCGGATAACCATCGAGCACGAGATGGGTTTCGGGAGCCACGGTATCAAGGAGCTCACGGACGACGAGGGCATTGGTGATGACTGACGGCACTAGCTGTCCGACTTCAATATAGTCCCGTACCCGAGTAGCGGCGTATCCGCCACGGGCACTGAGTTCACGAAACGGCTTACCGGTTTCAACTTTTGCGACCACCAGGTCTAACCTGGTTAAATAATCGCACACCGCACCCACTTGCGTACCTTTCCCACTCCCTTGTGGACCAAGGAAAATGATTGTTTTTACACTAGAGGGGAACGGTGTCATAGATTGAGGTAATTAGATTGATGAATTGATGTTCTGCGATACTACTATCATCAGCACTATTGTCAATGATAACATCGGCGATTTTCTTCGATTCCCGCTCAACGAGGAAGCGTTCATAGCGCTTCGCAAGCTCAGCTTCACTCATGGGTGCTCGTGCTAGTGCCCGAGCCCGCAATACCTCCCAGCCACCCGCCTCAATGTAAACGGTAGTCATATGGTCAGGCGGTATAAGTGCGTGTAGCTGCTCAACTCCCTGCACCTCAATTTCAGCAATCACGACTATCCCCGCTTCGAGCTTTGGGATAATTTCAGATTTAAGTGTACCGTACCGGTTCAGTCCAAAGGTGGCCCATTCCAAAAACTCCCCTGACGCTACCTTCTCAGAAAACTCGGCTGAAGATAAGAAGTGGTATTCTCGACCGTCGACTTCACCTGGCCTAGGCTCACGAGTGGTACACGAGACGGTAGTCGTCAGTGACGGGAACGTCTCGAGGGCTCGTGCCACGAGCGTTCCTTTACCACTCCCCATCGGAGCCATGACGATGACGACGTGACCAGTCACTGATTCCATAACTCACCGAGCGTAGCAGGTTTTAGGACGAGTCGCAACTGAATATGCTATGCTAGTGGCTGCATGCACAAAAAACACATCATTACTATCTCAGGAAAGCCAGGCAGCGGTAAATCATCCACCGCCGACAAGGTGGCAGAACTCCTTGGATACACGCGCCATTCTTCAGGTGACATGGTCAGACGAATCCTCGCCAAAGAAGGCATGACCCTCGCAGCATACAATGCAAAGGCTGGAAATGACCATTCCTTTGATGAAAAAGTGGATGATGCACTACGTGAACTTCGCGATCACACTGACATCGTGATCGATTCACGACTGGGGTTCTACTGGCTGCCTGAGTCATTTAAAGTCTATCTTGATCTTGATCTTGAGGTTGCGACGGCGCGGATCTATAAAGATGCAGTGAGTAATGACCTGCGTCAGAGGAGCGGTGAGAGTGCTACCTCACTCGCAGATGTAGCGCGTCAGGTCCGCGAACGAATGAATGACGAACGTACCCGCTTCCGCTCACTCTATGGCGTCGATCCGTTCAATCTCGAGCACTTTGACCTCATCATCGACACCTCCCGTCACAGTCCACAGACTGTTGCTCTGACTGTTTTTGATAGTTATCGAAAGTGGCTCGAGACTGAGGAATGGCATCAGGAACACAGCAAGGTACCCTTGGGTTACTCATTCAAAAATCAGTATTAGCTCGTAACCAAACACAAGAGCGGCGGGACCTTATGGTCCCGCCGCTCTTGTGTTATTTGTTCACCTTAGGATTCGCGAAGCGCAATCTGCGCATCAAGCCGGCGAATGAGATCAAGGACGACTGATACGACAATCAATATCGCAGTACCACCAATCGCAAGTGCGGTTACTCCCGTAATGACTTGCATACCGACTGGCAAGACAGCCACGAGACTGAGGAAGAGTGCGCCAACGAGTGTTAAGCGCGTAACCAAATTACCAAGATACTCTGCAGTGTGCGCCCCTGGACGAAGTCCGGGAATAAAACCACCACTCCGCTGTAGGTTCTTCGCCACTGCATCTGGATCAAAGGTGACCGCAGTGTAGAAAAAGGTGAAGAGGAAGACGAGCACAAAGTAGATTGCACCGTATGCCACCTGATTCGCCATAAACTGGGTGACCGCTTCGTTCGCGCCTGGGACCCAGGGCAGATCAAAGGCACTTAAGATGTTGAGTACCATCTGTGGGAACAGTATGATCGACAGAGCGAAGATGATCGGAATCACCCCTGCCTGGTTGAGGCGCAGTGGTAGGTATGAATTACTTGAACCATACGTAGAACCACCTCGACTCTGCTTGGCATACGTGATTGGCACTGGTCGTTCTGCTTCAGTCATCACGACAACGGCATAGATAATACCGATCGCGACCACACCAAACCCAATGAAGAGCGGTAGCTGTGATTGGTCGAAACTAAAGAGTAGTTGACTTAGGGTCGCCGGGAGACTGGCAACGATACCAGCAAAGATAATGATTGAAACACCATTACCAATACCATACTCGGTCACCAGTTCTCCGATCCACATAAGTAACATCGAACCGGCCACGATCAGAGTGACGTTAACCGCAAAACCAAAGGCATCAAGACCAGTCAGCACTCCTTGGCTCTGCAGGAGTGTCAAAAAGCCAAAGCCTTGGAGAATTGCGAGCGGAAGCGTGAGGAGACGACTGTACTGAGTGAACTTTGCCCGTCCAGCTTCACCCTCATTACTATACATATCTTTGAGGGCTGGTGACATCACTGTCATCAACTGCATAATGATCGAGGCAGTAATAAACGGCCCGACGCCGAGCATTACAATCGATAGATTCGCGAGGCCACCACCGGAAAAGATATTGAGAAGTCCGAGGAATTGGTTGTTCACGAAATACTGCTCAAGCACCAATTGATCAACCCCAGGAATTGGAATGGCCGCCAACACACGGAACACAATCAGGGCACCAAGCACGAACAGTACACGATTACGAATCGCAGGTTCGGTTACGATGATTTTAAGTTTACGAAAGAAAGTGTTCATAGGGATGGTGAATTATTTTACACTACCGCCAGCGGCTTCAATTTTGGTTTTTGCTGACTCTGAGACCTGACAATCGGCGATCATGAACGCCTTCTTGAGTTCCCCATTTCCTAAGATCTTCACTTTTGGTGCACGCTTGCGTACACCAGAAATAAGACCTGTAGCGACCAGGAGCGCTGGTGTAACCGTGACACCGGATTCGAGATTTGCCTCAAGCACAGAAACGTTTACGACGATTGGGAGCTCGCGTTCAGCATTCACTGTCCGAGCGCGGTTCTTTCCATGCCCACGCAACTTTGGAAGCTTCTTGATGATGTCACGCATTTCTGGACGGGTACTATTTCCTGCCCGGGCTGTTTGCCCTTTCATACCTCGACCCGAGGTTTTCCCACGCTTACCACCAAGTCCGATTCGCTTCGGCGTCTTTTTTGGGGTCGTTGGCTTTAGTTCGTGTAGCTGCATACCTTACGCTTTCTTTAGTTGCTTGAGCGCTTCGACTGTGGCGCGAGCGTTATTAAGTTTGTTCTTACTTCGTGAGAAAAGTTTCGCGGTCACATCTTTGACGCCACCTAACTCTAGCACTGTTCGAACAGACGAACCAGCCACCAGACCACGACCAGGTGCTGGCATGATCATCACTTCACTTGAGGCGTACTTCGTGTGTACGTCGTGTGGGATATTACTATCCGCATTCATCGTCACGGTAATCATGTGCTTCTTCGCGTTGCGGACCGCTTTTTCGATCGCGAGTTGAGTATCGCCTGCCTTGCCGATACCAACACCTACCTTACCTTTTTTATCACCGATCACCATCGCGACTGAGAAACTGAAGCGACGTCCACCAGCCATCACACGGGTAACCCGGCGAATACTGATGATTTTTTGGTCAAATTCCGGCTTTGTCCGTTCTGGTCGACCACCGCGACGAGGGCGTCGATTTGCATTTCCACCCCGACGGTCATCACCCCCACGGCGCCGACGTTGTGGCGCAGCAGCGGCAGTCCCATCAGCAGGTGCATCGGTAGTAGTCGGAGTATTCTCCGCTACTGGTTCTGATACTCCTGTATCAGTTGTAGCTTCCGGCTGTGTGTCTGTCATAAATTACTATTGAATGATTAAAAGGTCAGTCCACCCTGTCTGGCACCATCTGCGAGTGCAGCAATGATACCTTGATAACGGAATCCACCACGGTCAAAGACGACTGAGGTGACGTCAGCGGCTTTCGCCTTAGCGGCGATTTCGGTTCCGACGATGACGGCGCGCTCAAGTGCAGTACCACTCTTTTGCGTTCGAGAATCAACCGCTGCGAGCGTTGTACCAGTCTCATCGTTAATGATCTGTGCGTACACAAATCGATTACTCCGAAAGACAGCAAGACGTGGACGCACTGTCGTACCAACGACCTTACTTCGTAAGCGTTTGTGCCTGACGGCACGTGATTCAGCTTTAGATTGTGTGTTTACCATACGCTATCCTGGCTTACGAAGCCTTCTTACCTTGCTTACGAATAATAAATTCACCTCGATACCGAATACCCTTACCCTTGTAAGGCTCTGGTGGTCGGACCTTGCGGACATTCGCGGCAAACTGCCCGAGTGCCTCTTTATCTGGACCAGTCAGCGTGATGACACTTTTCTCTACCACGGCAGTAATGCCTTCCGGGATCGTGAGTGGCACTGGATGAGAAAAACCGACACTGAGGACCAGATCGTTGCCTTTCACCTCTGCTCGATACCCAACTCCTTCGAGCTCGAGTATTTTCGTGAAGCCAGTCGTTACACCCGTAATCATGTTACGGACATGAGCGGCGTAGGTGCCCCAGAGTGCCTTTGCGAGATCGGTTTTCCCTGGCGCAACCGTGAGCATGTTACCCTCTTGGGTAAACGTGACATCTTTTCGAATTGGTCGTGAGAGTGTGGTTTTCGCACCTGTCACCTTCAGTACACCGCCATCCGTGGTTACGGTAACCCCGGCTGGAATCGTGACTGGAATTTTACCTAATCGACTCATACGCTTACCAAATAATAAAGAGTTGTTCTCCTCCAACATTTTTTGCTTTGGCTTCCTCATTGGTGAGAATACCAGCTGGAGTAGAAAGAATAAGATGACCTTTGCCGAATTTTACCGGATGGAGGTCTGAGACCTTGGTGTACATACGGCGGCCGGGCTTTGAGATACGCTTCACACCATGAATACGGTGTGCTGTGCCATCATAACCAAGCGTTACTTCAAGCGTCTTTGTTTGCACCTGCTTACCAGCGGTAGTCACGGCAGCGACATACCCCGCTTCGGCAAGCTTATTGGCCACGGCGTGGCGAAGCTTTGAGTATGGTACTGAGACGACCGGACGGCCACTCATACCAGCATTTTTAAGGCGGATAATGAAATCGCCGATTGTGTCGCTTACCATGATGATTTCGTTACGCCAGGAATAAAGCCTTCGTGTGCGAGTTCGCGGAAACAAATTCGACACATATCAAAATCTCGCATGTAGCCGTGCTTTCGTCCGCAGAGCTTGCAGCGACGCACGACACGAGACTTGAACTTCGGGGTGCGCTGTGAGCGCAGAATAATTGACTTTCGAGCCACGTATTTTGTTGTTATGAGACCGTATCACCTAGAAATAGTGACGTATCTCCTTATAAATCCGGCTCGCTCGGTGAAGCGAATACCAAGAAGTACTCACTCATCTCACTCGCCTTCTCGTCTATCTATCAATGCAGATAGCCCGCGATGTGGGTACAATACCAGAAAATCCAAAAAACACAATAGAAACGGCGCGCAAGCATGGCTTGCGCGCCTCCGTCTCTCTGATTACTCCACCAGCTCCTCCGTTCGCCGCTTGAGCCGTCGCTCATCCCAACGGCGCTGCACATCATGCCGCCACTCAATGGTGCGAGTTCGCGTGCGGACTGCCCGCTCGAGAGAATCTCGTACTACTTTACGGTGGCGTCGTGCCATGCTCGGAAACTTAGACCGCACCGAGGTGTGCCACCATCGACCAGCCCAAGCAAACAACCGGCTGAGCATGGGTACATGCTGGATTGCTCCGGTAATGACGTAGACAAGCCACGACCACACCGTAGTGCCAAATCTACCCAACGCTCCCCAGGAACCGAGCCAGATAAATACATCATACGCAAAGTAGCTCATCGACACCAAGAGGATGGCCACACTGACCTGGAAGCCATCTTCTGGCACTGTGCGGGATACGTATTTGGTTCAGAAGGCTATGACTCACAGAACCACTATACTCGTCGCGTTTCGATTCCCATCGTCGGATAATGCGACTCACGCCCCACCGCCATGCGGTGTGGTGAACTTCTTATACGAGCGAGGCAACATAAAACGAGCGGCCGGTGTGACTGCTCGTTTTATGTTTCTTTAGTAGAACGCAACTATTCAGTTGGTTTCTGCAGCGGCAAGCCGATGTGGCGGAGGAATGCTTCAGCTTCGGCCTTACTCTTTGCGGTCGTCACAATCGTGATTGACATACCGAACACATCTTTAATTTCTTCATCTGCCGTTTCTGGAAAAATAGTATGCTCTTTGATACCAAGGGTGTAGTTCCCCATCTCATCAATCGATGAAGTCTTCAGTCCACGGAAGTCGCGCGTTTGCGGGATCGCAACATGGATTAACTTATTGAGGAAGTCTTGCATCCGAGCCCCCCGAAGGGTGACTTGGTAGCCGACAATATCTCCTTGACGAAGTTTAAACGATGCAATTGATTGCTTTGCGGCGCGGCGCGCTGGCTTCTGTCCTGTGGTCCGTGCGAGTCGATCTTGAATCAAGGCGATTTGTGCTTTATCTTGCACGCGGCCAGTGCCGACCGAGACCACCACCTTTTCTACCGTCGGTGCCTCCATAACATTCGTGTACCCAAAGGTGCCTTTGAGTGCTTCGTGCGTTGACGCGATGCGAGCCTGTACAGTTTCCATACTCGAAAATTAATTAATGTGATGACTAAATCTTTTTGCCACTCGTGCGTGAAATACGTACCTTCTTTCGCTTGTCACCCTCACCTTCATGAGTGTACCCAGCTCGGACGGCTTTGTCGCCCTCAAATAGGGCCACATTTGAAACGTGGATCGGCATGCTCTTCTCAATGATTTGTCCTTGTGAACGAGTGCGTCGATTTTTTTGGTGACGCTTCACGACCGCTACCCCCTCGATCACGACCTGATCGGTTTTCCGAAGAGTCTTGAGAATGGTTCCGGTCTTACCTTTATCCTTGCCTGAGAGTACTTTGACAGTATCGCCTGATTTGATTTTCATATCCTATGGTTATGACAATTAGACATTACACTACCTCAGGGGCGAGTGAAACGATTTTCTGATAACCTGCTTCTGCAAGCTCGCGTGGGATTGGGCCGAACACGCGGTTCGCCTTTGGTTCCTTCTTTTCCTTGTCTACAAGCACAACGGCATTATCGTCAAAGCTGACGTAGGAACCATCTTTTCGTCTAAATGGCTTGCGTTGACGCACCACCACTCCATAGACAACATCTTTCTTCTTCACTTGCTTACGAGGTTCAGCTGTCTGCACAGCTAAGACCACCATCTCACCAAGCTCCGCGTAGCGCTTCTTTGAGCCGCCAAGTACCTTAAAAACTCGGCCGACTTTTGCTCCTGAGTTGTCAGTGATTTTTACAATTGTTTGTGGCTGAATCATGTTAGGTAGTCTTAGGCTTCGCTACGAGCGTGAAGCTCTTGCGCTTTGATAGAGGACGAGTCTCAATGATGTCGACCACATCACCTTCTTTGGCAGTATTACCCGCGTCATGGACGAGGAATTTCTTTGTGTGACGGAGATACTTCTTATACTTTGGGTGTTTGACGTAGCGCTCAACCGCGACCGCAATCGTATCTTTCATTTTGGTTGATACGACGGTACCGCGGAGCACGCGACCACCACTTTTTGTGTCTGTACTCATACGTTACGATTGCTTAGGGTTACGGCGGCGGGTAGTAAGTTCAGTCAAAGCTTGTGCGACGGTCCGTTTAGCGGTACGGATCACGCTTGCTTTTCGACTAAAAGCATCTTTAAATCGTTCAGCCCGGATTGTTTCGCGCGACTCAGTGACCATGGTCGTGAGCTCAGCGTCTGTCTTGGAACGAAGATCGATCATAGTATTTTTCATACGAGAAATCATTGTTATGCGACAGTCACTTCGCCCTTGCGGACGAGCTTGCCTTTCACTGGTAATTTGGTCGTCGCCTTTCGGAACGCTTCTCGAGCCACTTCTTCAGTCGCGCCGGTCACCTCGAAAATAATACGACCGGGGCGGACCTCAAAGACATAATGATCCAGATCGCCTTTCCCTTTACCCATTGGTACCTCGGCTGCCTTCTTCGTGATCGGTCGATCAGGGAAAATGCGGATCCAGATCCGACCAGTCTTTCCGATGGTACGAGAGATCACGCGACGCGCTGCTTCAATTTGATTTGACGTCACGCGGGATGAAGTCGTTGCACGAAGGCCAAACTCACCATGCGCAACAGTAATACCTCGCGTATCAGGTCGGTTACGACGCTTTTCGCTAATGCGATTCGTTTGCCACTTGCGGTGTTTAACTTTTTTAGGAAACAACATACTTATTTAGTGTTAGCAGTAGCTCGTGGCGCAGTATCTTGTTGACCACTCTTTCGATCAGTAAAGACCTCCCCGCGATAAATCCACACCTTGATACCGATCGCACCATACGGCAATCGAGCAGTAACACGGGCAAAGTCAATATTAGCGCGCAGTGTCTGAAGTGGAATCTGTCCTTTCTTAAGTTCTTCTCGACGGGCCATATCAGCACCTCCGAGTCGGCCAGAGAGAATGATACGGACTCCTTCTACATCTCGATTGGCCATAACCTTTTCGATAGTCTGCTTCATCACGCGGCGGAAGGTCAGACGCTTCTCAAGGCCTTCAGCGATCATCTGTCCGACGAGACGAGCTGATGACTCTGGTGAGCGAATTTCTTCGATATCGAGCTTGATCTCCGGCTTCTTGGTAACCTTCTGTTGACGCATGAAAAGATCAACATCCTTTTTGAGTTTATTGATCCCCTCGCCACTGCGGCCAATGATAAGTCCGGGGCGAGCGGTCTTGATGATGATCCGAATGTCTTTCTGACTTCGTTCGATCTCGACGGTGTCAGTTGACATACCTTTGAGACGCTTATCGAGGTAGGCTCGTAGTGCCGCATCAACTCGCAAATATTCACGAAACGTTTTTGGATCAGTAGTGAACCAACGGCTACGCCAATCTCGGTTCACGCCGATGCGTTGAATGTATGGGTGTGCAACGTGTGTCATACAGGATTATTTAGTGCCTAACTCTACCGAGATGTGGCTATTACGCTTATTAATTCGTGAAGCTGAACCACGTGCTCGAGGCATAAATCGCTTCAAGACAGTTCCTTTATCGACACTTACCCGGATGACCCGTAGAGACTCCACAGCTGCACCAGCACTTTTGGCATTAGCGACCGCTGATTCAATAGTCTTTGCAAATGGTCCAGCCGCACGCTTATCAAGTAAGCGAAGTGTTGCGAGCGCTTCAGTAACTTTCTTACCACGAACTAAATCAGCGAGCAGTCGAACTTTTCGCGGTGATTGACGGTAATTTTTAAGAATTGCTTTCATACCTATTTCTTACTAGCAGCCGTGGTCTTCGCTGCTTTAGCGGCTGATATTTCGGCCTCTTTCTTCTTCTGTTCTAACTCTTTCTGCATCTTACCGCCGTGGCGATGGAATTTCTTCGTCGGGGAGAATTCACCAAGACGATGGCCAACCATTTCTTCAGCGACGACTACCTCAACGTGGGTTTTTCCATTATGGACACCAAAGGTGAAGCCGACCATTTCTGGGGCAATCACCGCAGCGCGAGCCCACGTCTTTACTACACCACCCTCTCCGGGTTTTTTTCCGGCGATCTTCTTGAGTAGACGTTCGTCTACGTATGGTCCTTTATAGAGTGATCGTGACATTTAAGTGAAATAAGGAGCATAGCGACTATATTGAACTTAGCTCCTCATTTCCGACTTTTTCACGTCGGAAATGACTGGGGCGAGGACTCTCTAGTGCGTCGCTACTCTCCAATTAATTACGTATAAACCCACACTCACGTGTGGTTGTGTGAGGATCTCTGGTAAAAACAGGTAACGGCCGGCCTTATGAGAGATCCCCAACCTTTGTTTTTATTGCAGTGTTAGATACGCACTGCTGACACTTGAGGTTGGAACCCCGCTACTTTAACTAAATTACGTGCATCTGTCAAACAATTTTGGTATCTTCTCGGGAGATGCATTACAGGAAACGAAAGCCGTGACACAAACACCCACCATACCGACCACCCCGACATCCCTTCCATCACTTGCAGAGGTCATCGCCACCCTCGCTTGGATGGAGGAAACCATCGGACGGGTCGAACCATGGAATCCCCGCCCATCCAAAATTGAGGCTGATTCAACTGAAACATAGGGTGACAAGAGAATCACCACAGTGCCAAAACGGCGACCCGCAAGGTCGCCGTTTGTTATACTCTCAAATATGGTAAAACCTCGTGGTCGAAGCCACACTACCCTCACCGAAACTGCCGACATCGTCGTGGGTGTAATTATGGAGATCCCCGGTATTAAAATGATTGCTCCCGGAGAAATTAAAACCCGTGCTCGCCGCGGTGCAGGCAAGCGGCATCTGACGATCGTGGAAACTCGAGCTGGGGTGGAACTCATCATCACCGGACAAAGTGTACAACTCATCGCAGTACACACTTCAGTTGATCCAAAAGTCATTCTGACGCACTGTCGTACCCATAAACGTTTACGAGATTTCTCGGTATCAACCCGACAGCGTTTACCGGGTACCTAAAGGGGTCGGCTCGTGCCGACCCCTTTAGGTACCCTCCTCAACAGCGATGACTACAGCTCATCCTTTGCTTCTTTAAGTAAATCGAGAGCTTCCTCAATCAAATCTTCTGCTTCACTATAGTCTTCATCATCGAGTGCATCTTCTGCCTCATTAAGTAGTTCTTTTGCTTCATCGAGCAACTCTTCGGCATCACGCACATCCTCTCCATCATCATCTGCTTCTTCAATCATGTCGCGAATATCCTCGAACTCATCCCATGCATCATCAAGCTCGTCCGCCAGATCATCAGCTCGGTCACCTTCACCAATTGCGTCGCGCGCCTCTTCCAGCAAATCTTCCGCAGCTTCAGCTCGTTTCAGTGCCACACTCATGTCATCCACATCAAGTCCAGCGTCAGCTCGCTTGAGCTCGCGCTTTGCATCAGCTGCATACTCCTCTGCAGTGGCTGTTTCTTCTCCGTCATCTTCTGCGTCCCCAATTTCTTCTGCAACGTCTTCCAATTCATTCCAAAGTGAGTTAATCAGTCTCACAATGTCTTTTTCACTGAGAAAATCTATCTCTGCTTCAGCTTCATCAAGCAAATCTTGCGCATCATAACTGGTATTAATTGTCGTCTTATAGTCCCGTGCGCGGAGAGCAGCTTTCGCCTCTGCCAACATGTCTTCTGCCCCATCCAGTAAATCCTCTGCGTCACCTACCTCTCGGTCATTGTCTTCCGCGTCAGCGAAGACCGCTCGAAGAGCGTCATACTGATCAGACACCTCATCTAATAAATCCTCCGCACGATCAGCTATTGATTCCCCGCCCGCGTCATCAAGTACATCGCTCGTAATTTCTAGTGCCTCTTCAGCAATATCTTTTACTCGAGTTACATCACCAGACTGTAGCGCAGTAATCAGATCAAGAAGTGATTCTGTGCTGCTATCAAAATCTTCTCGTAATTCAAGTGCTTCGGCTGCATCTTCAATGTCACGAAGTGCATCGAGTGTGTCCCCGACTGTTCGTACAAGGGTATCAAGTAACGCAACAGTTACCGGATCCCTCAGTAGAGGAGTGGCACTCACCCCAGCCACCACTCCAGTAGGAGTTACCACACTTGGGACCGTCGCGCCGGTCACTAATTGATCTCGTGTACCCTCAAGAGCAGTCACCTTAGCTACCAAATAAGCTGCTTGTGATTGTGGACCAAAGGCTCCCGTCGCTGGAGCAATGTTGCTCGCTTCTTGCCATTTTACCAACGCAGCCTTAGTGAGTGCACGAAACTGCGTTGTTTCATTCCCTGGCGCACCAGGACCAGACTCGGCAATGATATACCCGGCCTCATTGAGATATCGTTGCAAACATCGTACGTCCTCACCTTCATCACTCTCACTAAGAACACGAGAAATAGTGCAATCAACAAAGGCATGGCTCACTGTCCATGGGGCGAATAAAACGCCACATGCTAGTGCAAATCTGATCACTGACCATTGGCCACTCTGTAGAAGTTTAAACATATTAATCCAGCTAGCTACTAATATAATTCTAAGTGTACCACGCGGTAACAGTGAGTCACCGAGGTACTACGCGGAACATGATATGAGATCTCTTACCAAAGTACGCAACTCATTGTTGTTCTGAAACTTCACTCACCCCACGTGATCATTAACTCATTGTAATCGCTGAACGCCGATCTATGAGTGCGGATGATTTTCTAAGCTCGCATCCTCCACCCCCTACCGCGCTACCCGCGTCACCGCCTGCAACTGCCACTTCGGGGTGGCACACGTTGCATCAGCGCAGCCGCACTTGGGGGCTTGACCTGGTCCAAAGTGACAGGTGTACGCGACGAAGTACGTAGTGTCCCCTTGGTAGGGGATACGGGACGCTGCCCCTGGACCTAAGATCCAGCCAGGATTCTTGGTAGAGGCTTGTCCGAGACCTGACGTTGGTCTCAGGGTGTATGGTTGCCACTTGGTACCAGTCCAGTAGTAGCCAGTTTGAAAGACGGCGAAGTTGGTGTTGTTGGTACTGTATGAACCGGTGAAGGGAGCAAAGCCTTGGTCGTCACAACCAGCTTCGACGATGCGTTCGCGTTCACCGGAGAAGTGGTTGTATGCGCTCCCGTAGCCAGTGGGGGTAGTTGGTGATGAGAAGTTGCCGCAGGGGGTGAGA
>CAYXOF010000005.1:0-27348 GCA_964466905.1 uncultured Candidatus Saccharibacteria bacterium | reverse complement strand
CGCGTTCGTGGTACTGTGACAACTTTTCGGTGACTGCGTGATGCATCAGTGCGCGGGCTTCTTGGTATTCGAGTTCCTCGGTCGTCGTCAGTCGATCAAGTGTCAGTAGACGCATCATGCCCCTGATAGTAGTTGCTTTAATGAAGAGAGTGGCGACAATACAGCCCACCGTTAAGGCCAGCAACACTTCTTTTGGAGTGTGGATAAAGGTCCAATGAGGCAACATGAGTGAGTCAGGTACGAGTAATACCATGGTGATCGCAAGTGCGCCACGGAGTGACCCCCAGGCTAACATGTGTTGCCAGGTATGGGGGATGGTTTGTGTGGGTGAGGCAATGAGGTTGTATGCCCGAATAACGGGGTAAATAGACAGAGCTCGCACCACCGCTACCACCAGAACGGTGAGGAGAGTGATCCCGATCAGTGGTAGGCTAAACGACGTTTTTATCACGAGAATACCAATGAGAATAAAAATGAGTGAATTTGATAGAAATGCGAGTTGTTCCCAGATATGATTGACCGCCGCTTCGGCACGGTGGTGAAGTTTTGCTCGACCATAGTTACCAATAATGAGTGACGCAATGGTGGTACTGATAATCGGAGAAATTGGTATGAGGTGCTCTGAGATGAGTTCAGCGAGGATAAAGGTGAGGTGTGCGAGGACAATGGTAAGCGTAATACTAGCAGTTTCGTGTACACGGGTCTGGCCGACAAGGTAGGTAAACATGCCTCCCATCATGAGTCCAAAGAGGATGCCACCTCCGAGCATACTGATTAAACGAGCGATACTGTGCACGATACTTATTTCCCCAGTCGTGTACAAAATCATTTCAAGTAATATTAAAAATGCGGCGACTGCAGTTGCATCATTAAAGAGACTCTCACCTTCAAAGATGAGTGATAGGCGTCGTGGTGCGCCGTATTCCTTAAATAATGCCAGGACCGCAACCGGGTCAGTCGCTGAAATGAGTGCACCAAAGAGAAGGGTGAAGATAAGTGGAATATCAAGGGAGAGCCAGCCAAAGAGTAGATAGAGACATCCACCAATCAGAAGTGTGGAAAGACCAAAGCTCACTATTGCAAGGAGAGAGATGATTCCGCTATCAGCGACCAGTCGTCTGGCGCTCATGTGATACGCTGACTCAAAAATTAAGGTCGGAAGGAGGAGATAAAAAAGTAGCTCAGGTGTTAGGGTAAAGCTCTGCAGGAACGTGAGCCCTGGGAGTGTGCTCAGGCTTCCGAGGACCATCCCTAACAGCACCAGGAAAACTGTGTGGGGGAGATGAACCCGCTTCGCCCAAAATACTGCCAGACTCGAAAGGCCTAACATCATAAAAATCGCGAGTGTGGTACTGAGGGAAAGCATGGCGGGGGTCTAGCTAGAAATCATCGAAACGCTACTATACGCCTTTCTTATGCCCTTGACAAGGCTGGTAATACCCGTTGTGGTCGGGGGCTAAACTCGGTATGGTATGCTTGTCGGTATGGATTATTCTGCCAGTGCATTTGATCTTGCATACGCAACATTAAACGATGCTCAGCGTAAAGCGGTCGACACGATAGAGGGCCCGGTAATGGTGATTGCTGGACCAGGAACAGGGAAGACACAAATACTCGCACTTCGAATTGCCGCTATTTTGCAGCGTACTGACACACAGCCTGAGTCTATTCTGGCCATTACATTCACTGAAGCGGGTGCGCGAAATATGCGACTACGTCTCCGGACATTTATTGGGGATGCCGCGTATCGAATTCCCATTTACACATTCCATGGCTTTGCAAATATGGTGATTGGGCAGTACCCCGATGCGGTACCGCGCATTATCGGTGGTCGAATTGCCACCCCCCTTGAAAAAATCACGTTGATTAATGACATCCTTAGTACTGGTTCATATACGGTCCTCCGTCCTGCAGGAAGACCGGACTATTACGTACAACCACTCCTTTCGGTGATTCAGTCGCTTAAGCAAGAGCGTGTGAGCCCGTCTGATCTGTCAGTCGTGATCAAGCAGCTGGCGACTGAGTGTGATACTCTGCCACGTTGGCACGAAACCGGTGCACATAAAGGTAAGGAACGCGGGGATTATATTGCAGCAATGAAGCGCTTGTCGAAACTGACTGAGTTAGCTGAGTGCTACCAGGCATACGAGGCTGCGCTCCGGGCTGCGCACTGGTATGATTTTGATGACATGATTGGTGAGGTGGTGACCATGCTTGATGCAGACACTGAGACCCGGATGATGGTACAGGAGCAGTATCAGTATGTGTTGGCAGATGAGCATCAGGATGTTAACGCCACTCAGAATGCTGTTCTCTCACTGCTGACTAATTTCCATGAGCGACCGAATATTTTTGTGGTCGGGGATGAGAAGCAGGCAATTTTTCGCTTCCAGGGCGCGTCACTCGATAATTTTCTCTTCTTTGAAAACAACTTTGGAAATATCACGACGATTTCACTTACTGAAAACTATCGCTCGGGGCAAGCGATCCTTGATATCGCACATGCGCTCGTTGCAACTGATGATCCTGTGCTGGCTCCATTACGTGTCCCGTTACGAGCTACTTCTCCTGTCTCGGCGGATGTGCGGTTGACTGAGTATGTACATGAACTAGTCGAGGATGAGGCACTCGTCAAAAATGTACAAGCAGCCTTAGATAGTGGTGTCACTCCAGATGAGATCGCCGTTATTGTTCGGACGAATCGGGAAGTGATGCATTTTACAAAATTACTCAGAGTTGCCCAGATCCCGGTAGCACCCTCAGCTGATGTTGATATACTCGAACACCCAATATTTGTTGGGTTAAAGCAATTGATCGGTGCAGCGCTCTCACCTGACAATACCGCTGATCTAGTCGCTGTACTACATGCTCCCTATAGTGAGGTATCAGCAGGGGATTTGGTTCGAGTATTGCGTGCACAGTCTAATGCGCATGCACTTGAGTCCATTGTTCGTGATCAGTCGTTGCGGACCGTTGCGGGTATTGTGGATCATGCTCCGTTTGAACGTATCGCAGCCTGGCTCACGCGTGTGCGTGAGATCATGCTTGTCGCTTCACCAGCCATGGTACTTGAAACATTGGTCACTGAAAGTGGTTTTCTTGCACAGGTAACGACTACCGCACCCTTTGAGAGTGTGGCGGTTTTGCGTCGTATGTATGATGAAGTGACAGCGCTTGAGGGTCGGCGTCAGGGCGTACAGACGCTCCAAACAGTCTATGAGTATCTACGACAGTTAGAACAGTATCATATCCCGCTCACCGCGGCAGCCTTTTCAGTACCAGGGAGTGCGGTGGCGGTCACGACGGCGCATCGGGCGAAGGGTCTCGAGTACGAGGTTGTATGTATACCAAGATTGATTGATGCCGTATGGGGTAAGGGCAACACCCGGTCACTGTTTGATCTTAGTTTTTTGCGCCACACGAAGATTACTGACGATGTGGTGCAAGATGATGAACGGAGACTACTATACGTCGCACTCACAAGAGCGAAGCATACACTCCATCTCTCATATGCGACCGCAAGTGCGGCTGGTGGAACACTTCTGCCGTCACGATTTTTATCCCATGTACCAGTACCGGTTCAGGTTGATACTACACCGGTCTCAACAGAGGCGGCACATACATCACTATTACCAGCGAAGCAGCTACAGCTTGATCTGGATGCTATGGTAGGACTGTTACAGGAGCGGGGAGTCTCAGCGACTGCTCTCAATAATTTCATAAAAAGTCCTTGGCAGTTTATATATCAAAATCTCCTCCGCGTACCACATCCGAAGTCAGTGAGTGCGGAATACGGTACGGTAATCCACAGTGTATTACGCAGTTTGCAAGATCAATGTACGGCGAGACACATACAGCCTACTCCTACTTTCATAGCGACACTCCTCACGCAAGCACTCAATCGAACACAGCTTCCGCTCCAAGAACTGACTCGTCTGCATGAGCGTGGCTTGGCTGCGTTAGTCGCCTATGAGCCTGTTCGGCAATCAACCGCCATGCCAGAAAGTCGCACTGAGGTGTCGGTAAGTGCAGAGTGGGAGACGGGCGTGACTGCCTTTCCTGTGTTGCGGTTAACCGGGAATCTTGATCGGGTGGATGTGCGTGACGGAAAAATCTATCGCGTTGTTGACTTTAAGACTGGTAAGCCAAAAAGCCGCGGAGAAATTATGGGTACCACCAAAGACAGTCACGGGGCGTACTTTCGACAACTTACGTTTTATGCATTCCTGCTATCCCTACAATCAGATCAGCAATTACACTGTCGAACTGGAGTATTGTCATTTGTTGAACCCAATGCACGAGGTGTCATTAAGGAAGAGCAATTTGAAATCACTGATGAAGCCATTCTGCAACTTGAAAATGAATTACGGGTACTTGTTACTACCATCGTCGAGGGTTTGTATGCGACAAGTATCTGTGATCCAGTGGAGTGTCAGTACTGTGATCTAGTGGCATTACGTCGCCCTGCTTAGTTGCGTGGTGTTGATGGTGTGGTGGTGTTGACAGTACCGTCGAGCTGACCTACTAGATTAGCGATAATACTCTTGAGAGCTGAATACGTTTGTGCCCCATCAATGACCGCTTGCTCATTGCCAAACACGAGGATAGTGTGTGGTGTACCACGAACGCCAGCCGCAAAGGCATCTCTGATCTCAGTCTCAATTGTATCGATGTGGCGACCACTATTCATACATGATTGATAGTCCGTGAGCGCTACTCCAGCGTCGGTCGCGTATTCATCAAGTCGTGTGACATTAGTAAAATCATCAAATTGGCGACGGGAGAAGACATTATCGGTAAAATCCCAAAAAGCATTTTGTCCTCCTAGTTCTCCCACACAAAGTGCCGCTTGTGAGATTTTTGGTGAATTTGGATGAAGCTGTGCGATGGGGAATTGTCGATAGACCCAGCCAACTTGACCAGTGACACCGTATTCATCAAGGACCTGTCGCATCGTGTCGTGATATTGCTTACAGAATGGACAATCGTAATCAGAGTACTCAATGAGCATAATCGGAGCGTTAGGATTGCCACGAATATAATCGGTCTCATCAACTGGGCGTACTAAGCCTGTGGAATTTTCCGTCACGACCGCTGGTTCTTCAGGGGTAGGATTAGTGCGTTTTCCGATACCACCAAAATAAATAGCAACGGCAATCAAGGAAAAGCCGACAATAATCGCTATTGGGAGGGTTAAGGGTGAACTAGTGGCTGAGGGTTCCATACATCATGATTCATTAGTTTGTAAACCTTATTAAGTAATAGTATACCATGTTAAGCGCATGGTATACTGCTGACTATGGATAGTGTAGGAGCCATCATACTCGGTTTAGTCCAAGGAGTCACAGAGTTTTTGCCGATTTCTTCGTCAGGACATTTGGTCCTCGTCAGAGACGTATTTAATATCACTACTGCCAGTCCGTTGGCGCTTGATGCGGTGTTGCACTTTGCAACTACAGCGGCAGTGGCGTGGTACTTCCGGTCAGATCTTTGGATTCTTTTGCAGACACTCTTGCGCAAATTAGGTCGCTTGCCCGTGAATCGATCTGATGAAATATTACTCTATGCACTCATCATCGGTACATTGCCTGCAGTAGTGGCTGGTGTGGCTCTGGAGTCAGTAGTGAGTTCATATTTGCACACAACTACGACTGTTGCGATTGTCCTTTTTTTAGCTTCGCTCTTTTTTATGTTTGTGGAATGGCGGTATTTTATGAAACCAAGAGAAAATCAACTGACAATTAAGAAAGGATTTCTCATTGGTTGTTTTCAAATGCTGGCCTTGATTCCTGGGATGTCTCGGTCGGGAGCGACGATTGGCGGAGGAATGTTGCTTGGAATGTCGCGCCTGGAAGCATCGCGCTTTTCCTTTTTGTTGGCGATCCCTATTACTATAGGCGCGGGCTCAAAAATGCTGCTTGATCTCATTCAGACACCTGAGACCGTAGAGTGGGGGATGGTCGCGCTGTCTGCTGGGGTGGCCTTTGTGAGTGCACTCATTGTTATTCATTGGTTTTTGGGATTTGTCCGCCGATATACACTATGGCCGTTTGTTTGGTATGGGATCGGACTATCGTCGTTTGTCGGGTATATGACATGGCTGACGTAGGGTGGAGACAGTGCTACGATTTCAATCTTCAGGGTTATTAGAACATTGAGTGTGTCATCACAATATCACTATCCACCGTAAGCCAGGAAGATGTATCAAGCGGTATGTCACGCTTACGGGCGCCATCCTTAAACTTCACATGGCCGTGTTCAAGTGCGTATTCAAAAATTTTCTTAGTGACGTTAACGTCTTGCTCACAGTATTTCTTAATATCCTTGATATTGCCTTCTCGCCACCAGCGGACTGCCTGGAGGCCGTCCGCAGACTTCTTGGCACCAACCGTCGCTTGCGCCACACTATCAAGGCGCAGACGTCGACCGAGTGACTTTCTGATTTCTTCCAGAAGATCAATACTTTTGATGACGGATAAATCACCCGGATAATATTTATTTAAAAGGGGGATGTCAAAATGATTACTATTATAACCGACGAGCACATCAGCCTTCTCGATAATCGGCCAGAGCTGGTCGATTTCATCGATGGTGACCGTGGTGAATTTATCGGTGCCACTGTCATAGACAGTAGCGACAGATATATCGAGCGCAGTTGGATCACTTGAACCAACCTCTTGAAAAATGTTTTGTGTTTCGAGGTCAAAGACAACGTAGCGCATGGGGATGATTGTAGCACAAGCGGGCGGTGGGCTATGCCTGCGCCATTGTTGTCCTAAGGTCAGGGATGGTACCAACTGTTTCGGTATTTGTGGTGAGGTGTTTTAGTGTAAGCGGACCACCACCAGCTTCGTCTTCGCCAACAATAATGGTGTACGGGATACCCCGCGCTACTGCGCGACTGATTTTTTCCCCGATTTTTTTATTACTGGTATCAGTGACGGTGCGAATACTACTGTGGCGAAACTCCGAGGCGATCTTTAGGGAGGTAAGGTTTTGGGTGTTGTCAGTCGGAATAATGAGTAGGGTCGGAGCGTGCGTTGGCACGTAATCGTCCAGTAGATTATGAGTTTCAAGAAAGTCGCGCATGGTGACGTCACCCATGCCAAAGCCTACACCCGAAATGGGTTCGCCACCAAACATGCTTGTCAGGTTGTCGTAGCGACCGCCACCAAGCATTGATCGGTTGTTCTCACCTGAGACATCGAGCACTTCAAAGATCGTGCCGGTATAGTACGCAAAGCCACGAGCCAGACTTTTGTCAAAGACTGCGTTCGTGATACCAAGCTCAGCGAGGCTAAACATGATATCGCTCTGTTCGTCACTGTGGTCGAGCATGAGAATGATTTGCTCCGTGAGGGTGTCGCTGTCAGTAATGTCTGTCAGGGAGTCTCGATACATCGCGTCCGTGATTTTTCGTCGCCGATCATTGAGAGCCGTGATTGGACCAAACATGTGTTCGGGTACGCCGATGGCACGATAGAGTCGTTCCATCAGTCCGCGGTCGTTAACACGAATCTCAAACATATCCGGAGTTGCACCAAAATCTATGAGAAGTTGGTGGGCGAGTGCGATGATCTCGGCGTCAGCTGAGGCGGGGTCACCGCCAAAAATATCGCAGTTTAGCTGCCAGAATTCTCGCAGACGACCTCGTTGTGTACGTTCGTACCGAAAGCAATTCGGGATACTGTACCAACGAACAGGAAACTGGAGGTTACGCCGCTTGGCGGCAATCATACGCGCCACAGTAGGGGTCATTTCAGGACGAAGTGTCACTTCACGATTTCCGCGATCAGTGAATGTATAGGTTTGTTCGTTCACCATTTCTTCATTCTCAGCACCTTTTGCCTTATAGAGCTCACTTGGTTCGAGAATTGATGCGTCATACCGCTCAAAACCAAACAGTTCGGCACTGTTGCTCCACGTATCAAAGATATGGCGTTCAATCGCCATATCTTCAGGGTAAAAGTCCCGCACCCCTTTATATGATTCAGTTGAGAGCTTTTTGACAGTCATATGGTGGTGATTGTAGGGGAGGGGCCAAGAAAGTGCAAGCTAATCGGGAGCGATAGGGAGGTCACCAAGTGAGGTTAGACGCCGGTCCATGGCACCTTGGATGAGGGACTGAAGGCCACGAGGGTCTGGTAGACCAGTGGATTTAAAATTACTTTCAGCCGCACTGGCGGTTTGCGCTCGGAGGGTGCCGAAATTGAGAAAGGTAGCGATAATCCCAACCACTGAGACTTTAATGTCCTGCATTCGCTCCAGTCGGAAGCTGGATATTTTGCGATTAAAGAAGGTGATTTGGTCAACCACAATAATTCGTCGATCAGTCACGATCCATAGGTCGAGATAGTAGTGAGTCCAGATGGTAAAGGCGGTCATGAGGGTCAAGAGGAGCCAACCAGTAATGGCATAGGTAATGAATATAATGTATTTCTCTGGGTGCAGATCAAGCACGTTCCATTCGTTTGGTAGTAAGGCAAAAAGTACGAGTAAGAAAAATGGGAAGAGCAACATTAGGAATGTCCCGAAGAGTTCACTTAAGATCACAAACCAGTGCTTACGTACTACTTTCAGGACTTCTTCGCCTGCTTCAAGCTGGATTTTTTCAAACAACATAACCTTAAATTAACCACGTCATAACGCCCATAATGATGAGGAGGGGGATGGTGGTTGAGAAATACAAAATGAGCGTTAGTCTTGTGACGCCAGCGTCTGTTGAATAGGCATTCCAGTGGTAATATAAAATCGCACTAAAAATGGCAAAGATTCCGGCGATGCCGTAAAAGCCAAAGCTGGTAATTGTCTCGATTGGCAGAGAGGCTAATGCAAGTGAATCAGTAAAGGTCGATGACGACATAAGCTTATAATCTATTGTAGCACTAAAACACTGTAGCGCAGGGTGTCATACTGATCAGGGTGTGTAGTGGTGGCAAAGCCATGAGTCGATCCGAGCTTATTGATGGTAGCGGCTTGTTCAGGTTCGTGCTCGAGCCACAATTGGCCACTAGAGGTGAGGTGGGCGGGCGAGGCAGCGATGATCTGCTCAATGAGCGCTAGGCCGCCACGTCCGCCGTAGAGTGCCAGGTGGGGCTCAAAGCCTTTCACGGATGCTTCGGTGCGGTCAAGTGCGGGGTCGATGTAGGGGGGATTACTAAGAATGAAATCATAACGGTCGGGGATGTGTGTAAACAGGTCGGAGACAGTGACGCGCGCTCGATCGAGCGTGATGTCATTTGCGGCGAGATTTTTTAGGATGGTCGGCTCGTGACGCGCGTCGATTTCTCCGAAATCGACGCGCGCCCCTGGTACGTGCGTGGCTACCGCTACCCCAATGGCTCCCGAGCCAGCACAGAGGTCGAGGACTTTGATACGTGGTTCGTCAGTCTCCGTGATAATGCGAATGGCATGCTCCACCCAGTACTCCGTCTCGGGGCGGGGGATGAGGGGGTGTGAGTCAAGCCAGATGGTACCGCCTAAAAATGGCACGTGCCCGATGATATATCCGAGCGGCTCGCCAGCCTGAAGGCGCTCACAATCAGCGAAAAATCCGGCGGATTTTTCGCCTCGGTATTTTTCTGTCAGGAGCCACCGTTCTTCTTTTGTGAAGGATTGATTTTTCACTACAGAACGATAGCAATAAAAAGAACGCCACGCGAATTTGACAAATAATTTTTATGTCCCCCTGTTATTTTTACTTGCACGCTTCTTAGACAGATAAATTTATGTGCTACACTAGTTGCACATGTCTACTCCCATGCTCGAAATTCGTGATCTCGTAAAGGTCTATGGCAGCGGCAAGACCGCCAAGTCGGCGGTTGATCATATCTCGCTGACGGTCGAGCGGGGGGCGTTTTTCGGTCTGCTGGGGCCAAATGGGGCGGGGAAGAGTACGACGATTCACTGTATCACCGGTATTGCCCAGCCGACCTCGGGACAGATTCTCATCGACGGCACTGACGTGGTGGCTGACTACAAGACCGCAAGGCGCAAAGTTGGCCTCTCACCGCAGGAATTTAACGTAGATATCTTTGCGACTCCAGTCCAACTCATGGACTACATGGGTGGGTACTATAGTATCCCGCGCGCTGAGCGGCAGGAGCGGATTGAGCAACTGATTGCGCGATTTGATCTGCAGGAGCACCGCGACGTGAAGTTTCAAAAGCTCTCGGGTGGCCTGAAGCGTCGGGCCATGCTCGGTCGCGCGCTCATTCATACGCCTGACCTATTGATCCTTGACGAACCGACGGCCGGCGTTGACGTTGAACAGCGTCACGACCTCTGGGAGTATCTCAAGGAAATGAACGAGCGGGGTAAGACCATCATTCTTACTTCGCACTACCTTGAAGAGATTCAGTACCTGTGTCGCGATATCGCGATTATTAACCATGGCAAGATCGTGGCAGAGGGGACGAAGGAAGAGTTTATGAAAGACGGGAAGTCGATTGAGGAGCGGTATCTGGAGATTACTCGCGCGGATGATGCTGAAAAAAAGTAATATGGAAATCACTGCCAGCGTTTGGGTACCTTCAGACACGAATCAAGTTCTCCGCTCAGAATCAGAGATTCTTCCGCGAGGTCTTCAGCTACCCAAACGCCGGCAGTGAGTGGTGACAATGAATTTTAACTTTAAGACTATGAACTGGATTGGACTCTACACAATGTTTCGTCGCGAAGTACAACGTACTATGCGCGTCGTGATACAAACACTCATCGCTCCGGTCGTGTCGGCCGCGCTCTACCTCTTCATCTTTGGTACCGTCATCGGCAGTCGAATTGAAGATTTTGCTGAGGGCATCAGTTATATTACATTCGTCTTTCCGGGGGTACTGATGCTCTCGATTATTAATGCTTCATTTTCTAGCGCCTCTTCCTCGCTGTACTTTATGCGTTTTACGAAGGGGATTGAAGAACTCCTCATTGCACCGTTTTCGTATTTTGAAATGCTGGTTGGATTGGTGGGAAGCGCCGTCACGCGGGCGCTCATGGTGGCGTTCTTGATCTTGGTTGTGGGCTTGGTGTTTGGCGCCGTGGCACTTGTGAATATTCCCCTCTTTATCTTTTACGTCGCGAGTATTGCGGCCATCTTCGCAATGCTCGGCATTATCGTTGCCTTGTGGGCGGAGAGCTTTGAACAACTCACGGTACTCAATACCTTTGTGATCACACCCCTCACGTACCTCGGGGGGATCTTTTACTCGATTACTTTTTTACCAGAACTCGCTGCGACTATTACTCGCTTCAACCCGTTCTTTTACTTTGCCGATGGCATGCGCTTGAGTATGGTTGGGTACAGCGAGGCAAATACCCTACTCGGCTTAGGTATTATTACAAGCTTAGTACTTGGGCTTGGTGTCCTGGTGACCCATCTCTTTAAGCGTGGCTGGAAAATTCGGTCGTAGGTATAGAATCATTTGTTGAG
The DNA here is from genome assembly GCA_964466905.1 of uncultured Candidatus Saccharibacteria bacterium. GTDB lineage: Bacteria > Patescibacteriota > Minisyncoccia > Phycocordibacterales > UBA918 > OLB19. Next base: position 15,923 of record CAYXOF010000005.1, on the reverse strand, counting down.
TTGCCAACAGTGGTGGCGCGCCAACGGTGCGCCACTTTGTTACACTAATGGGAGTATGAAAAAGAACACCAAATTATATGAAACAGTGGCTGCGCTGATGGCACCGGGCAAAGGAATTTTGGCAGCAGATGAAAGTGATGCAACTGCAGGGAAGCGTCTCGCTATGGTTAATTTACCAAATGAACCGGAACACCGTCAGATGTTCCGACAAATTTTATTTACAGCCCCAGGGGTAGAGGCATTTCTGTCCGGCGTTATTATGTTTGATTCGTCGATTCGAAATTCGACTACTGACGGTATTCCATTTCCAGATATTTTGATGGCAAAAGGAATGGTGCCAGGGATTAAAGTTGATACTGGTACGGTAGAAATGTCAGGTTTCAAGGGTGAGGTGGTAACGCAAGGACTTGATGGTCTTTTTGAACGTTTCGCGGAGTATTATGATCTTGGTGCTCGGTTTGCAAAGTGGCGAGCAGTGATTACGATCGATGAAGAGGATACCCCAAGTGATGCGTGTATTGATATGAATATGACAATGCTCGCACGCTATGCCCAACTCGCCCAATCGGCCGGTATTGTACCAATGGTCGAACCCGAAGTTATTTTTGCGGGTGATCACTCACTCGCTCGCGCTGAGTTAGTGACAACGAAAGTCCTGCAAGTGCTCTTCCATAAGTTACAGTTTTACAAGGTTGATCTTTCAGCGGTTATTCTGAAGTCTTCGATGGTGTTGGCGGGCGATATGTACCCAGAACAGACATCCCCTGAAGAGGTGGCAAACGCAACACTTCGTACATTTCATTTGTCCGTCCCACATGAAGTTGGTGGCATCGTGTTTCTCTCGGGGGGTCAGACTCCAGAGCGGGCCACAAAGAATCTCCACGCCATTAGCGCACTTGGTAGTCAACCCTGGCCGATCACTTTCTCTTTTTCACGAGCCATTGAGGAGCCTGTCCTAGCTGCTTGGCAGGGCAAGTCTGAAAATATTGAAGCAGCCCAACACGTGTTACTCGATATCAGTCGCCAGAATAGCTTGGCAGCACAAGGCATTACTGAGTAGGCATCTGTGTCTTGACATTCATCAAAAAAATCCCGCCATCTGGCGGGATTTTTTTGAGTAGCAGACTATTTCTTTTGTTTATATTTTGTGTGTTTCTTGGCAATCGGATTGAACTTGGTCGTTTCGTACTTCTTTCCTGGGTCTTTTTTTACCTTATTATTATAACGGGTGTAATAGACGTGGCCTTTGCCAATGCCATTTTCGTCTCCTTGTGATACGAGTTTGATGAGTAAATCTTGTGACATACGTGGCTAGGATAATAGCAAAGATTTATAACTGGGTCAATGGGTATAGGCGTTTCAATTATGAGTGTGACATACGCACAGGTAGTGGGTACTGACGCTGATAACGCATGCTATAGTACGTACGTACTTTGACCAGTTTTGTACTGGAGAAGCATCATTAACTCATGCGTGTACTTACATTTGGTTGGGAATATCCTCCGTCCAAAAATGGTGGCCTCGGGGTCGCATGTTATGGCCTCACTCGTGAACTCGTGGCGGCCGGAATTGAAGTAATTTTTGTGCTCCCAAAGAGTCAAGAGACAAAGGGAAACGCCCGTTTTCTCTTCGCTGATCAGGCCAGGCTAGTCACGATTCGTCATACCGAAGCGTGGCTTCGTCCCTATCAACAATCTGACGATCTGGTGGAGGTAATTGTCGGTTATCGACCCGATGGTACACCGATTATCAAATCCCGAACTATATTAGAAGAAGTGCACCGCTTTGCGCACCAAGCGTCACTGATCGCCAAGGAAGAAACGTTTGATGTCATTCATGCCCATGACTGGACGTCGTACTTGGCAGGCGTGGCGGCAAAAGTGGCGAGTGGGAAGCCGCTCGTGTTGCACGTACACGCCACGTCATATGATCAGGCAGCGAGTGATAACGTTGATCCGGCTGTTCGTCAGGTGGAACTCGAAGGATTTACTGCAGCCGATAGTATCGTGACAGTCAGCGGTTTTACGCGAAATATTCTGATTAAGAAGCACGGTGTACCAGCTGATAAAATCACCGTGGTACATAACGGGTGCGATTCTGAAGAACCACCTCGTCTTTCTCCTGCCCTTGAGGAATTAAAACGGCAAGGTAAAAAAATCGTGTTGTACCATGGTCGCATCAGTATTCAAAAAGGAGTTGATCACTTTATTCGAGCTGCTCGCAAGGTAGTTGATGTTGATTCTTCGGTCGTGTTTGTTATTTCAGGTTGGGGAGATATGACCAATCAAATCATTGAGCAAGTTGGCACGCTTAGCTTATCACAACACGTTCGCTTCGCCGGTGCTCTTTGGGATGAAGAACGTGATCGAATGTACCAGAGTGCTGATCTCGTCGTGATGCCGTCTGTTTCCGAGCCGTTTGGCCTCGTACCACTTGAAGCGATTTCTCATGGTACTCCTGCACTCATCACCAAGCAGTCGGGAGTCGCGGAAGTGCTCACTCATGCGCTCAAAGTCGATTTCTGGGACGTGGATGAGATGGCTAATCAAATCCTCTCCTCATTACGGTACCCAGTTATGCGTCGTCAGCTCGTGACCGAGGGTCAACAACAACTAAAATTATTGTCATGGCGAGAGGCTGCGCGGAAGATCCATACTTTGTACCAGCGTCTGGTACAATACGTAACACCATAATCTATGTTAACTGTTTGTCCGTATTTCCATGTACATCAACCATATCGAGTGAAGCGATTTCGCGTTTTTGATATCGGTACCGATGGAGAATACTTTAACGATGAGAGCGAGACCGATCTCAATAATCGTCGGATTGTAGAGAAAGTGGCGGAAAAGTCATATCGTCCCACGAACCGAATTTTACAACAGTTGCTCGCTGACCACCCGGAATTCCGGTTTAACCTATCATTTTCTGGAACGGTACTCGATCAATTTGAGGCGTATGCCCCAGATGTGCTTGAGTCATTTCAAGCACTCGTCGCCACTGGTCGAGTAGAAATCCTTGCTGATACGTATCACCATTCACTGGCATTTTTTTACTCTATCCCTGAGTTCACGCGCCAGGTAAAACAACACGAGAAACGCATCAAGCAGTTGTTTGGCGTGAAGCCACGAGTCTTTCGTAATACTGAGCTATCATATCGTAATGACTTAGCGAAGTGGTGTGAGGATAATGGGTACCTTGGGATTATGGCTGAGGGGTGGGATAAGTACCTTGGGTGGCGGAGCCCCAATTTCCTCTACCGACCAGCTGGCTGTTCACGTATCAAGGTGTTACTCAAGAACTATAAGTTATCTGATGATATTGCGTTCCGCTTTGGTAACCAGGGGTGGGCAAATTATCCACTGCAGGCTGATACCTACGCAGACTGGATCCATGCCCACCACGGAGACGGCGAGACAGTAAATCTGTTTATGGACTATGAGAGTTTTGGTGAGCACCAATGGGAAGATACGGGTATCTTTGAATTCTTGCGTGCCTTACCGACAATGGTCCTTCGTCATCCTGATACCAGCTTTAAAACTGCGACAGAGACAGTTGAAAGCTATGATGCGAAGGGAGAGTATGACGTGCCTGATGTGTTGACGTGGGCAGATACGGATCGTGATCTCACCGCGTGGGTGGGGAACGATATCCAGCGCGATGCGATCGCTGCCACCTATGGGATGGAAGCGTCGGTCATGAAAACGAGAAAGCGAGATTTAATTGAAACGTGGCGTAAGCTCCAAACATCCGACCACTTTTATTATATGTGTACCAAGTGGTCGCATGATGGAGATGTACATGCCTACTTCAGTCCCTACCAATCCCCATATGATGCATATATCGCTTTCATGAATGCGCTCAGTGATTTACAATTACGAGTACAGCAGCATCATGATAGTAAGGCGCGTGCTTTAGTAGAGGCACTGGATGATGATGCTGAGACGATACCTGTCCCAGTAGTAAAATCACGTCCCCAGATGGTACAAAAACCTCCAGTTGATCCCGTCGAGGAAGTTGCGCCAGAAGTGCCAGAAGTAGTAGTGCCTGTCCCAGTGCCGCCACCGAGTATTGTGGCACAGGTGCGAGCGTGGTTAGGTTCAATCAAACTGCGTCTACCATGGTAAGTCGTTCATTCATTAGTACATTAAGTTCTTATTTTATGCCAACCACCAAAGCCACTGTGACCAAAAAAGTCGTATCTAAAAAAGCGCAAACACCAAAAAAAGCTATCACCCACACGCCTGCGCAAAAAAAAGTAGGTGCGACGAAGAAGCCTGTGGTAAAAAAAGCCGTAGCAAAAAAATCCCTCACACCAAAGTCAAAAAAGACCGCACCAAAGCAAAAACCACTCGTCGTTGCTGACGACGCACGTTCATTTTGGGTTGCAGATGGTAAAATCTTGAATAGTCTCGTAGCGCTTCAGTCAGCCCTCGAAGAAATGGAGGCGGCGGTTTACGCACATCATGTGACGCATGAGAAGAATGACTTTGCGCAGTGGGTGGGTGATGTATTGTGTGATAAGACATGTGCTTCTGCACTCTCAAAGGCTAAAACTACGACTGCCGCTAAAACCGTCGTGGTGCGACATTTAAAGTCCTACCAACTCTAATCGTCTATGGCACGGGCAGTAACAATTGGTAATGGCAACCTCCTCGTAGGGCTTGATGCTCGCGGCCAAGTGCGTGATCTCTATTATCCATATGTCGGAGAGGCCAACCACGTCAGTGGCGCAAGTGGTAATCATGTGCATCGGATTGGTGTGTACGTGGACGACCGTCTGAGTTGGTTTGATGACCCTGCCTGGCGTGTTGTTACTGGCGGTGAATCAGATACTGCACTCGGTACCGTGTGTGCCGTTAATGATAGTATCGGAGTAACTGTGACGAGTCAGGATGCGGTCCATAATGAGCAGAATGTGTTTTTACGACATTTTACCGTTCATAATAATCTCGCTCGTGAACGCACGATCAAGCTGTATATTTCTCAACAGTTTCGGATTTATGAATCGAGGCGAGGTGACACGGCTTTTTACGATCCGCGAGTAAAAGCCATTATCCACTATAAGGGAGATACAACGTTTTTGGTGAATGCTCGCGCCTCTCATAAATCTTTTTCATCATTTAATATTGGATTATTTGGGATTGAAGGTAAAGAGGGAACCTACTTTGATGCCGATGATGGGACACTTGAAAAGAATCCGATTGAGCATGGGTCGGTAGACTCAGTGATCGAAGTAGAAATGACGATTGCTCCGCACAGCTCACAAGATGCGTATTACTGGATTGTCTGTGGTCATTCGATTCCTGAAGTGCATACCCTCGATGAAATGGTTTTAACGGAGACCCCCGAACGCTTGATTGCATCAACTGATGCGTACTGGCGAGCCTGGGTCGACAAAGAGGAAACGGACCTGAGTATATTGCCAGAGGATTTGCGCGCGTTGTATCGTCGATCACTGATGGTAATGCGGGTGCATACGGACAATCGTGGTGGAATTATTGCGTCAAGTGATACTGATATGCTACATCACGGCAGGGATACGTACAGCTATGTTTGGCCGCGAGACGGCGCACTGATCGCACATACGTTTGATGTGACTGGGTATCGTGATGTGGCACGTCGGTTTTACGAGTTTATGGTCAAATGTCTTGAGCCCGGTGGATATCTCATGCACAAGTACCGAACCGACGGAGTATTGGGTAGTTCGTGGCATCCCTGGCTTCACAACGGTGTTCCGCGGTTGCCGATTCAAGAGGATGAGACGGCGACGGTGTTGCATGTGCTTTGGCAGCACTATGAGCGATATCGCGATTTAGAGTTCATTGAATCTATCTATAACCCATTTATTGAACCAGCGGCTGGTTTTCTCTGTGAATATATCGAGTCCACGACCGGTTTACCGCAAGCGTCGTATGATTTGTGGGAAGAAAAGTACGGTACATCCACCTACACCGCTGCTTCAGTGTATGGCGGGCTCCAAGCGGCCGCGAAGTTTTCTGCGGTGCTTGGAAAAGACGAAAATGTCCGAGTTTTTCAAGCGGTCGCGCAACGTATTCAGCAAGCCATTGGTACGGTGTTGTTTGATGATCAGTCAGGTACCTTTGTAAAGCATGTGCTCCATGCTGAGGATGGAACACTAACGTACGATCGAACGCTCGATACGAGTAGTATGTACGGACTCCTGTTATTTGATGTGTTTGATATTGATGATGAACGAATTGTGCGGATGGTCGAGGCGGTCGAGGCACGTTTGCAGGTAAAGGCGAACAGTCAAGGATTTATCCGCTACGAAGGTGATGCGTATTATCGTATGCGTGAAGCCGATACGCCAAATCCGTGGGTAATCACAACGCTATGGGTCGCACAGTATTATATTAAGCGCGCGCAAACGCTCGAGGATTTAAAGCGTCCACTTGAGTTATTAACGTGGACATGTTCCCATGCGACAACGAGTGGAGTGCTTGCGGAGCAAATGCACCCTGAGACACGGGCTCACCTCTCGACGGCTCCACTCGTGTGGAGTCATGCCGAGTTTGTGTTGGCCGTACAAGCGTATGTTTCGAAAGTGCATGATCTGCAAAATCATACGTCGTCATAGTGTGCTCATGTATTGGTAGATGCGAGGCTCGTGATAGTTCGTCTGCTCTATTGTGTAGATAGACAGTCAACAAAGTTGAGACCCACCATGTATCCTTTTATGGCACGTACCCCTCGGGCAGTCTCCATGTTTGTGTCTCTGGATTAAAGATCCCAATCATCGATCGATGGATATGCCAAGCCAGGCCCATGGTACCGCAGTGACGAGCGATTTCATGTGCGAGTGTGCGCATGTAGGTACCTGATGAGGCAATGCAATGCAGTGTGGCAATGTGGTAGTGGGGTGGCAGCTGGTGGCTACTCGCTACGTGATGCCAATCAGGGATAATCTCACTACGACGAAAATCATTCCCGAGCGCTTTTCTTGGATCGGTAACGGGTGGAATGGTATTAATTTTCTTGAGTGCTTCGGAGACTAATGTATCGCGCGTGATGGTCTCTAGGGAAGTCAGGGTCAAGGAGTAGACTGTAGACGTTTTGGTTGGGATAGTAATTTCACTAAGACGATTTTCAAGCGTCCAGGTATGGAGCGGTTTCCCGTTAACTGTTTTGGATGAAAAATGGGGATAGGGAAGGGTGATTTCGCCAGTGAATGGTGAGAGTGCTGCATTGATAGTTGTGGCCGATATCACGGGTGGTGTCGGGTCGGTCGTGAGCCTACCGAGTACATCGTGGGTATCGGAGCTGATCCCAAAGAGGATTGAGAAGTCATACGCCTTATCAAGATTATGCCAGTCGGCTTGTTGTTTACAGGTATCGCCGACTAAAATCAGCAGGGTACCAGAGGCCATGGGATCAAGGCGCCCAGCGTATGCGAGCGGGACCCCAGTCAGTTCGGGATGACGAGCACGACAGGTCTCAACACACGCCAGTGGCGTTTCACCGACGGCTTTTTCTAGGATTAGGTAAGGGGGCAGTGACATGGTACGTACTGTAGCATAAAAAATAGCGCGGGCCGGGATGACGCAGTCATCCCGGCCCAGAATTTTACTCTCCGGCACACCTCTGCCGCAGGGCGAAGTACTCAAACCCCTCCAGTGTGAACCATTGATCCTCTCCCTTCACCTGCCACTTGATGTGCATGTGGTCAGGATCGAATTCGTCCAAAGCCTCGATCTCGTCCTCGCCGATGATGCGGGCGATCACGAGTAGACCAGGGAAGCGTGGGTTCGGGAGTATTTCCAGCACCTGGAGTTCGACCTCGTAGAGATCGAACTCCTCGACGTCTGGCACTTCGTAGGAGAAGCTGAACGAGCGCTCTTCAAACGGATCAGTGGTACCGCATGCGTCTGCCCAGGCGTATGTGATCACGGACATCCATACGATAAGGGCAGTGGTGAGTATTTTCATGGTCCTGCCTCGTTGCTATGGTCGCATTAGTGCGACTCTATTGTATATAATACCATAAATTTTAATTTTTGTCCACTACCAGTGTGCCTGACAATACAGTGTCGCCTTTGAAAATCAACCAGTACATGCGGGTAGCGGGATGGGTGCAACGTGTAATTAGCGTTAAACAGGGTCACCACCAAGAAACGCATTGACGATCAGTAGTAAAATAAACAATGCTACCGCGAGCAGGATGGCTTGCATATACCATGTAAGTATATCATTGTTAGATATAAAAATGACGAGCCAAATGAGGCTCGTCGTACCCGGCATCAGGGCATGCCTAGTGAGTGGCAGAAAATCCCACTGAAAGTTAATCGGACCCCTGTGGTCTGATGATGATAATGGCGGTCAGTGTGACGACGCCATCGTCTTCAAACCCGAGTTTTGCCGCTGCCGCCTTTGACACGTCAAGTTGTCGGCCCGCAATGTACGGACCTCGATCTTGTACCACAACCACATGCTGAGTCCCTGTCTCAGGGTTGGTCAGTTGGATGTGGGTACCAAATGGCAGGTGTTTGTGGGCAGCAACAGAGGGATCATGCATGTCAAACCGTTTGCCGTTTGCCATGAGATTCCCTTGGAGTCCGGGTCCATACCAGCTTGTATGCATCTTCGTAGTTTCGGCGTAAGCCGAAGAGGTGCACAAAAGCAGGCAGAGAACCAGCTTTGTTGTTGTTTGCAACAGTTCAGTCCTTCGTCTGTTTCAGGAACGGCGGTGTGTTCTGATGCGCACCTTCCGTCTTATAAGACGGAGGATCAGGGAGTTTCTTACTGGCGTAGAAATATCCGTACTCATTAACCGAAAATATCGCTTCCGACAGCGCGCTTGGTGAGTTCACGGAGTTTATCAAGTCCAGCGTCTTTGCCTGAGTGCAGATCAGGGATGGTGAGAATGACGGGTAAGGAGGCGGCGTCCTTACCCCCTGCGAGCTCCTCGTGCGTGAGTGTATTAACGAGTTGTTCTGTAATGCACACACAGGCGTAGGGTGTGTCACTGCTCCGGATCTGAGTAAGTTGGGTGATTGCTGATGCTCGGTCTGTGGCGGGGAACATGATAAATCCAATGGCTTGAAGACCAGAGACAAGTTCGGTCGGACCGATAACCGCAATGTTGAGTGAGGTATTAGTAGGCATAGTCAAGCAATGAATGACGAGTAATAGCTCGCAGGGCGTTATTATCAAGGCCGACGGCGTGGGCGGTACTGACAGCCTCAATAAACTGCATATGCTCTGTGAGTGCATGGTAGTACGCAAACAGTGGGGCAGGAGAATGAATTTCGATACTTTCTGTTTTGAGGAAACGATGAAGATAATTATCGCGTGCTCGGTCTAGGGCACTAAAGTCATGAGTTTTCTCAAAGGTCTCCCGCGCCTCTCGCCAGTGGTTGGCGCCACCGAAACGATCAAGTCGAATGAGTGTACTTTCAAGCGAGGCGAGACCAGCGTTCGTCATGGAGCCACCAACAACAAATTCTCCCGTTACCGATAGGGCATCACTGTCTGGATCAATGAGTACGCGCAAACGCATCGTGAGATTGTAGAGATCAATCAACACAGCCACGTACCGAGCGACGAAACTATCTGGGTACACCGCCACAAGCGCATGGAGGTGTGTGAGCATCGCTTCATCAACGTGCGCATGGGAGAAGTTCGGGGATTCGGTGATAGTACGATACAGCGCACCGAGCTCTGGGTAGGTAAACCGGAGTGTATTGGTGTGTGCGAGCTGAAGCAGACGAGCGGGGGCAATTGTGCCCAGATTGCGGCAACGTCCGAGAAGTACCTCATCACTTTCATTAGCCAGCTTCCCGATAGCAATTTGTTTCAGGTTATAGTAGTCGTTTCGGAGCAGTAAGATGGCGAGGGCTGTTTCATCGGGGGCGAGTCGACGCAAGAGTGCTACCTGGTCTTCGAGAAATAACTGCGTGGCGACCTTGATGTCGTTACCTTCACCCAAAAACGGGGCGAGGACTGTATCAGTGAGGATGGTGCGGACCTCTGTCAGCGAGCTGCTGCTCAGCAATAACTCCCGCTGTGCTTCGGTTAAGAGGCGGTTCGCGAGAACACTCGTATAGGTTCCGCTGTAGAGATACGCACTATCCATAAAAGTTATTGGGTGAGTTGTTGACTAATGTGTACTGTGTCGGTAAGGCGAGTAGTGCGCAGGATACCAGCAAAACTACAATCGACTTCATGCGTATCTGTTTCGACGACAAAGCCGCCATAGAGTCCGGTGACTGGTGTGATCGCTGACTCAGCGACACCCTGACTCAGTAGGAAGGTACGTGTCGTATCTAATCGTTCCTCGGCCACCTTAAATCGGATGGTGCCCGTTAGGGTTGGGAGAGCGTGCCACTGTGCAGCGAGAAATGCTTGATAGTCTGCCTCAGGGAGCGTACGAAGCAGTTGTTCAATCTCGGCAAAAACGACCTCAACCGCCTGCTGCGCACCCCCAGTGGCGATGAACGCAGCCTGGTGTCGAGCTTTCGCAAGGATCCGCTCGGCAATTTTTTCTGCCCGCCTGGCCCGGTCCGTGGCCGCAGCCGTTGTCCGCTCGTTCGTGTAGCTCTCTAGCTGGGCGGTAATGTGAGCGACTTCAGTGTCACGCTCGAGTGCAATCGCCGCGATCTCAGCCTCAGCCTCAGCCGTTAGGGTGTTGATAATGTCTTGCAATGCCATATTAGGTAATTATGTGCACGCGCTTAGATAGCGCCGAGCAAAATGAAACCAATGAGGAGACCGAAGATAGCCCAGGTTTCGACGAGGGCAGCGAGAATAATGGCTTTACCAGATAGTGAGTCATCCTTGGCGATGGTCGCGATACCAGCGGCAGCAACAGATCCCTGGAACATACCTGAGAAGAGTCCAGAGAGTCCAATTGGTAAACCGACGAGTAAGTACTGCACACCTTGCGCCATCGTGAGGGTTGATTCAGTCGCTCCCATGAGGCCAGCGGCGTTTAAGATTAAGAAAGCACCGACGAAACCGTAGATACCTTGTGATCCAGGCAATGCTGCCATAATCATGATTTTTCCAAATAGCTCTGGACGTTCAGCGAGGACGGCTGAACTCGCGCGGCCAGCGTAGCCCATACCCAGGGTTGAACCAATAAAACCGAAGAGGGCTGAGATGACAGCGCCAACGAAGACAAATACTGCGGGGGTAAAAAATTCCATATGTTGTTAGTTATTGTTGATAGTAATAGTGCGTCTCATGATCATACCTTGTCACCGACCGACTTCATGGCGAAGGGTGTGGTGGGTCTGGTAAGACGATGATGTGTTGTGGCGTCTTTGTAAATGGAGTAAACGCTCGTCCAGTGCCAGTTGAAAATTTACTAAAGAACTCAACAAACTGCAAACGGGCGCTATTAATGAAGGTACCAAGAATACTAATGGCTAGGTTGAGTGTATGCCCGAGGATGAGGACCAGGACCATAAAGACGGTGCCAATGCCAAGTGATTCACCACCGACAAAAGCGGCAATTGAATTAATCGAAAAGGCGAGTGCGCCCGTAGCGAGTCCAAGCGCCATCAAGCGAGAGTAGGAGAGCACATCCGCGAAGTAGCCAACGGCACCATAGAGTCCCAAGAGACCAAAGAGGAGCTTCATGATTGGATTTTTTTGCGTGCGACCTTGGGTGATCACGAGCAGCACAAGGGCGCTGACAAACGCGGTCGTCTGGTGGGTCGCTACGACAGCCTGTACGGTCTCAGGTAGGTATCCGGTGAGGTTCAGTATAGCAACTGCAATCAACACGAAGAAGATGAGCCATGGTCCGTTATCAAGGAGTGCATCTTTGGTTGCTCCTAATTTCATTTGGCGGACGAGGTTGAGGAAAATACCGAAGCAAACTTGGACAAACCCGAGCACGAGTGATAAATAGAAGACGGGCAATGGATTAGCGATCGGGTCAAATTTTTGTAGTGATACGAGAGCGGGGTGTATATCGCCTGGCGGAATACCGAGGTATCCACCAAATAGGATTCCAGCACAGACGGTCCCCACACCACCGAAGAAGAGGAGGGTGAGTAGTTGCTTGGTGCCAGGCGCGAGATGGTAGCGCCACAAGATAAGACCTGTCAAGGTCATGAGAATAAGACCATAGCCGACATCAGACAAGCACAAACCAAAGAAGACAAAGAAGAAGACAGCCAGCAGTGGAGTCGGGTCGAGGTCTTTGTAATCAGGGACACCATAGAGACGGGTGACAGATTCAAACGGAGTCACGAGGCCATCATTTTGTAGCTCAGTTGGTGGTACTTCGTCACCATGGTCAATTACTTCTAGAGCACTGGCTGGAATAGTGGCTTTGAGATCAGCTTCAAGGGGAGTGATGGCGCTGGTTGGTACCCATGCGACGACGATAGCGGTACGCTTGGTCGTCGGCAGCGCTTGCGCAGTCGTATCCACTTGTCGTTGCCAGTTCGTGATGTCAGTGAGTTTTTGGAGGGTTGGCAGGTGGGACGACGCGTACGAACTAATCTCGGTGATGAGACTGGCTTTTGCACTTTCAGCTGCTGCTAACTCAGTCGTGATTTCAGCATAGAGGGCCGCACCTGTCTGGTGGCTGGCGGGTAGGGTAACGATCTCAAGCCCATGTGCAATAATCATTGCTTCGATTGCTTCACTCGTAGACTGGAGACACATGATGAGGGCGGCAGAGGAACTCAGGGTTGTGATGGCGATTGAGGTTTCAAATACTGTGAGATCCTGCCGTAAGCTAGTGAGTAAGCGCGCTGGTCCACGCACGGCAAACGTCGTCGTTGTCGCGGTTTGACCGACTTGGTTGAGCGGGATGTCGAGACGTTCAAAGGTATGTAAACTACGAAGCGTCAGTTCGTGTGCTCTGATGCTTCGTTCTAGTTCGGCCAATCGACTTTGAAAGGCGGTAACGGCGGACAAGATGCTGTCGACGTCAGACGATTCGGCGAGGGCAGCCAGTTCCTGCGTGGTGGTGTGGGCTCGACCACCTTCAAAGGCTGCTCGGAGGAAGTCAACTGCATGGTATGACGACAGAAACGCGCGCGCAGCCTCGACCTGGGCATGTGTGGTTGTCGTACCAAAATCGGTCACAATGCCAGGTGTGAGTGTGGTCTCGTGGCTCAATTCCGCGATTCCTCGCTGCTGCAGAAATGCAGTCAAATCAGCCGCCTGCTGGCGAGGGACGTAACAACGTATTTTACTGACGGGTATAACGGCCATAGTTTATATTGAAATAAGCGATGTGAGATGCTTCGTGGCGATATCCTTCACTTTTGCAGCGGGGGGTACTTGGACGGCCGCTTCGGTGGTGGCGATGATGGTGGCTGCTTCCTTCGTGGCTCGCTCCTCGGCTGCACTTTGAGCTTGTTTCTCCTCAGCTCGGAGCCGCTCTTCAAGCCGAGTACGACTATCAGCGGCTTGTGTGCGAGCAGTTTGTATGGCCACAGCAGCCTCATGCTTCGCGGTAGCCACTTTTTCCGCTAGTTCTCCTTCGAGTTTTTGGATAGTTTCAAGCATATGATTACGAATTATGACTAAGTGCTGCCGCCTTTGCTTTCGCGGTGATGAGGGCTTTGACGCGCATCGTATTGACGACCGCATCACGGTTTTGCTCTTCGAGTCGTAGATAGATCGAACGAATCGTCGCTTGGAGGGACGGGATGCGAATATTCTCAAGCGCACTAGCACGCCGGCGGGTCCGTTCGATCTCAAGGGCGAGGCGCTCGATCGTTGACTCAAGTTCGGCGAGCTTAATCAGGTGCGGGTATACGAGATAGAATTTACTGATTGCCTGATCCAGGTTGCCGTAAGATTCGAGGAAACCGTAGGGGAGGGATTGCTTTGGCAAGGCGTCGGCACCAGCAAATGTGGGGATTGGTACCGACATCACTTGTCGCTCAGTGACGGTGAGGGTGGCGGGTGCACCACTCGCTTGAAACGCATTATTAACCACTTTGGTTGGCATGAGGGCAGAAGCGCTAATATACTCACGAAAGGCATCAACGAGTAGGTGGTTTACCTGTAACCGTAATTCACGGACGGCTCGAACTTTGCCCATAAACTCGCGCATGAGTCCATCCCGTTTGTCCTTCAGAAGTTTATGTCCGCGCTCAGCGACGACCAACTCGCGCTTTTTAGCGAGGAGATTGATACGGGTTGGGCTGATTTTTTCGGCTTCTGACATACTGGGTTACTTGACGGTCTTTGGCATGCGAGCCTCGATGAGTGCCGGTTTTAGTCGCTTGAGTGATTCTACTGGCAAGATGGTAAGGAGTTGCCAGCCGAGATCGAGCGATTCTTGCACGCTTCGTTCAGTGTGATGGCCTTGGTTAAGGAATTCTTTTTCGAAGCGATCAGCAAAGACCAAGTGAGCCTTGTCACTATCGGTCAGTGATGCTTCTCCTAAGACGACCGCGAGCTCACGCACCTCTCGACCAGTGGCATAGGAGGCGAAGAGCTGGTCTTTGAGGCTCGAGTGATCATCACGAGTCTTACCCTCGCCGACGCCCGCTGACCAGAGTCGTGAGAGAGAACCCTGGACGTCAACCGGCGGGAAGATACCTTTGGTGTGGAGTTCGCGCGAGAGCACGAATTGTCCCTCGGTAATGTAGCCTGTGAGGTCGGGTACGGGATGCGTTTTGTCATCGTCTGGCATCGAGAGAATCGGAATCTGGGTGATGGTTCCTTGCTTACCCTGTACTCGTCCCGCACGTTCATAGAGCGCAGCGAGGTCTGTGTACATGTAACCAGGATATCCCCGGCGTCCTGGGACTTCCTTGCGAGCTGATGAAACTTCACGGAGCGCCTCACAGTAGTTTGTCATGTCAGTGAGAATTACGAGGACGTGCATGTCGTGTTCAAAGGCGAGGTACTCAGCGGTGGTGAGCGCGAGTCGTGGTGTCGCAATCCGTTCAACTACTGGGTCAGCCGCGGTGTTAACGAAAAGAACTGCACGCTCAATGGCCCCGGTCTCCTCAAATTGCAAGCGGAAGTATTCTGCTTCCTCGAAGGGTACCCCCATGGTAGCAAACACGATCGCAAAATCCTCACCGGTCGTTACTTTCGCCTGGCGGGCAATCTGCGCTGCAAACTTCGCGTGAGGCAGGCCAGAACCGGTAAAAATCGGAAGCTTCTGTCCGCGTACGAGTGTATTCATGACGTCAATTGAAGAAATACCCGTTTGAATGAAGTCGTTTGGGAAGGCTCGACTGTAGGGGTTAATCGCCGCTCCCGCGATGGGACGAGTGGTCTCAGGAATGAGCTCGGGTCCGCCATCAAGGACTTTGCCACCGCCAGAAAAAACGCGACCGAGCATTTTGGGTGAGAGGGGCATTTCTTGGATACGGCCAGTGAAGCGCGCTTTGGTGCCTTCGGTTTGGACTCCTTGAGTGGGTTCAAACATCTGTACCACCGCCTTATCACTATAGATATCAAGTACTTTACCAGTCCGGGTGCGGGTTTCACCGGGAATGGTGACCTCGACCAATTCGTCGTAACTGACCCCGGTTACCCCTTCGACGACCAGGAGTGGTCCTGCAATCTCAGAAACAGTTTTGTAGCTTAGGTTGGTATCCATATTTAGGCAGTTACTGGTTGGCTTGTAAATGATTCACGGACGCGGGCCTTAAAGGCATCGAATTCATCGAGCTTATCAGCCGGAATATTCTTGAGAGTCGCTAATTCTTTCATGACGGGTAGGGTGGCAATTTCTTTATATTCCATCGCGCCAGTCTCAACTGCCCGCTTGGCTTCGCGGTAGGTCAAGATGATACTGGAAAGAATGCCGTACTGCTTTTTGATCGGGGTGTAGGCATCTTCAGGATCGAAGGCATTTTGGAAGAGGAAGTCCTCCCGAATGGCGCGCGCGATATCAAGAGCGACACGCTCCTCGTCTGACACTGACTCCAGACCGACGAGGCGAACAATTTCCATTAGTTTGGCCTCTTGTT
>CAYXOF010000004.1:2538-29178 GCA_964466905.1 uncultured Candidatus Saccharibacteria bacterium | reverse complement strand
CTTGACGTTGTTGGATAGTTTTGAGTATGAGCTGGCTACCCGCGTTAGAGGTGGCAATAATGATTGTGTTTCGGGCGTTGACTTTCATACCTCGGGCGTCAGTAAACATACCCTCATCGAGGATTTGCAAAAAGAGATCGTGTACTGGCTGGGCTGCCTTTTCAAATTCATCAAGGAGGAGTACTGAATAAGGGTGTTCTCGGAGCATATCGGGGAGTGTGCCAGAGTGTGTGCCATCCCCAAGAAGACGTTCAAGCGCATCCACCCCACTAAACTCAGACATATCGAGGCGCTGCATGTGTTCTTCCCCGCCAAAGAAAATATACGCTAGTGCTTTAGCGGTTTCAGTTTTTCCGACGCCTGTTGGACCGAGGAACAAGAATGAACCAATCGGCTTGTCGCTTGCTTGAATTCCGGCTCGGGCTCGGCGCATGGTACGCGCAATTGCATCAAGGGCAGGCTGTTGTCCAATGACGCGCTCGTGTAACCGCTCACTTAACTGAAGCAGTAAATCTCGTTCCTGATCTGAGATTGGACCAGCTGGTACGCCTGTTTTTTCGCTTACAACGGTGTAGACGTAATCTGATGTGATAAATGAAATGTTATTTTGACCTGCACGGGTGGCAATATCTATAAGGAGCTCAATTGCCTTGTCCGGCATGACCCCTTCTACGATAAATCGATCTGCAGCAGTAGTTATGGCTGTAAGTGCAGCATAGCTAAACAGTGTGTTATAGCGTCCTTCGTGCTGCTCAGCGATGCCTTGGAGCACCCGAGTAGTTGCACTCATGTCGGGGCTATCAATAAGAACTTCAGCAAATCGTCTCGCAAAAGCTCCGAGTGGCTCTAGATACGTATGGTACGCACCAGGAGTATCGGTCGCGATGATATTGAGTTCGGGATGGGCTAAATATGGGTCGAGGAGTTCTGGGACAAAAACACCGAGCGCTTCGGCTTCACGGATAAAGTTACTTATGTTTTCAATTACGATGATAATATTGCCAGCTCCAAGCGCCTCATCAAAAAGTTGTAGGATGGTAAGTTCGATTTCTTGTTTGCCTCGCTGGACAGCGAACAGTCGGTTGGTATCAAGTACGATCATTTGCTTTCCGGCGATGGCCGCCAGTGACTTACCGGTTTGCATACGGGTATTGACTGCGAGTACGAGATCCATTTTTCCTACCCCTGCCTCACCAATAATAAGTATATTTGAAGCTTTTGCCCGAGCGAGATTTGTCTCGATTTCAATAACTTTTTCTTCGGCAAACGGCGAACTACTCGTGAGGTTAGAAAAGACTGCACTGGTGCGGATATCTCGAGAAAATCGTTCGAGTACGTATGCCACACCGTATGCTAATTCCTGACCGATCCCTTTTGTGCGAGATAGGTTATCACGGCTCCACCATCGCAAACGTCGCTTGTATTGGTGATATGATCCTACCACCCATCGTAAGGCGCCAAGGTATGTTTCCTCTGTGATGCCGTGAGTCTTAAATAAGGCAGCAAATGCTACATCGTGTTGCAGCAAGTAGCGCCCAAGTCCAATTAAAGTAAAAATATCATTAGCGGGGAGAGGGATTGCGTCAGCCCTAATTTTTTGTCGTGGCTCACGTAGGAATGTCTCGGCTGTGGCCGAATCAATCCCTGCTCGCAATAAAACAATGCTTCCCAATCGACTTTCACAAAAGGCACGAGTGACATCGTGTGGGTGTGCATAGACCGCCTGCGCAGTATCATAGGTGGCCCCTGAAACTGGTTCTTCGTCAAGGCCGATAATGGAATTTAGTCCATAAAAGTAATGACTATTGTGATAACCATAGGTGAGCATTTGTTCGAGCCAGAGTCCGCCTGCAAGCATGGTGACCCCGAGTACTTGAGGCAAGTACAGGGCATAGTTGCCCAGAGCCGGTACGAGATATAGCGCCAATGCGCCTGTTCCACCCCCAAGTGTGAGCAGGAATAGAGTTGTACGGACCGACGTCATAGTGCGACGTGAGAGAATGCGCTCGAGTTGTAGCGGAGCGTTAAATTTGGTCAGGCTGTCAGCGAGGGTATACATACAAATTATAAAAATAACAGACTGATGCCTCCCGTAATGAGTATGACGATGCTCGCTGGCGTTATGATCCAGAGTAAAAAAGTACTCAGACCGAGTAGTGTAACGACTGCGAGTGATAGCATCCCGAGAACAATGAACACTGTTCTAATGAGACCGCCAATGACTCTTGATAAAAATCCGATAATGACATATCCAGCCAGGTCTTCAAGATTCCAGGCCTCTCCCCTACCCTCCGTCATGCGCTTAAAGGGAGCAAGCCAATTGCGAAATAGTTGTGGGAGGGAGAAAAAATGCACAACAAACCACAATATATTCCGCCAGACATGGAACAGATCATAAAACGCCCGCGTGTAGTGCCACAGTAAATAGTGATGCATGATGGTTACAAAGAGCATTACCTCTAGTATACACAGTCCGTATCGTGCCTCTGCTGGTTGGCCACATATCCAAGATTCTCTTGTGTCTAGCATATGTACAAAAACGCAAAGCGGGTGGTAGTCGAAACTACCACCCGCTTTGCGTTTTAGACACTGCTACTTAGGCAGCGCGCTGCACGTTTGCTGCAGCTGGTCCTTTTGGACCTTCTTCGATTTCGAAGGTAACCATATCTCCCTCTTTGAGATCATCAAACATGATATCAACGAGTGATGATGCATGGAAAAATACATCCTTGTCACCGTTTTCTGGTTTAATAAAACCGTATCCTTCATCTCGCTTACGCACAATTGATCCTTTCATTGTATATTGTTTACTTTTATAACCACAAAACATCACTTCACCTGACCGCTCTTTGATTGCTGCAAGAGGAGTTTGTTTCGCTTTTATGATTAAAGCACATCCGTACAAAAAACACAAGGTCGCCATCACAGTCGGCACCCGCCATTATCTATAAGTATTGCTTTTTATACAAAAATATGGTATAAAATAAATATATATGAAAAAAGTCTTATTTTTGCTAAGCGTAGCGCTTATGTTTATCGGTATTTTAGTACTGGTGTCACCAAATCAGGCATATGCCGCAACTTATGTAGTTGATCTCAGTCAATTTTCGACTCCACAAGAAAAAATCAATCATTTACGTGGAATTTTAGTGGTTCTGCAAGCTCGGCTCGCTGCAATACAAGCAGATCAACCTACCGACAGTTCTGGTTTGACCTCGGTCACTAATCGCAATGCGCTCACCGTCACTACCCTATCAGCTCAAGATGTAAGAGAAAGTAAAGCAGAGTTACGCGGCCGGTTTGACATTGATGATGAAGATTTTGTTATGGCGTGGTTTGAGTTTGGAGAGACAAAAGAATTATATGAACGAACAATCAAAGCTCGATTTGAAGGTGGGCAAGATGAGGCACGCGTATTTATTCATCGAGCGACTGGACTTAAGGACAATTCCACATACTACTATCGATTAGTAGTTGAAAATGAGCGTGGAGTGAGGTCGTTTGGGGCAGTTCGTACCTTTAAAACATCGGACGAAGATACTGCAACGCGTGTTTTGGCGCGAGATCGAAGTCTCAATATTGGCGAAATTATAATTTTTGATTGGTATATACCACAAAAGTTTGTGAATACTAAAAATTGGATTGGTATATATGAAGTTGGTAGTTCACACACTGAAGTAAAAAAATGGATCAGGGCTAAAGCTACAGCAGGAAATATATCACTTAAAATCACTCAAGCAGGAAACTACGAAGCACGATTATTTGAAAAAGATACTTATAAAGTTACGGCGGTAAGTGAAGTGGTACGAGTTTCAAAATAGTTAAATCAGATCGGGTTCCACGGTATACTTAACCGACATGAAACTATATTCATGGAATGTGAACGGCATTAGAGCGGTGTTGCGGAAAGGTGATTTTGAGCGGTTTCTAAGCGAACACGATCCTGATATCTTGTGCCTACAAGAAACCAAAGCAAATCAAGATCAGGTTGATATTGATTTTCCACAGTACGAGGAATATTGGTTTTCTGCTGATAAAAAAGGTTATGCCGGAACAGCTATTTTCACCAAGTACACACCATATGGGGTCGCGTACGGTTTCCCGGTTGATATCGTGGAACGCTACCAGTTGGGAGATGTGTATGGTGATACTGCTCGTGAAGGCCGGGTACTAACGCTTGAATTTGAACCGTTTTACATCAGCACCGTCTATACTCCAAATGCCAAAGATGATCTGTCTCGTATCCCGATGCGACAGCAGTGGGATCCGGCGTATGGAGAGTATATGAAACGACTCGCACACAAAAAACCGGTTATTTTCTGTGGTGATTTCAATGTGGCACACACCGAACTGGATTTAGCGAGGCCGAAAGAAAATAGAGGGAAGAAGGGTTTTACTGAAATTGAACGTAGTGGCTTTACGTCATTACTTAATGGCGGTTTTATTGATACGTTTCGTCAGTTCCATACTGAGGGTGGACATTATTCCTGGTGGTCACACTTTGGTCAGGCCAGAGCCCGGAATGTGGGTTGGCGGATTGATTATGTGCTTGCTTCAGCATCACTCGGGCCACTCATTAAGAGTGCACAGATTCATCCAGATATATTCGGGAGTGACCACTGTCCCGTCTCACTAGAACTTGGACTGGAGCTATAGGTCTGTGTCCTTAAGTAAAGGACAAGTTATCCACAACTATCCACACGGTTGTCCTTTACTTCATGTTGTAAAGGACATACTATATCCGTAGGCCCAGAGAGGGCGAGCGGTCCATTCCAGAGGAGTAAAGAGAATATCTTCTCTCTCCTCCCCTGGAATGGACCCTTAAAGAGTTCATTCCAAAAAACAATTGAGTATACCTCCAAACTCAAAAAAACGTACAAAACCCACCCTCGAGAAATTACCTTACAAAACGTAAGAAAATTATCTCACAACAACGTAGAGCTTTGGAATGGGTGTAGCCACATTATGGCACCCACTAGGATTACTACAATCCTCCAACGAAAAGCTCATATAAGGCCCGAGAAGTCGGCTGATAAAGGACACTTTATCCATCGACTCCTCGGGCCTTTTTTATTGTATTATTTGGCAGGTTTTTTGCTAGCCTGACGATCTCTTTTTTATGTATTCCTATTCTCCAGTGCAAAGTCCAGCGGTGGAAACGTGATAGCCGACTGCGCGGGTTTTGTTTTTTTACTCATCTTAATCGGACGATAGCCATATTTGTCTTGGTCCGTCGAAATGGTTGGTGTGAGAGTGATACTGCGGATAATATTAACCCACTTTGTGCTCACGGGCGATCTCCCTCAGGGCTTCTGCTTCTTCCTCGGCTTGTCTTTGTTTACCGGCTGCAGCGAGAGCGATGAGGTCTGGTTCGGGTAGGGCTCGTAGCGTAGCGACACGTTGGTCGAGGTACTGTTCAGTGTTTTTGCTAGGGTCCTCGAGGACCTCTTCCATCAAGGCATTAAGGATGTGACCGAGTTTACGACCAGGTTTTTCACCGGTCTGCTTCATAATCCGATCACCGTTTGTCTTGAGTAGTTTGACCGAGATGGGGTCACGGAGGGCTTCGTCTACCATTGCCTTGTATTTACGGAATCGAAACGGCTGTTCTTTCGGACGGCCCGTACCGATCCGGTCGCAGACTCGCAGATTGAGCAGATTTTCAATATTATGCTCCCCTACCCTGGTGATGGTGCGGCGGACAGCCGAGAGGGTGATTTCGTCTGGGTCAGCAAAAAACATATGCCAGCGCACCAGCAGTACCACCTCGTCAATTAACTCACGTGGCAGTTTGAGTCGCTCCAGGATGGTTTTAGTCATCCGTGCACCGACGACCTCGTGGCCAAAGAAGGTGTACTTTTTAGTCTTACCCCCGGTCCGTCTGGTCGCAGGTTTACCAATATCATGAAAGAGGGCGGCGAGGCGCATCGTGGTCGAATAGTCTTTATCAGCGGCGGCTTGTAGGGTACGTAAGAGATGTTCGAACACATCGTAGGCATGGATGCCGCTTTGGTCACAGCCAATACTGGCCTCGAATTCGGGGATACATTCACGCAGTAGACCGAGCTTTTCCAGCAGTACGAGACCGTGCATGGGGGTTGGTGAGTTGATCAGTCGCAGAAATTCACTCGTCACCCGCTCAATCGAAATACGCTGTAATTGCTGGCTATGTCGGACGATGGCCGCCATCGTATCACTTTCAATCATGAAGTCGAGCTCAGCCGCGAGTCGCACCGCTCGCATCATGCGGAGGGCGTCTTCGTTGAAGCGCTCATTTGGATCGCGTACAGCGCGCAGGCGCTTAGCGGCGAGGTCGACCAGACCGTGGAACTCATCTACCAATTCCCCATTGGCCGGTCGATACGCCAGGGCATTGACGGTAAAGTCGCGGCGGGCGAGGTCTTCGCGTAGTGATACGCCAAAGCGTACACTATCTGGTCGGCGAGCATCACTATACTCGCCTTCGCTGCGGTAGGGGGTGACTTCCACCACTTTGAGCCGCTCATCGTCGGCTCCTTCGTTTTTTACCCCGACGGTACCGTAGTCATTATTACAAAAACTGTCTGGAAATAAGGCTTGAATGGCGTCTGGTACGGCGTCGGTCGTGATGTCCCAGTCTTTTGGCGTTTTTCCGAGTAGGAGGTCGCGCACACAGCCTCCTATCAGGTAGGCCTCATACCCTCCCCCCTCTAAGGTGGCGGCAATCTCGGTTACTTCTGGCGGGATATGAGCGGGATTAATTGTCATGCCGGCATTGTAGCAGAAATCCGTTGCGTTTTCTTGCTAAACGGCGTATTATGTGGCGCACAACTAAATATAACTGCACCTGTGGTGAAATGGATATCACAACTGACTTCGGATCAGTCGTTCTGGGTTCGAGTCCTGGCAGGTGCACAGTAAACACATACCCGAGACACAATGTCTCGGGTATGTGTTTTTGGATGAGAGGAAGATAGTAGCGATACCGTTTTGGTATTCGTGGTTTTATCACTTACATTTCCAGAGATCCGCGTACAGCATGCGGCATGCTACCGAAACCGCTTTGGCCAAGCATTCGTGGATAAATGAACACTCCTGTATGTATATAATATACAATCTATGGTATGTCGAAAGGTCGTCACTACAAACAAGCTGCCTATGAGCAGGTCATTGCCTTTCGCCAGCGTGGCTTCACGTATACTGAAATAGCTAAGATTTGCAACGTTTCTCGAGGGACTGTGAGTAATTGGTTGCATCCAGAGCCGTTTTCGCAGCTGGTGGCAGAGGCTAATAAAAAGCGAGCGATTGTCGATAACACAAAACGACTTGCACTGATTAATAAGGCACGGGTGTCAGAACGCAAGCAGCAGTATGTTACTGCGGAGCGAACGGCGGTGACCGAGTATCAGCACTACCGTGCTTCCCCACTGTTTGTTGCTGGGGTGGTCTTGTATATGACTGAGGGAGACCTCGATCACCCCCACCTGATTCGTCTATCGAATAGTCGTGCAGATCTTCATAAACTATTTATCTCATTCGCACGCTCGTACTTAGGTGTAGAAAAAACCGCTATTCGGTGTTGGTTATTACTGTATCCTGGTCTCACTGAGGAGGACTGCTTGAAATACTGGAGTAAACAAATCGGCGTACCATTGACTCAATTCCATAAAACACAAACAGTAAAAGGTCGACACACCAAGCAAATATTGCACTTTGGTGTTGGAAATACTATAATCGGCAGTACTTTGCTCAAGCGAAAACTGCAAAAGTGGATTGCTCTAGCAAAGAAAGATTTCATAAAAAAATAAAGCTGCGGCCATGGTTAAGTGGTATAATGAGTCCTTGCCAAGGATTAGTCGAGAGTTCGATTCTCTCTGGCCGCACAAACACACAAACCGCCCTCATTTGAGGGCGGTTTGTGTGTTTGTTGTACTGTGCCTACTACTATAAACCAGACGTACTTCCCTACGGAAGATGCATAATCCAGTATCCACTGGGCCCACCTATTTTGTGATATTTTTAGTCCGTCTGCCTTATAAAGTGTAGACGCTTGTTATAATTATATTGCTGATTCTCAAGACGTAATCGTTAAGAACACTTGTCTACCAAAACTGGGGATAAGTTGCGAATATGTGTATAAAGGACAATCGAGAACTACGTCATGGTAGTAACCATTCAGCAATATAAGGTATATGTCTCATAGTCTGCAGCACAAAATTCGGATCTTGTATGTTCCACGTGGCAATAAAGCAATAGATTTCATATGAAACAAAGTGCAAAGCGCGGTCGAAAGAATCTAATTGGGGCGTATGGTGAGGAAATCACCGTTCGATATTTAAAACGTTTAGGCTGGAAGATTATTGACATTAATTATTTAAAGCCCTGGGGAGAAATTGACGTTATTGCAACAGATGAGCAGAATATAATCCACTTCATAGAGGTTAAGGCAGTTTCATATGAAACAAAAGCATGCCATAAACGGGCTGTTTCTCAAGCAAATTATCGTCCTGAAGATAATGTACACCCAATTAAGCTACGCAGATTGCAGAGAACTATTGAGACGTGGTTGGCTGAGCAAAACTGTGATCAACTTTGGCAGCTTGATGTTGCGGCCGTTCGAATCGTTCCATGTGAAAAGTATGCGACGATAAAATTCATTCCAAATGTTATTTAAATCAAATACCAGTATTCTTGGCATAACGCTTTTTGATTTAAGTTAAATTTCATCACCGTACTGATTCATCAAGGCGCTAAAGATATTTAGTTTGGTCTTTACACAGTCTTTAAGGTGCATCAACAACATCTGTTAGTAAAAAATGCCACGTGAAACATAAAAATCTGTTACATGTGAAATAAATTAATCATACTTTGTAAAATAGTATTACTTACACTCATTATGTTACGATAGCTTCGTATGAAATGCTTTGTTTCCGGACGATCAAGTAACTTTTCAGAAATTGTCCGAGTTACGCAGTTGTTGCGAGGAGCGGGACATGAAATTACACACGATTGGACGACCTTGCCAATGGTAAAGCCCTACCAAGATAATGCAGATCAAGCAGGGGAGTATGCTGTGCTACAGATACGCGGTATTGCGGAGGCTGATGTGTACATAATTTTGGCACACGAAGATGGTACTGGGTTGTTTGCGGAACTTGGAGCAGCCTTGGCGCTCGCGCAGTTTCATGGGAAACCAAGTATATACGCTGTAGCTCCCGTCATTCCAGCAGCCATCTTCCATTATCATCCGGCCATTCGCTGGTTTACCTCAGTTGAGGAAGTGATGGTCGTGATTGGACAATCATGACGAAAATACACGTTACCTTACCCAGTTGGTGGTAACCCGTTATGTATGAATGCACAACCCTGATGTTGTTAACGGGCTCGACTGGGTCTGGAATGTAAATAAACGCAAACCTAGCTCAGATATCAGATAATTATGTCGGGGAGCCGGGAATCGGACCCGGGCCTCACGGTCCCAAACCGCGTACACTACCATTATGCTACACCCCGAAGTGTTGGTAGCGAAAATGGTATCACGTCAGTCTGAAAAAAGCGAGGGGATACGCTATACTAGCAGCATGCAATTATTGGCTGAGATCAGTGAGCAGTCGCTTGGTCTGTGTGATGTGTCCCCGCTGGGGCAGACGTATCGGCTCCGAAAAAGTGTGCGTGCGGTACTCTATAATGCGGCCGGTGAGGTGGCGCTTGAGCACGTTCAACTCCATGCTTTTTACAAACTACCGGGCGGAGGAGTGGAGGCGGGTGAGACCGAGGAACAAGCTCTGGAGCGGGAAATAACCGAAGAGGTCGGGTGTGCTTGCGAGATCGTACGACCACTTGGGATTGTGATTGAGTATCGACAAACTGAAGGACTGTTACATATTTCGTATGGCTTTGAAGCTCAGGTGGTGGGGAAGGTCGGACTGCCCCAGTTTGATGCCGGGGAGCTATCTGCGCAGCAGTGTACGGTATGGGTGCCCCGCGAGCAGGCACTGCACCTGGTCACATCCGGAGCGGATAAAGATGCCGGACATCAATCCATCAGGGCCCGTGAACAAGCATTTTTAACAGCCTGTATAGTTTGAGAGTGGCTGGCGTTGTAAAAGCAGTCTTGTCGTGTAGTGGTTTGCTGAGGTTGGCCACCCTATGTCATAATCAATTCTATGATCACGTACTATTTTCGGACGGTGAAAGACAGTGAATTAAAGACCTTATCCGAAGTCCGCACTGGCATTTGGGTGCATGCGGTTGAGCCAACTGAAGCTGAGTTGGAAACGCTCGTGACACAGTTTGGGCTCGATACAACCGTCGTCGAGGATGCTCAGGACTTTTTTGAGGTGCCTCGGTTGGAACGGGAAGGTAGTGTTTCGTATTTCTTTACGAGGTACCCCTATAATGAACAGCGAGAAGATACTGATACGGCACCGCTCCTGATTGTCCTGGGGGAATCATTCGTGTTAACCATTGCTCAACGAGAAGTGCCGCAATTTAAACGATTTATTGACGGGACAACGCCAGTGGTAACGACGCAAAAGACTAAGTTATTTATTACTTTTATGGAAGCATTGACGCAATCATTTGAGCGTCAGCTGGTGTCACTGCGTAAGTCGGTACATCGTGATCGGGCGCAGCTTCGTCGGATCGGTAATCGGGAAATCGTCCGGTTTGTTGGCTATGAGCACAAGCTTAATGACTTTGTGGCAGCAGTCGTACCCACGAATACGGCCCTTAAGCAACTCACGAAGGGTAGTTATATACAACTATTTGCCGATGATGTGGAATTAATGGAAGATCTGATGATTGACAATAACCAGCTCGTAGATTCTGCGCGCTCGGTTCTTAATACCATCCAAAATGTACGAGGGGCAGCCGAAGCGATTCTTACCAATAATTTGAATACAACGATTCGGACATTAACACTCCTGACGGTACTATTGACCATTCCGATGGTCGTCGCGTCTTTTTATGGTATGAATGTCACGCTGCCATTACAGGATAATCCGGCGGCTTTTTGGATTATTGTATCAACCGTCCTTGGGATTGTTGGTGGGGCTGGTTGGTTCTTTAAGCGAAGTCAGTGGTTTTAAGTATGATAAAAAAACAGGTTTTCTTTATTCACGGCGGGAACGCATATTCATCATATGAAGCGTTCCTAGAGGATTTACGCACGAAGACAATATATAATCTACCCAGTAATCCGCGACAGAGCCGCTGGACAGACACGCTCAGTACTGACCTAGGAGAGATGTACGAGGTGTTTGCTCCTGTAATGCCTAACAAACAAAATGCCCACTATGAAGAGTGGAAGATTTGGTTTGAGCGCCATTTTGAATATTTGACTGACGGGGTAATTTTGATTGGTTGGTCACAGGGCGGCTATTTTCTTTCCAAGTATTTAATTGAACATACCCCACCATTTTCCATTAAAGCGCTTATCTATGTAGCGGCACCGTCCGCGCCGGATGATTTTGGTGGGGAAGATGGAGGAGATTTTGCTTTTCCGGGTGACCGAATCGGAGAGATCGGTACAAAGGTGGAAAAGATCTTCATTTTTCATTCCTCGGACGATCCAGTGGTGCCAGTTTCACATGCAGAGCGCTATCAGCAAGCTCTTCCAAATGCCACGTTGGTGTTGTTTAATGATAAAAATCACTTCTTGGTGCCAGAATTGCCAGCGTTGGTCACGCTCGTATTAAGCTTGTAAATGTGGGGCACCTGAGCAGATGTTTAGGCGATACAGATCCAATTTGATGGTAGCGACAGCCGGCCTGCCAGAGCGTACATGAAAGAAACTGCTCTTTTGCGCGTCTTCGCGTATAATGGTTTCCACATGGGGTCTCTATTGCATACAGACAACACCGGAAGCCAAGAAGAACGTTTTTTGAAAGCTTTCGAAGACTACAGTGACGCGTTGTTTCGGCACGCCACACTCCGCATCAATAATCGTGAACGAGCGATTGATATCGTGCACGATACCTTTACAAAGGTATGGGGGTACGTGCGAGCAGGCCATGCAATCGATTCATTTCGACCGTTTTTATATAAGGTGCTCAATAATCTTATTATTGATGAATACCGAAAGCGGAAAGATGTGTCACTGGATGCGCTCTTGGCTGAAGAGGGGGTAGATGAAGGTTCGTTTGCTGATCTCTCAGAGAGCACCGTTGAGACACTGGCAGCGACGATTGATGGTAAAAAAGCGTTTGCGCTTCTCGATCAGCTGCCAGATCAATATAAAGAAGTGATCATCCTACGGTTTGTTGATGATCTTGGTCCGAAAGAGATCGCCACCTTGATTGAAGAGACGGAAAATACAGTATCGGTTCGGATTCACCGCGGACTCAAATTGTTGCGAGCCCATCTCGAGAGCCAAGATGAGCTGGCAGCAATCAAACGACGCACTATTAAAAAACATGAAACGCTTCAGTGAACAATTTTATAAACAAGCACAACAGTGCACATTAACCCCAAGCGAGCGGACAGATATTCGTGATCGTCTCGTTTCATATATTGAATACCATCCTTTGCCCGCGTCTGTTAATGCGGCAGAGGCAACAACGGTCCGAACACACGCAGGCAATGAAGTGTTTTATAGCTACCACCTACCTTGGTCGGTGATCTTTAGAGGGGCCATAGGCTTCTCGGTATTATTTTTGGTTATTGTGCCAATTTTAGCTGAACGGGCGGTGCCTGGCGACACACTCTATGCGGTTAAGGTTGGTTTGACAGAAGAGGTCCGGAGTACGCTCACCTTTACACCATCACAGCGAGTCGTGTGGGAGACCACGCGTCTCAATCGACGGATTGCCGAAGCACAACTCCTTGAGAGTAAGGGAGAGTTGACCGAGGCGGTGGAGGCTGATGTCGCGGCCGCGGTGAAGGCTTATACAGACAATGCGCAGCGAGAGATTGCTC
Source organism: uncultured Candidatus Saccharibacteria bacterium (assembly GCA_964466905.1). GTDB lineage: Bacteria > Patescibacteriota > Minisyncoccia > Phycocordibacterales > UBA918 > OLB19. The sequence continues at coordinate 16,281 of CAYXOF010000004.1, read as the reverse complement.
ATCTGCGAGCAGTTGATACTGACGAGGCAGCGCTTGTCGAGCTTGAATTAGCTACTACGCTCAGTGTGCACTCAGATGCGCTGCGCAACCGAACCATGGTTTCACAATCAAACAACGCCTCAACAACTGAAATGACAAATATGATTCTGTCCGCCCTGACTGAAGCGCAGATGGTAGGTAAAGATGCGAGCGCGTCAACGACCGTACCGTCGTATGAAAAATTGGTGGCACGAGTTGAACAGCACACGACCCGTCTCTATGAAGTACTTGCTGCCCTTGAACAAACATCGTCACCCGAAGAATTGCGGGAAGCCAGTCGACGTGTCAACGATATTGAGCGTGCCATTGCAGCCACTTTTGTACTTTCAGAAACTGATACTCCAGCCGCACAAGCTGCTCTGATGGCAATTTTGCAACGATCACAGCGACTACTTGTGTACCTCACTAATCTTGAAGTGCGCGCGCAAGTGACGCTTGAATCGATTGCTCCGATAGACCTGACGCCAGAAGAGCAAGTAACCAAAATTAATGCGCTACGGTCAACCTTACGTGAGATGGTGGTAACACTTGAAGCAGCGAGTGCAACGACGTCTCCACAGTCTGATAAGGTTGCGTTTGCTCGTGATCAAATTAGGGAGATTGAGGCCACAATCGCCTCCACAACTGCTGGGTATGATGAGATGCGTACGATACATGCGCTTGAATCGGCAATTTCAATCGCAGAGGCAGCCCAAGGTTTACTTGATCGATTTGAGGTGAGTGCCCCGAAAGAAGAGGTAGTTGGTGACAATTCGGAAGTGATGACTGCAACAACCACCGAATCGGCCCTTGAAGTTGAAGCGGTTATATCTGGCACAGATAGTGAAGAGTTAACATCTTCTTCCACGGATAGCGAACCAGAAGATTTGACACCAGATGCTGAGTGAGTATAGTTATAGTATGCAAGCAGTTGCACAAATTAAGTTACACGAAGGGTCACACAGCCATGTGTGGTTCATCATTCTCATTGTACTCGCTCTCATAAGCGGGTCATTTGGTTTGTAGCAAGCGATAACTCAAAACCAAAATGACCCGCTTCTCAAAAGAAGCGGGTCATTTTGTAAGGAGGGTTATCAGCCGGGGAATCATGAGAAAGTATTCTCACGATTCCCCGGCTTCACCTGAACCGGCCACTACCTGAAAAGGATGATGGTGGAGTGTTCCTCATCAACTAACTGAAAAGGTATGCAACCATGCAAACTGAGACCCACTACATCTCTGCTTCACAAGCTAAGGCGCAGCTGAGGGAACGAGCAGAGCTTCGAAAAGCCGTCGAGGCGTTTTGGCTCGCCAACGGTATTCCGTTCCCCGCTGCTTTGCAGTCTGGTGGCTACGCAGCGCTTGGACGGCATGTACCCACGTTTCGATTCGAAGACGCGGTGTTCACCTTGATGGCTGAGGCCGCGGGACTGACACCCACCTGGCTTGGCTATGCTGAGGATAAGTTCGTCACCGTTTCGAATTTTAAGGTCTCCTTGGTCCGTCCACAGGTGACCGAGCGCGCTCGGGCAAATGGTGAACCCATCGCCCGAACCCGGAAGCTTGTGCCGAATCCAGACTGGTATCATGGTCAACCTCTGAGCCACATTCGGCTCGATGACGGTACCTCTCTGGTGGAATGGCATAAGCGGCGTCTCATTGAGGCGGTGCCCCATGCGGCGATTCATGACAAATCCAGTCTGTATCGACATTGGGGTGGTCGAGCCGACAACTACTACATCGCCTACCTCTCTCTCTTCATTGCCCACGGTGTTCTCTTTGAGGATTACCATGGCGGTGAATCGGGAGAGGTGCTGGATGGGTTTACGGCTCGGGTGTTTGAGCCGACGGTGACCCGCCTCAAGGAGATGTTTGGCGTCGGCCCACTGGTGGTTGCCCTGCCGTGGTGGCCGGAGCTTGCACTCTATCCGACTGGTGAGTGGTTGCGTTCTTGGCGAAAAGTCGATGTTGTGTTGCAGCGACAACAGCGGGCGGGATAATCCTGCTCATGGCGGCAACGGTGTCCTGTACACCGTTGCCGTTTTACTTTAGAGTATAGATACTATGAAACAAGAATTAGAACAGTTATTTCAAGCGCTCGTTAATTTGGGTGAACGTCAACTTTCTAGTGAGACTGAAGCGGCCAACGTGATTAAAAACTTTCTTCAGGCCCAAGGTATACCGTTTATATCTGAAACATATAGTACTGAGATACCTCGCTACAAAGAATGGTACCTTAAAATTGACGGCGTAAATATTGCGTGCTTGCCGTGTGGTTTTCACTCCGGTCGCATTACGTCGAAGTCCACGATCTTAGCTTCAACCATTAGTTCACAAAAAAATCTGTATGACGCAAACATTAATTTTAACCCATATAGTTCAGTAATTTCACGGAGTAACTTTTATTTTGCCCCCGCCCTGGCAATCGCAGCTCACGATGTAGCGAAAGTGGTGGTCGGTACAGAAATCGATGGGTATCTAGACGTAGAACGAACAGCGCACATTTCAGAAAATATTCTTATCGGCAACCGTACCAATCCTCGAAATATTATTTTTACTCACTATGACTCAGTTGGTCCAGGAGCGATTGATAATGCGAGTGGCACCACACTAGCGATCGATTTATTTCTGACACACCCTTCGCTTTTAGAAGAACATCTCTTTGTTATAGCCGGGAACGAGGAGCTTTCCTATGATGAGACCATATATTGGGGTCATGGGTACCGTGATTTTGAAGTAAAACACAGAGATGTATTACAAAGTACACAACATATCATCATACTTGATTCTCTTGGCCACACCTCGCCACTCGAGATTACTGATTTAAGAACCATGACACTAGCCTTTCCAATCGAAAACATAACGACACTAGCCCACAAGACCATTGTCGTAGCCGGTGACCTCGGGAAATTGATGGATTTTTACCATGCAGAAAATGATGTATTTGAAAACCTTAATCACGCGTTATACCAGGAAACGTTCACGACTGCATATAGGTTAATAATGCGGTAGTCTCCATGCGACCAAAAATTTTAGCCGTTCAATTTCGTCGTAATCAAGATTCATGTGAACAGGAACAGGCAGCGTTTGTGCGTGAGGGTGGGATATATGCTGACATAGAGTTCGTCAATGCACTTAATGCTGCTATTGATTGGCATGAACCGTCGGCACTAATGGCACAGTATCACGGAATGATTCTTGGCGGTTCTGGCGACTTTGATTTCGATGGTGGGCGTACGGAAGCTGACATAGCAAGACAGCAGTCATATATTTTTCTTGAACAGTTACGCCCACTATTTCAGTTTCTTTTTGAACATGACATTCCCACGCTGGGTATTTGTTACGGACATCAACTGCTCGGTGCGTTTGCTGGGGCTCAAGTTAAACGAGATGAGCTGCAAAAGAAAACGTGTTCACACCCAGTTAGACTACTTATCGATAAAAATGACTATTTTTTGTTTTCAGACATGCCAGACACCTTTTATGCACAGTATGGCCACAAGGATTCCCTTGATCGGGTGCCAGAAGGCGCTATCCTCTTGATGCAGGGCGGTGACCAGTGTAAGGTTTCAGCATTACGCTATAAAAATAATATTTATACCACCCAGTTTCATCCAGAGCTAACGCTTGAGGATATGCTTGCTCGTATGCATGCGAGTCCGGACTATCTGCCTGAAGGGGTTGTAGCAGCGGAGGTTTTTAAAGCAAGTCCTGATGCTAATCGTATTTTACGAAATTTTGGGAAGTTTGTGGCCATGCAGGCTGAAAGATCCCTTACGGCATAACGCAAATTTGAATCAGGCGTCGTATCGGTTTTATTTTTTGATACATAACTGGCGAGATTTTTGATCCAAGAGCGACTGCATTTGCAGATTTTTATTGACTAGGTATACTTGTTTAATATTTATGAATACACATAGTTCAAATTACTGGTTTTGGTTTACAAGCGCGAGACTTCGCGGCCAGTTTGCTATGTAATGATATCGATCAATTCATACAAACCGCCCCGAGTCTCATAGACTCGGGGCGGTTTTGTTTGCGGGCCGCTCTATGGAGGAATTAAAATTCCTCCATAGAGCGGCCCGCAATGAGGCGGGAGGCGCAGAGAAACGTACACCCAGGAGTAGAGAATCATGGGACATGACGATGTCGGCGACACTGAAACCACAATCGATCGACTCTGTACGGTCGAGGAGGCGGCAGAAGTAAGGCGTGAACTCGTTGGAGATATGCGCAGTATCTATGTAAAATCGCGTGAGCAAGGTCGGTCGCACCAGCGGGCTATGAGTGCCCCGTTTCGGGTCGAGTGCTAAAATTATAGCGGGGAGAAGGACCAACCAAGCGCGCCATTGGCGCGCTTTTCAATGTCGAAAATGCATAAGAGAAAAGCCGCTACATCCCACGATGGCGGCCCCTCTCGTCACTACATATAACGTTATACGGAAAAGAACAGATCCCACTGATCAGGCGGGAATCGCTATCATACCGACCTCGCCTGCGAGTTGCAAATGGTTGCCTGTGCATAGTTTGTTTCCTGTCTTCAAGTTTGGTAGGGTATTACATAGTGGCACTCCCGTAATACGTAACTAGTAACTATGACAACTGATTCAATCACAAACCTCATCACACTATTTCTCAACAGCTCGAGTCCGTTATCACTCGCTACGTCTAGTACAGCCATGTCGTACGTGGTGGCGGGTGGTGTGTTCTTCAGCTTGATTGGGGTATTTTGGTTGGTGCGTACCATCATACTCAACCGGCTGGAACGGCTATCAAAATCCACACATACAGATATTGATGATGCGGTCATTGCGATTGTGCGCGGGATCCATCCTTTGGTGTATTCGGTTGCCGCAGCTTACGTTGCGCTTCAAATACTTACATTACCAAGTGCTCTCATGATGATGGTCACCGCTCTCACACTTGGAGTTTTGGTGTGGCAGGCAGTCCACGTATCGCTCGCATTAGTCAGTCTGTTTACAAAACGGTTAGTCGAGCGTGAGTCACTGCCAGATGGGACACCTGATCCAAACACATCAACCATTGCAAACCTCATCATATTGATTGCGCGAATGGTACTTTGGTCCCTCGGTATTATTTTTGTGTTAGCAAACGTTGGTATTGAGATCACTTCGCTTATTGCGGGACTTGGAATCGGGGGGATTGCAATCGCGTTTGCGCTTCAGGGCATTTTATCTGACCTCTTTGCATCGTTTTCAATTTATTTTGACAAACCATTTAGAATTGGTGATTTTATTGTGGTGGGGACAGACATGGGCACGGTCGAGCGGATTGGCATCAAGTCGACTCGTCTACGAACGTTGCAGGGAGAAGAGTTAGTGATTAGTAACGCTGAACTAACGACAGCGCGGGTACAGAATTTTAAAAAGATGCAGGAACGTCGAATCACGGCCACATTCGGAGTAACGTATGACACAGCAAGTACCGAATTGGAGGCATTGCCTGGATATATTAAAGACATATTTAGTGGCATTGCAGGAGCTCGACTCGACCGCGCACATTTCCGGAGCTTTGGTGACAGCGCCCTTATATTCGAGGTGATTTATTTTGTTGAGTCATCTGACTACGCGGTCTTTATGGATATCCAACAAACGTACAATTTAGCTCTGCTCACGCTGTGTCGATCGCGTGGTATCGCATTTGCATTCCCTACCCAAACGATCTACACGATCGCCGCTTAACGTGTTTGCTGAAGAATAGATAAGAGGAGTGGTGATAGGGCAGTGGCAAAGACTTCTGCGCGAAGAGCGAGATTACCGCTGACGTTTTGATTTAGAGTAAAGCCAGTTTCTTCTGTGATTGTACGTTCGATATGGGCAAGCGTAATCGCCCTGAGACTACCAACGCCATCAGTAGTATCGTCCCCGCGCGTGACGATCATCCCAATCACTGCGCCGTCGGCATTTAATACTGGTCCACCGGAAGATCCTTCTGCGCCAACCACACTACCTCGGAGGGCAAGAACGTCGGCCCGGTTGGAGCCAAACGTATAGAGATCAGAAATTTTTGTTGTGGCTTGACGGGGAATCAGTGGTGCACTTGCGCCATCGCGGAAGAGTGCAGTAGCAGGATAGCCAGCAGCTACTACCGTCTCATTTTTTATAGTCACCGGAAGAGCGTCGGTGGCAACCGGCAGGGCAGGGAAGTGAGCCGGAAGCGGCTCACCTGAGACGTGCCTAGCGGCGTAGAGGAGAGCGTAGTCACGTTCGCCCGTGCCCGTCGGCGCAGCGACATTCATAATGCCGGCATTGTCAGTGACCCAGACAGGTGGGATATAGAGAAGTTCAGCTTCATATTGAGGTGCGGCTGGATTACCTGCGCGGACAATGCAGTCAGAAGAGGTGGTGTCGTCTTCGGCATCAAGGAGAAGGAATTGCGCGACGTGGGCGTTCGTGAGGATGACGCCGTCGGCGCTCACGAAGAATCCCGTACCCGTCGTGGTTCGAATGTATTCATCAGTGGTGAAGGTGCAAAATATATTGACGATTGCTTCGAGCGGATTAACGGTGGTCGCCTCGGGCATCGTGCCGAGGCTCGCGAGGGCAGCTTGTTGATAATCGGCGTTTTGGCGGAGAATGGCGGGGAGAGTGTCGCTGAAGCGACTGGGCAGTGTTGGCAGGTCGGCCGTAGCAGGGGTGGACAGGGTAGATTCAGTTGCGGCCGGTTCCGCGGTAGGATCGAGATTGGGGAATAGTGTGATGAGACTACCCGCGAGAGCATTCGTGAATACTAAATATCCCGTAATGATAAAGACAAATATATCGTAGAAGACTGACATGGGATTAGTATAGCATTTGACTTGCAGTCACAAGGTAGAGTAGGGTATACTCCGTGTCACGCTTGAGGGCGGTTTCCTCGGGTTAAGAGCAATGCATGCGGGTGTAGTTTAGTGGTAAAACGACTGCCTTCCAAGCAGTAGTCGGGAGTTCGATTCTTCTCACCCGCACGAATACAAAAATGAGCGCCTTGTGGCGCCTTTTTTGTTCGTGCGGGTGAAGCAAGGTGCCTGCGCACCTTGCGTGAATAATCGAAAGTCGCAGTCATGTCGCTTTAGCAACAGACGAGACGGGGTCGCAAACACTTAGTACATTTGGAGTCGTAGACGAACAAATGAACTTAGTGATTTGTGACCGATTCTTCTCACCCGCACGGCCAACATCAAACCGTCTCGAATGAGACGGTTTGATGTTGCAGGTCAGTATATTTCCTTGACAGGTGCCTTCTGCTCGAGTATTAATAATGAACTTTTCTGCACCGGAGACAACGCGTCTTGGTACCCCTTATAAAATAATTGTATATGTTATGGAAACAATTCCCCAGCGGTTTTATCGTGTGAGTGTAAAGGCGCTCATATTAAATGAAGCTCGTGATAGTTTTTTAATTTGCCAAGAAGATAATGGGAAGTGGGAGTTACCGGGTGGCGGGTTGGAGTGGGGCGAAGACGTTAAAACATGTATTACTCGTGAGCTACAAGAAGAAATGGGACTCGCGACGACATGGGTAGCCGATCGTCCGTCATACTTCTTCACGTTCAACTTTGAATCGTCGGCTGGTTATGGTGCGAATGTGCTATACGAAACGACAATAGAAGATACCCATTTCACACCGTCGAGTGAATGTGTACAAATCGCCTTCGTGAATCGTGAGACAGTTGGAAATGATAAAAAACTGTTCTCAGCCGTGCAGCAGCTGCTGCCAGTATTTGATTCAGTGCTCCATCGATTGGATTAGTTGGTCGCCTGGCGGAAGTGGGAGGTTTCGGTAAATACGTCGTCTCCAATCTGCGCATTGTGGAGTCGAGCAAAGTTCCCGCGCTGTGCCATTAGCTCGAGGAACCTGGTGTGACCGAGGCCGGAGCTACCGGTGACCACCGCCGAAGTATTATCTGGGAGATCACGAAGTTTGGCGACGTGTGATAGGGTACCGAAGCGGGTGGTGAGCTCAGCGTCACCCGCAAGGTCAGCTGAGATTAATGTCGTCTTGCAGTTGCCGAAGTTGTCAATGTGCCAGATGGCCCTTGGTAGCTCTGGAATGTTTTCGAGGGCATAGGCTTCGGTCGGTACGATACCACCAGTAAAAATAAACGCTGCCACTCTCGGTGTGAAATCAAAGCTCCTGAATTGGGTCGTCGGAATGCGGTCGGCTGCCTCGGTATCTACGAAGCCTGCGTCCAGTATTGCCGTGGCCGCGCTGTGGGTATCAAGGAGTGCAACGTGATCAGTTAAGCCGAGTGCTTTCACAGCAGACAGGGCATGGCCGTCGACTGATGCCACCACGAGCGTTTCTTTATACCAGAAGTAGCCGAAGGGAGTACCATTTTCCCACTGTACCGTGTGTCCTCCCCGCGGTGCGACATTGACCAGAATGATTCCGGGACGTCCCTCAGTGGCGTCAAGGATGTCGATGAGATGCAGGCCGGCTTCAAGGTCAGAGCTTACGCCAATGAAGCTCGTGTTTGTTTTAAGTAGTGAAGCTACCCGGCTCTCTTGGCGAGCACGAGCATTGTCGTCGCGGCAGTCGGTGATGAAGGTGGTAAACATACGTATGTGGTGAAAATAAAACGCGCCCCAGATGGGGCGTACTAGTAGTGGTTATGTCACACTTGCTACGCCCGCGGTAATGCGGTTGCCATCATGAACATCATGAAAGCGACGTGTGTCATGTGGCTAGGATAGCAAAGGGTGGACACCTTGGCAAGAAACACAAACGCCCCGGCTGAGGGGCGAGTGTGTGTGATGGGAAATAGCGAGGGTTGCTCTTTGTATTTCCACATAGCGTATACCTCCGCTACCTAAATAGTATACCATACAAAGAAATCCCGCCGCTTTACTTCATGGGTATAAATTAATTACCGGTACGCAATATAAAAACACAGTGAGTTAGTCACCCACTGTGTTTTTATCTGGTAGTTAATTACTTAACTGAATCCTTGAGGGCTTTGGCTGCGCGGAACTTAGGTACACGCATCGCGGGGACAGTCACTGTCTCACCTGTTCGTGGGTTACGAGCTTCTCGCGCTGCTCGGAGCTTGGCTTCAAAGATACCAAACCCAGCAACAGATACAGCTGTACCATCTTTCATGGCACTACTGATGCTATCAAATACAGTGTCGACTGCGCGCTCTGCGTCTGCTTTGGTGGTGCCGAGTACCTCATGCACTTTACCGATGATGTCTGCTTTATTCATAGTGAGACGTAATTATCTAAGTCTGATTAATGTTGGTGGTGAGTGATGCTCACCCTGCTGCCGACTAAGTTGGCTATTACGCATTATATAGCAACGTGAAACGCCTGCAACGACTTCCGCATGGATAAAACTGTGGCGTAGTTTTTTTACCGTCAGTGATGTGGTATGCTGGCACGATATGAAAATTGGCGTCATGGGAGCGAAAGGAAGTTTTTCAGAGCAAGCAGGAGAACTCTATCGTGATAAGTTTGAGCCCAGCGTCGCGGAGATTCTGCCACTGGTAACTGCTGAAGCAGTCTTAGCTGCGGTTGAGCAAGGCCAAATTGATCGAGGGATTTTCCCCATTGAGAATAGTAACGGCGGTATCGTGATTGAGGCCGTGCACGCTATGGCAAAACATCGCTTTGCGATTGAGCGAATGTTTGAGCTTGATGTGCACCATATGTTGTTGGTAAAGCCGGGTGTAACGGCGAGCCACATTACGACGATTTCATCACATGATCAGGCACTCAAGCAGTGCCGAATGTATGTGAAGCGGACGTGGCCGACGGCTGAGATTGTGCCATATGCTGATACTGCGAAAGCAGCAGCAGATTTAGGCAATGGTACGTTGCCAGATGCAACGGCAGTAATTGCCCCACGCCAGTGTGCCACGCTCTATGGTCTAGAAATCCTTGAGGAGTCGATTCAAGATTTGAAGTTCAATTACACCACGTTTGTGGTGGCAATAAAAATTTCATAGAGACACTATACCTTTAGTTCTCTATGGGAAGGCGCCCCTCGAGAGGGGCGCCTGGGTCACTCGGTGCTATCATGGATAGGTAGCCACCAGATTGCCCACGGCACGAATCCTGGTGTGAGGATGAGCAATGGGTAGGTTCGGAAGAGCGGAGTCAGGTCGAAGAAGGGGCTCATCACAACAGCATGCCGACCCCCAAACTTGGAAGCGTGTTCAGAAGGGTTCATGACTGTCTCCTTTCTTACCTAAGCCTACGCTGATTTCGTAGAAGTGCAATAGATTAAAGTGGGCGGCACCTTTGGTGCCGCCCACTTTGTATCGTAAGGCCGTATACCGCCAGTTAGCGGGCGTAACTGATGACTCTCGTTTCGCGAATCACGTGGACTTTGATTTCGCCAGGATACCGTAATTTTTCTTCGATGGTTGCTGCAATGGTCCGAGCCAGGGCAGTAGTTTCAAGTTCGTTTAGTGTTGCGGGATTAACGAGTACTCGGATCTCTCGTCCAGCTGCGATGGCGAAGGCCTTTTCAACGCCGACGAGGGCTGTGGCAATGTTTTCAAGCTCAGAGAGGCGTTTGATGTAGTTTTCCATCGAATCACGTCTTGCGCCAGGACGACTGCCCGAGATGGCGTCTGCCACCTGCACGATAATACTTTCTGGTGTTTCGTATGGGTACTCTTCATGGTGAGCCCGCATAGCCAGGATGACTTTTTCATCAACGCCATATTTTTGGAGAATTCTGATACCGATTTCGACGTGTGTCCCGGCCACTTCATGGCTTACCGTTTTACCGATATCGTGCAGCAGCGCTCCGGCTCGAGCGATGGCGACGTCCGCCCCTACTTCTTCAGCAATAATAGCTGCCATGTGAGCCATCTCGACTGAATGCCATAACACATTTTGACCGTAACTGGTACGGAAGTGTAATCGACCGAGGATGGTAATGAGGTCGGGGTGGAGGTTTGGCACATTGGCCTCGTACGCTGCTTTTTCTCCCATGGCGCGGACCGTTTTTGCCACCTCTGATCGGGCTTTTTCTACCACCTCCTCGATTTTAGCAGGCTGAATCCGGCCGTCTTTAAGGAGTGTTTCGAGTGCCACGCGAGCAATCTCCCGACGGATTGGGTCAAATGATGAAAGTACAATGTAGCCCGGTGACTCATCAATCAGTACATCAACGCCCGTCGCACGTTCAAATGCACGTACATTTCGACCCTCCTTACCGATGACCTTGCCCTTGAGATCGTCACTGGGGATTTCGACGTGTGCGGTCATAATGGCTGGTGCCATAGTGTTACCGAGCCGATGAATAGCCGCCAGAAGAATGTTTTGCGCTTTTGCCTCTACTTGTTCAGTGCCCAGTCGGTCTAATTTTTCTAGGTAGGCACGAAGATCGCTCGATCGTTCAGTAGACATTTTAGCGATGACTTGCTCGTAGGCTTCAGCCTGGGACAGGCCAGCAATTTTTTCGAGCGTTGCGTCAAATTCACTCTGTCGTTCATCGAGACGAGTTTTAATAGCTTTAATTTCAGCCACTTTAGCTTGAAGAGATTCTTTTTGAGAATCAATATCAATTTGTCTTGAGTCGAGCAATTCTTCGCGTTTGAGTAAATGTGTTTCTTTTTGATCAAGTCGATCCTCGTGATTTTTTTGGGTCGTTTTTACTTCTTCAATAATGCGTTCAGCTTTGGCCTCAGCGTGTTCAATAATAGCGAGGGCGCGCTTTTCAGCTGTTAGTTCTTGTTCCTTAAGGGTTAGTTCAAGGGACGTTTTTCGGGAAAGGGCGTGAAAATAGCGGAAATAGTAGCCGGCGACACCTCCTGCGATTAGACCACCACCGAGTACCAAGGCCATCAGTAGGCTGGTCATAGGTAATGAATTACAACGGTTCGTAACAGGACATACGTACGGTACCAGAATTAAGTCCAAGTGTAAACAGCGTTCAGCTCTCTGTGAGCTGAACGCTGTTTCAACGATACAGGGAAGGGGGTTTACTTATACACCTGATCCACTATGCCGTACTTCTTTGCTTCCTCTGCATCCATGAAGAAGTCCCGATCGACGTCCTGTTCAATTTTGGTTAATTTTTGCCCAGTCGCCTTTGCGAGCATTTGGTTGAGACGAGTACGTGTCTTGAGGATATGTTTTGCCGTGATATCAATATCCGAAGCTTGACCGTACGCACCACCTGAGGGTTGATGGATCATTACTTCAGCATTGGGCAAAATGAAGCGTTTTCCTTTGGCACCCTGTGAGAGGATGAGTGAGCCCATTGAAGCAGCGAGTCCGACACATACCGTTGCTACGTCAGGCTTGATGTGGTGCATTGTATCGATGATCGAAAGACCGGCCGTGACACTGCCTCCTGGAGAATTCACATACAGGAAGACGTCTTTCTTTGGATCCTCACTTTCAAGAAATAGTAACTGGGCGACAATGAGGTTTGCCATATGGTCTTCGACCTGTCCAGTAACGAAAATAATTCGTTCTTTTAAGAGGCGCGAGAAAATATCAAATGATCGCTCACCTCCGACGGTCTTTTCAATCACCATTGGAACAAGGTAATTGCTTGGCGGTACAGAATGTTTTTCAGTCATAATCTAATATTAAGTTACTCCGCTATGGTAGCAGATTTTTGGGTATGAGGCACGATGCAGGGATGAACGCCACCGTACATTGCGCACGCTTGACTTAAGCGTACGATTCAATTTTTTTCATTACCGCTTCGTTTGTGAGGACTGAGGCAACATACAGCTGCACGCGGTGACGATCGGCATCTTTAAAACGATCGAGCAGGGCATTTGTTTGATCGGCTAGTTCGGTTGGGTCTGGAGTGATGGTCTCTTGCTTGGCTATTTCATTGAGCACAAGCTGGAGCTTTGCACGCTTTTCTGCTGCCGGCGTCCATTCTGCTCTGAGCTCCTCTTTGGTTTTTTTAATATGGGATAGGTAGTCCTCAAATTTCAGATTTGCTCGCTCGAGGTCTTCTTGCATTTGTGCAAACATTTGATTCAGTTCCGAATCGATTAGTACTTGTGGCAGGACGACAGCAACTTCAGTAATGATGGCATCAGTGAGGGCGGCACGATGTTGTGCTGCGGCGTCTCGTTCCTTTTCAATGGTGAGATGTTCCTTAAGCTTTGTTTTTAAGTCTCCCATGTCAGAGAATTGTCCTGGTTGCCCAAGTGACTGAGCAATTTCATCAGTCAGAGGTGAGAGTGTCTCATCAGCTGGATCGGTTGTTTCGGAGGATGATAGATTTTCATCAGCAGGTGCCGCTTTTTGTTGGAGTCGCTCGTAGGCAGCTTTTTGTTTTCTAATGTCTGCAATTTTTTCATCGACTTCGTTATCGGTAATGACGGTTACTGCCTTACTGGCGTTGATCGTTTTTGCAATACTTTTGTAGTCGGGGAGTGTGATGGCTGGTACGACAGCGACGGTCGCGGTAAAACCAAGCGGATTACTCGGTGCAATTTTTGTGATTTCAATCTGTGGATGGCCGATGGCATCAATATTGTGTTCTTCTAAAATGTGCGGATAGGCATGTGCGATGGCTCGTTCTGCCATTTCGGCCATGATACGCATTTCACCAAGATGTTTCACCAAGATCGCTTCAGGAATGTGTCCCTTGCGAAATCCATCGATTTCGATATCGCGACCAAGGGCAACGAGTGCGGCGGTGCGCTCACTGGCGACTTCGACGTATGGTAGTTCGCCACTAATTTTTACTTGGGAAGCAGGTAGTGTCTCAATGGTGAATGCAGTTTTAAAATCAACT
>CAYXOF010000004.1:0-2528 GCA_964466905.1 uncultured Candidatus Saccharibacteria bacterium | reverse complement strand
GTGTGATGGTGATGTGTTGGCATAGTGCTGGCTAGTGTACGCAATTAGACTGAAAATGCAAACAAAACACCCACAAGAGGGTGCAGGGCGGCCAGAGTGAGACACTTCTTACATGGGTGCTGTCCCACGCGGGTGACAACATCTCTGGTCGCATATGATTAAAAATTATTTTCCTCCTAACTATTGCAACTGATGCTCAGCGTAGCATGTGCTGTGGTGGTTGACCAGCCAGTCTTACTCCAAGATTGCACTCGCATCTAGTTCGGCTTGAATATCGAGTAGTTCCGCATCAAGTGATTCCAGATCAGTGGCTTCAAGGTCGCTGGCAATGGCGTCGAGTTCGTCAGATGAACTGACGGTTGTGAGCGCGCTGATGTCAGCTTCCGCGGTAGTACTCTCAGGTTCATTGTTTTGTTCTGCGGTAGGTCGCATGGCGGTGGTGACGGGTATCGTGTAATCTGTTTGGAGGATGACAAACCAGTAGTATAGGCCCGCTAAAATTGTGACCAAGGCAGTTAGCAGTGCAAGGATGATCGGTCCCTTGACCAATGAGGGAGCAGACGAGGAAACGGGCAAGCTAGCCTGATTCTCAGGCAATTTCATAGCCTCACCTTCGAAGTTAGGTTCTTTGACAGGTTGATGGGAAACAGTTGGCATATTGCTATATTATTCTAGCATAGCGTCTGACGTACTCGCAGTTCGTGGGTCCGGATTCTTAAGGGCCACCACTCCTTGCCGAAGATTTGTGTGCGCGAAGATGATATTGCTCCGTATGGCTGAAAACTGCTCTTTCGTCCGTTGCCAGTTACGCGCCACATCCGCGCCGCGCACGGTGTCAATTACCATCGTATCGATTGTAGAGAGACTGAGGCGTGCTTGAGCAAGATTGCTATTGGCTGTTTGAAGCGCCTGTGTCGCTGGAGTGATGTCATAGCCCACAGCCTCCATCTTAGCGGCACGTGTAGCCATACGATCGGAGATATTTTGTAGTCGAGTAATTGCTGCATCAAAACGATTACTTACGTTGGCGGCAAGATTTATAATCCGTTCCTGGTTTCTGGACGATAGTTGGATCCGTCGTTCAGCTGCGGTGGCTGCAATAGCCTCACGTCTGGTGCTCGGCGAACTAGGACGGGTACTGGTTGGATTTGATGATGTGGGGTTATTACCCGACGGCACGGTGGTCGCGGCTGCAACTGGATCAATAGATACAGTTGGAACATCAATCATTTCAGCATTCGCAATACTGACCCAAATACAACTGATCGCAATAAGTGAGATGGGCACGAGAACAATTTGGAGGGTTGGCATAGTGAAATGTTGGCTGACTAATCTGTGGGTATAGTATAGCGCCGCCAGAGTTTTACCCCGACGGCACTATACACAGCACGTATGTTTGTCTCTATGATGCCTGGCCAGCTTCATAGGCTGCCCGACTCTTCTGAAAAGCGGTTTTGGCCTCGGCTACACCGTGCCACTCACCAACCTGAACTTCTTTATTCTGGACTTTTTTGTAGGTCTCAAAGAAATGAGTCATTTCTTTTATGAAGTGTTTATTGATATCGCCGAGGTCTTGTATCTCAGCAAAGCGTGGGTCATCGACGGGTACTGCAACCACTTTATCATCACGTTCGCCGCCGTCCACCATTTCCATGATTGCCACTGGCCGAGCTTTGACGAGGATACCAGGAGCCAGTGGGTAGGTGGTCAGGAGTACCACATCGAGCGCGTCACCATCATCAAACAAGGTTTGGGGGACAAAGCCATAATCAAATGGGTAATCTTGAGCCGTATGCATCACCCGGTCGAGGGCGATCATGCCAGTTTCCTTATCGATCTCATACTTATTTTTGGAAAATTTTGGAATTTCAACGATCACATTCATCTCCTCGGCCGTTCCTGCTGGTACATCATGTAGTAGATTCATAGTAGTTATACGTAAATTAAGTAAGGTGTCAGCATAGTAACGTATGGATTATGGTGATGTCAAAATAACACCCCAGGCACTCTCGTGCCTGGGGTGTTATCGCGTATATGGCTCTATTTTTGTTCGTCAGATTCTTCCTTTGACGCTTTGTCTGCCTGACTTTCTTCTTCAATGAGTGCTTCAGCTTCTTCTGGAGTATCGATTTCGTCAAACTCTTCGTCCCCTTTGCTACGATCACGGTCGCCCGTCGGCTCATCTTCAACCAGTTCGGGGGCAGTCGTCATGGCGTCCTCACCCTCGAGGATTGCTTCGTCAGCTCCAATCGGTTCAGTTTCATTTGCTTCAAGATTAACTTCGCCATCGGCGTCAGCCTCTGCCAATTCTGCTCCCGTCTGGGCTGATACAATGTCAATTTTCCAGCCGGTTAGCTTAGCTGCGAGTCGGACGTTTTGTCCACCGCGACCGATAGCGAGTGATTGTTGATCAGGCGAGACTTCTACTGTAGCGTGGCCACGGATACCCTCTGCCTCGTTTGGTTCAGTCACGATACTGACATTCATGACTTGAGCGGGTGAGAGTGCATCTTCAATAAATTCAATTG
>CAYXOF010000003.1:6927-33285 GCA_964466905.1 uncultured Candidatus Saccharibacteria bacterium | reverse complement strand
CGTCAAGAACTATCACACCTCACGCAAGAAATCATTGATCATATTGTCAAAACTGGCGTTTACCGACCTGAACTCATCAACCGATTCGATAACACGATTATCTTCGAACCATTGTCCAAGGAGGAGCAAGGGCAAGTCGCGAGCCTCATGCTCGGCGGTCTCTACAAGCGAGTGGCGAAACAGGGTTATGAACTCGTGGTGACGAAAGATCTGCTGGATATCTTGGTAGACCGTGGATATAGCCCAGAGTTTGGATTGCGACCCATGCAGCGTGTCCTCCAGGATGTCGTCGAGGAAGCCATTGCACAAAAAATTATCAGTGGGGGTGTTTCACTCGGTGGCACCATTACACTCACCGCGGCTGATGTACCATCCACCTAGGTGATTTAGAAACGCCTGGGCTTCCACTGGTGCGACTTTGTTGGTCAGATGGCTCATTGTGGCGTACAATGGTTGGTATATGAATTCAAACAATATTATTGTCGTTATTATCGGTTTATTAGTGATCGGTGCAGTTGCTACATACTTTGTACTGAGTGGAAATAATCCAGCTGATGCGCCAACCGTTCCAGCCGAGCAACCAACAACGATCACCCCACCTATAAACGAAACCCCAGATACATCGGTCGTCGATACACCTGCTGCCGTCGCTACCGAACGGGGCGACAGTAGTGTGCTTGGTACATCCGTTGCGGGCGAAGATATCACTGCTTTCCACTTTGGAACTGGAGCAGCGGAAGTCGTATTCGTTGGGGGTATCCATGGTGGGTACTCATGGAACACCACCCTCCTCGCGTACGAATTAATTGATTACCTCGATGCCAATCCAACTGCAGTTCCCGCTAATCTAACCGTAACTGTCATTCCAGTTGCTAATCCAGACGGTTTAAAAGCAACCGTTGGCACCGTTGGACGCTTTGCTCCAGCGGCGGCAGCTCGAGTAACAGAAGCAACACGAGTAGAGGGTCGCTTCAACGCAAATGACGTTGATCTTAATCGAAACTTTGATTGTGAATGGTCTACATCAGGTGAATGGCAAAATCGTACGGTGAGCGGTGGAGCAGCCCCATTTTCAGAACCGGAAGCGGTCGCACTACGTAATTATATTGAAAACAATACACTGGCTGCCCTTGTAGTCTGGTTTAGTGCTGAAGGCAAGGTGTACCCAGCAGCGTGTGGTACTGCCCCAACTGCTGCGGCCACGTCCCTCGCCAACACCTATGGCAACGCTGCTGGGTATCCAGTTGAAACCAATTTCACCGCCTACCAAATCACCGGTGACATCACTAATTGGGCTGCTAAGCAAAACATTACTGCTATCAGTATACTCCTCACTGACCACCAATCAACTGAGTGGACAAAAAATAAAGCGGGAATTGAAGCTATTTTGAACAGTCTTTCTGAATAATGTCCCGTGTTAGCCTAATCAGTGCAGGCTTAGTCCTGGCTGGTCTATTACTCCTTGGTGTAATTATTGGTACGCTCGTCCGCACCACCCCAATCGAGCCGCCACCTCTCTCAACAGAACCCACTACACCTATAGTCCCTGCCGTGCGGGCCACATCAAGCCAGCTGGACATCGGAACCTCGGTCGAGGGTAGAGCTATTACGGTACATACATTTGGCACCGGGACTGATAACCTTCTCCTGGTCGGAGGTATACACGGTGGGTATGAGTGGAATAGTATTCTCCTCGCCTACGAAACAATCGACTGGCTGCAGCAAAATCCAGAAGTTATACCCAAGAACCTCACTGTCCACATCATTCCAAACCTTAACCCTGATGGCTTATTTCTTGCGACTGGGCTTACTGGTCGTTTTACCTCGGCCGACATCTCCTCCTACACCATGCACACCTCTGGAGAGGGGAGATTTAATGCTAACGCAGTTGACCTGAACCGAAATTTTGATTGCAAATGGCAGCCAAGTGGCACCTGGCGAGGGCGCACTGTTAGTGCTGGTACAAGACCCTTCTCTGAACCAGAAGCGGCTACCCTGCGTGATTATGTGGTGAATACTTCACCAATCGCGGCTGTATTTTGGCATAGCCAAGCCAACACCGTGTACGCCTCTGAGTGTGAAGTTGGTATTCTGCCCGGGACACGTACCCTCATGAACGCGTATGCTCTTGCGGCTGGATATAGTGCGGTCGCCAGTTTCGACGCGTACCCCGTCACTGGTGACGTCGAGGGCTGGTTAGCCAAGATTGGCATCCCCGCCATTACCGTAGAGCTAAAAGGTCGTCTCACTTCTGAATGGAATCAAAATCGTCCCGGCCTTGAAGCGATCTTTAGCGCCCTCACCACCTCCAGCACTACTAATGCACGTTAATCTGTTGCCGGTGAAGTGATTGTCGTTTCCACATAATACTTTCAAGGTAATAATGAATCAACCCTAAAGTAATAATGACTAAGAACACGTAGGTGGTGTGTGCGGTGGTGAGGCGAATCAAAAACGCCACCACAATACTAATCACCACCACCAACCCATAGATCGGCATGGGGATCCGGGCCAAGACCTGATACCATACATTATGTTTCGTGTCGCTATTTCGGTTATGTTCATGCATCGTATAGAATAAAAATGCGGTCACATCGTGAACAAACCGAATCGCAAAAAAGCCAAGAAATATATACCCTGCTACCACGAAAAAAAAGCTCACACCAAAAAGGGTGACGGTAGCCAGCACAAACCACCGAGCAAAAACCTGCTTTGTTTGGTAGGCATACCACAGGCCGAGTACCAAAAATGCGGCAAAGAGTGCGTCCGTTACGTACGGAATATATGGTCCCAGATAAGTCGGGAGTGCACTGGCTAGCAACGTTAGACTGTATACCAACGCTGAAAGCACAACCGCGATCCACGCCCAACCGTGATGGACATGATTGCGCGGTGCGCCGAGGAGAAGTGCAATCCCTGTTTGCTGTCGGACTACGTGGTACATCGTCAGTATTAAATACAAAATAATCACTACACCAGGTGACCAGGTGTAGAGTACGATCGTACTAATAATGATTATTGGCACGACATACACGAGGTGATTCCAGTAGTGAACAATGTAGGCTCGATCAAAAAAACCAAGATAACTCGCAATGATATGGGGAAGCTCAAAAAAAAGTAAGTAGAGCGGTAGTAGGAGTGAGCCAAGACCGAGATACGGCAGTAGCTGCTCGTTAAGCCAGAGCTGATCGAGCACATACACGATGCAGAGGAGGGGAATAATGAGATGGACACCAAGAAGCCACTGTCGGGGCAACCTGATCATACGTGACATTGTGCATATAGTATCACGGAATGCATCATCGCGCGGTAATTTGCAAAAAATAAAAAGTATGCTATAGTACCGACTGTCCGTGACAGGGGACTGACCGCCCGTTGTGGTGCCCTATTACACAGGGAATCAACACTGCACGAAGCGTAACTAATATTCCATATGCTCTCAAAACGAATTAAAGAAAACGCAATGAAGCCCGCGAGGCGACATGACACCGATACTGGTTCTCCAGAGGCACAAGTGGCGCTTCTTACCCGTCAAATTGAGGTCTTGTCTGCCCATCTGCGCAAACATAAAAAGGACTTCCACTCTCGACGTGGATTACTGCAAATGGTAGCAAACCGTCGAAAACACCTTAATTATCTTAAGCGAAAAAACCAAACCGCCTACGAGGCACTCATTGGAACACTTAACCTCAAACGATAATTGTCAACGCCGCCCATCCTTGGAGCGGCGTTTGTTTTACCGTATACTCAAGCTGGAGTATTTTTACAATGTAACGCAGATAAGATATGGCGGTGATTAAACACCCAGATCAACGAGTGGCGATTTTAATTGATACCCAAAACCTCTACCACAGTGGAAAAAATCTTTATAAAGCAAAAGTTAATTTTGGCGCAGTCGTCAAAACTGCTCTTGGTGGCAGAAAGCTCATACGGGCTGTCTCCTACGTGGTCAATACAGAAAGTGGTGAGGAGGGAGCTTTCTTTGAAGCACTTGAGAAAGTTGGTATTGAAATCAAAACAAAAGATCTACAAATTTTCTATGGTGGAGCAAAGAAAGCTGATTGGGACGTTGGTATGGCAGTTGACGCTATTAAGCTCGCTCACAAGGTTGATGCGATCGTGCTCGTTACCGGTGACGGGGACTTCATTCCCCTGGTTGAGTATGTTAAAAGCCAGGGCTGCCAAGTAGAGGCGATTACCTTTGGACGATCCGCCTCGTCAAAATTACGCGAGACGGTCGATGACTTCATTGATATGGATCAAACACCACACGAATTCTTAATTGGATTTAAACCGCAACGTAAGCGCCTCGATAGTCGCGGGCCACTAAAGCGTACCCTAAAAAAGGTGGTTGGTACTGATACCGATAATCTCGCCTAACAGTAACGCCTACGCAGTCATACACAGAGAGACCACTCGCTTCACTTTGTGAAGCGAGTGGTCTTTGGTATGCTCATACTATTAATCGGTGATAATCACCCTTGCCAATGACTCATGCTGGAGTGCATTTGCTAGTGGTGGTTATGTAGTACATGAAACATGCAAACACAGACGTATTCACTCAGTATTGCTGGCAAAACCATTCACGCCGAATTCACAGACCTCACACCCCACACCAATGGTTCTGTACTCATGAAGATGGGTGACACTGCGGTACTCATCACCACTGTCATGGGGAGGGAACAAAAAGATAATCTTGACTACTTACCGTTATCAGTAGAATTCGAAGAACGTTTCTATGCTGCCGGACAAATCCTTGGTAGCCGATTCCATCGACGCGAGGGGCGACCCAGCGACGAAGCAGTACTCTCTGCTCGGATTATCGACCGCACCATTCGACCGCTGTTCGATCAAAGATTACGACGGGAGGTGCAGGTGGTCGCAACCGTACTGGCTATGGGGGAAGACGATCCTGATGTACTCGCTGTCATCGGTACATCGCTGGCGCTGGGGGTATCAGACATTCCATGGCAGGGGCCAGTCGGCGCAGTGCGGATTGCTCGTCATAAAACGACTGAGGAAATCGTAATCAACCCCACCTACCAGGAGCGAGCTGATCGGCATTTGAATTTTGAAGTACTCGTATGTGGAAAAGGCGGTCTTATCAATATGATTGAAACTGCTGCTGACGAAGTGAGTGAAGAGGATATGGTAGACATCCTCGATGCCGCTACGCACCTACACCAACAAATTGAACAATTCCAACTGACCATTATTGCTGAGCGGGGAGCAACAAAGCAATCTATTGTTCCAGCAGATGTGCCGAATGAGTTAGAACAATATTTTGCAGATACGTACGCCACTCGGCTAGTGGAGACAATCTTTTCTGGCCGCACTGGTAAGTCCCACATCACCAGCCTAAAAGAGGACTGGACCAAAACAGTTGCTGATACCTATCCACACTACAAACCAATTGCTGACAGTTACTTTGATACCCAGGTCAATATCGTGCTTCACCAAGGAGCCTTGGCGCACGAGCGACGAGCAGACGGTCGAGGATTTGATGAGGTACGCCCTTTATTTGCAAAAGCGGGTGGCATTTCAGCTGCCATCCATGGCAGTGGCATATTTTATCGGGGCGAAACCCGTATATTTACCGCTCTGACCCTCGGCGGCCGGGACGCCGCGGAACACATCGATACCATTGAGCTACCTGATACCACAAAACACTTCATGCACCACTACAATTTTCCACCATTCTCGGTTGGAGAAATTGGTAAAGTGGGAGGATTTAATCGGCGAATGATCGGGCATGGCAATCTGGCTGAAAGAGCACTCAGACCAGTGATACCCAATCAATCAGACTTTCCCTATACCATTCGCCTGGTCTCAGAAACACTCTCGAGTAATGGTTCTAGTTCCATGGGATCAGTGTGTGCGAGTACGATAGCCCTGATGGACGGCGGTGTACCAATCACAAAACCCGTGGCCGGTGTTGCTACCGGCGTGATGCTCGATAGCGAGCGCCATAGTATACTCACCGACATTCAAGGACCCGAGGATGAATATGGCGATATGGACCTAAAGGTGGCCGGAACCAGAGATGGGATTACCGCTATGCAGATGGACGTCAAGGTGACAGGAGTGTCCGTGACGATCTTGGCTGAAGCACTGATGAAGGCGAAACTCGCCCGACTACATATTATTGACACGATTTGCTCTGTCATCGCCGAACCGCGCGCGGCAATCTCGCCACGAGCTCCACACGTTGCAACACTTACCATCAAGCCCGAGCAGATTGGCCATGTAATTGGTGGGGGAGGGAAAACCATCAAACACATTAAAGACACTAGCGGCGTACACGACATTACCGTGGAAGACGATGGTTCCGTGTTTATCGTTGGAACCAAAATTGCTACTGACCGCGCTGCGGCTGCGATCAAAACGCTTACCAAAGTATTTACTGTAGGCGATGAAGTAACCGCAACGATTACAAGAGTAGCCTCATTTGGGGCCTTCGCTGCCCTCGATGAACACCATGAGGGTCTCATTCACATTTCAGAAATCGCCACCTGGCGACTACCATCATTAGCTGGAGTGATCACACCGGGTGAGACAGTGCGAGTCCGTATCAGTAAAATAGAAGATGGAAAGATTGGTCTATCAATTAAACAAGTAGACCCCGACTTTGTGGTCAGAAAAGGATTTACTCCACCACCAACAGACCGATAAATTATTAACGTCCCTAAAAACAAAGGGCGCAAAACATGCGATACTAGTAGCATAATGCCGACACTATCCGTCACAACAAAAAAACCGGCTATGGTTGTACGCACGTTTGCAGCCGATCTTGAGCGAGTCCGTAGCGAGCAAGCACATCCCTCAGCGCCACCCGTACTGCACACCACTCCAGTACCAAAAATTGGTCTTCGACACAACGGCCGGTCGACCCATCGCCAGCAGGGAAAAGCAGTTGTAAGCCAGGCTCAAGTATCAACCCCGCCACCGATAACAACCCCACAAACCATAAAACTGAAAAAACCAGAGCCAATTCCAAAACCAATCATTGTTACTCCCACAAAATCAGCAAGTACCATCGTTCAACCTACCGCTCCGCTCACTGCACTACCAAACCCATCACCCCGATCGTCTCTGCCAGCCTCACCAGTTATCCCACTCCATACGCTACCAGAAAGCAACACGACCGTGAGGATGGGAGATGATTCGACCAATGAACAGGCGACAATCATTACTGACACAAAGCACAAACGCTTTAAAGCAAGTTCTTCAATTTGGAACGCGCTTGAAACCTGGTGGCGCGGTATTCGTCGCAAAAAATCACACACTGCCTCTGATCAAGTGGCTCTTCCAGCTGCGAGCGCGCGACAGAGCGTGATTAAACGTGCCACTACCTTAAGTGGCACAACGGCAACTGCCCGAGACACCACCCTCACCAAGCGGGTGCAAAACCGACCACACGAAAACACACCACTACCATCAATCTCAACCGTTAATCCAGTTCCCGAACAAACACCAGAAATACCACATCAAAGAGTGACTTGGACGGCTAATACTGAACCGAGTTTCCCACTCTTGGGGACAGATACTATTGCATCGCCCACAGAAGAACCCACACCCTCGCCTGTTGTCGTTGTGTATAAACAATTTGCACGCCCCACCCCTCCTTCAGTACAGGCTCCTACTCCACAATCACCAGTCATTGTTGTACCACGCACTACTTATGTACCACCAGACCCAGACGCTGATAAGCGGTGGGGTGTAGCTGCCACTGAACCAGCTACTCCAGTCGACATGACGTTAATCGCGGCAGAAATCGAACAAATTGAACACACACTGCCAGGAGCACAGCCCATAACCGCTTCAGTTTCAGTTGCGACACGGGCTCCTACTCAATCAGAACCACAAAAAGCCACGCTCCCGTCTGTCCCGCAGATCACACCCCGTCCGGTGGTTGTCACAAACTCGTTGACACGAGCAGACCAAACGCAAGATAGTGTCCCACTACCCACACCTGAGGTAGCGAGCGAGGTTGTCACCCCCACTGTTCCTACCGATCACGCGACACAAACAGAACCAATCCCTCCAGAAAAGCCACCTGCAACTCAACTGGAAGTCGGTTCCGCTGCCCAAGTAGACACTCCACCTGTACTACCTGCCTATACCAAGCGCCTGAAACGCACTCCGTCGGTCCCTTCTCTCATTCATCGAGTACGAGCGCTAATCCTACAAGGCGATACCAATATCCTCACGCTGATAATTGTTGGAGTAGTCGTTGGCGTTAGTGTCCTAGGGGTTGGTATATGGTTGCTAATACGGGCCCTGATCGGGTAACTAATCTGCTCATAATCATAAAGAAGATACGGTATACTTACTTCTATATGAATACACCACACGCTGCCGCTCAGCTAGTAGTCGAAAGAGACGAACTCACGAAAGAATTAGCCACCGTAGCAATCTACAATAGCGTTACCGACGAGTGGACTGCTATTCCTGATCCAGCCGATAATGGTAACGCTGATGATAATGTTGAGGCTGACAGCGTCGAAGATTGGAACACCAGGCGAGCGATCGTTGCAAACTTACATACCCGGTATCGCAATATCAATCGTGCCCTGGCCAAAATTAGTACGGGTACGTACGGCATCTGCGAAATTTCTGGTGAGCCCATCGAACCTGATCGACTCGCCGCTAACCCCGCTGCTCGAACCTGTAAAGCACATATGAGTGACGAAGGTAGTCTCACACTGTAAGTTGCACCATGTCGATCGCGACCGTTTATACCATCCAGCCGCACGTACTTGGTGGGACCATGATTCGGATAGAGACGGACATTTCACGCGGTCTGCATGCTTTTGCAATTGTTGGACTCGCAGGAAAAGCAATTGATGAGGCACGTGATCGGGTTGGTAGCGCTATCAAACACTCTGGCTTTGCATCCCCTAAAACAAAAAATCAAAAAGTGATCATTTCGCTATCACCCGCTGACATAAAAAAAGATGGACCATTATTTGACCTACCGATTGCAATCTCCTACTTACTCGCAGCCGGAGACATGCGGGATGATGGGGTACGTCGAGTGTTGATCGGTGAGCTTGGACTCGATGGCACACTACGACCGATTCGAGGCGTACTCAATTGTGTTATGGCAGCAAAAGCTGCAGGTATTACAGAAATAATCGTACCGACCGAAAACGCTGAGGAGGCAGCCTTGATTGAAGACGTTTCCATTTATGGCGCCTCGTGTCTTCGAGATGTCATCACTCACATAGATCAGACTTTTCCGGAACGAACCAAACTTCATATCAGCCCACTGACGACACTTTCAGAAGACTGGATAGAAAGTGGAATCATGCTTGAAGATATTAGAGGACAAGAGAGTGCGAAGCGTGGACTCATCATAGCGGCTGCTGGTAGGCATAACGTCATGTTTGCTGGGCCGCCGGGAACTGGTAAGACGATGCTGGCCCGCGCCCTTCGTGGCCTATTACCTCCCCTCAGTCGGGAAGAAGCACTTGCCGTCACGGCCATCCACTCCCTTATCGACGGAGCAGTCCACATACAGGCAACCCCGCCATTTCGATCTCCTCACCACACCGCCTCACACACCGCCCTGGTCGGTGGTGGCAGTCACCCCCGACCAGGCGAGATCACTTTAGCGCACCACGGCGTACTCTTTATGGATGAATTTCCTGAATTTGACCGACGATCACTCGATGCTCTGCGTCAACCCTTAGAGGATCGTGTTGTATCAATTGCGCGAGCACAAGGTACCGCTACGTTTCCGGCAGATTTTATTCTCGTTGCAGCACTCAACCCATACCGCGGTGTCGAAGACGGCACCGAGAACCTGGCCAGGGCCATGCATGAAACCTATAAAGGAAAAATCTCTGGGCCAATCTTAGATCGAATCGACCTTTGGCTACCCGTACGCCATGTTCCGTACAAATCCCTGACAAATGCAAATAGTAACGGTAAAGAAACTGAATCTGCTCGAAAGAAAATCCTTGCCGCTCGGAAACGAATGTCAGACCGACTTGTCGGTCGAAACCAAACCACCAATGCCAGCCTATCTGCCCGTGATATTGAAGCACTCATTCCACTCTCACCTGAAGTAAAACATATCCTTGAGCAGTCGAGTGCCAAACTTAACCTGTCTCCCCGTAGTTACCATCGTATCCTCAAGGTTGCACGAACAATTGCAGATTTAGATGAAGCTGACGACATTGCCGTACCCCATGTCCTCGAGGCCTTGCAGTATCGGGTCATGATGTGACACTTTCTCTAGGTATAGAGTCAGCACAGTTACATAACCTTTTCAAATCGTAATACCGTCACGAGATACGAAACGTCGCCGGTCCTCGCGGATCGGCGCTGTTTATACCATGTCATTAAAATGGATTCTGCGCTCCTCGTACTTCAAAGTGGAGGTGCGTTCCAGTTGATCGCCCGGTTGATCCCATGCCGCCAATCACTTGTCCGGCGGCTACATACGCCCCGACACCGACGTCGTTTCGCATCAAGTGTGAGTAAAGTGTTTGTGTTCCATTACTGTGACGAATAACAATATATTGTCCGTAGCCCCCATTCCAGCCAGAACTCTTTGAGACGATCACTTCTCCGGCTGCGGCCGCTCGAATCGGGGTCCCGTGTCCAGCAGCTAGGTCAATCGCATTATAACCATGGATCCCTTGGGTCTTAATTGCGCCTGGCACTGGGTGTGTGAAAAATCCAGCACCACCCGAACTGGCGGCAAGATTAGTAGTTGATCGTACTGGGGCAGTGTGGAGTGATCCACCTGGAATCATGATTTCGAGTCCGATCGCAAGCTCTTCAACTGAAGCGAGTTGGTTGTAAGACAAAATTTCATCCGCATCACTGTCATATTTTTTCGCAATCGATGCGATCGTATCACCTTTTACCACCGTATGGCGTACACCAACAATTGGCAGAATAATAAGTGTGTCTCCTGGCTTAATGGCAGTCGCGCGGGGTAGATCGTTTGCCCATAAAATAGTGTTCGATGTTACATCAAACATTTCAGCGATCTGTGACAAAGAATCTCCAAGTCGTACGGTATACACGCGGATCTCACCGACCGCGTCAGCTCGATACTCTGCAATCACATCTTCTCCCACTGGGCCCGTGGCCACGAGCATGCCATCCCGCACCACAATCTCGGCACCACCCCGACCAAGCGCACTCGGGTCTGGATTTATTTTTGCTGAGAGGAGCGGTAAATTATTAGCTGATTCAGCTGACACGAGTAGAACATTGTCACTGAGCGGTGAGGGGGTGTAGGCATCTGAACTACTCGTGAGCGCACTATATCCAACTAATGATAGGGCAAGCACAAAAACAGTGTAAGGGTATGGGATCTGCCTGGTGAAGGAATATGTCAGCGTACGTACTCGGTTAACAGATATACGTTGGGCGTCCTGTAAGTTTGGTTGAATAGTTGATTGTTTATGGACACGCCGCGGTTGACTGACTATTACGGTAAATTCTGGAACACATCGAGACTGAAGATGCTCGTGCGGGACAAACAGCAGGCTGTTTGGTACGCGGGTAATTGTACTAGAGGTAGGACTAAGAGCAATTGACGAATGAACAGTTTTCCACTGCACCAAAATAAACACAAAAAACAGCTATTTTAGGCCATTCTCTGGGTATTGACATTATATATTTAAATTAGTACAGTAATTTCATGCAGTCAAATCAAACAATTCTTCAGCCGCGGACTATCGCCGTCAATTAGACGGGGTCAGTCGCTGCCTCACGTTTTACCCCAGCTATGGGGAAGTGTGCCGTGGTATACACCAACACCCTGCCAACCAGGCCAATTGTTTTGATGACGTAAACTCACTTTATTTCATTTAAGTAGCGGGCCTTCGGCCCGCTGCTTTCGTTCTTTTGGGAAATCGCTCACCTGAGCAGAATGTCCCCCGCTCTTTCACAACCCACAGAAGGAAACAGGCAATGCAACTCCTGCAAAACGCAGAACTGCGCTTTATCTGGTACGAGCTGATGAACGACCGGGCTCGCACCCTCGCGCTTCGTTCGCTCGCTCTCGTGCTGGCTGGATCACTCATGCTCATTACTGCTCCATACGGTATCAGTGTGTTCATCGACGGTATCGCTACGGGCGTGCCGGCGGCCATGCTCACCGGCGGTCTCATCTACGGTCAACTCAAGGTCCTCGACATTGGCCTCGGCTACTCGCGGATGCAAACCCGTGAACGCTTCTTTCAGGAAGAGTTCTGGTTTTTGCCACAAGCTATCTCGCGCCTGTCGTTTGCCCGACCGCTCGCGTGGTTGTCGGGACAATCATCAGACATTGATGGTGGTGGCATTGAGAGTCTGCGCGATAAAGTTTGGAACGTCATCGGAAGCTACCTCTACACTATCATCCCTGCGCTCGGCCAAACCGCCTTTGGCCTTGGTGCCTGCTACTACGCCCATCCGTTGATTGGCGTACTGGCAACGACGTTGGTGCTCATCGAGTTGTCACTCGCCCGCATGAACAATCGCTTCATTCACAAAAATATGCGATGGGTGATTGATATCTTCAAGCGGGCCGACCGTCGCCGCTCCGAGTGGTGGCACAATCTCGACCACGTGAAGTGTCACGGCATCGAAACCAAACTCCTCGGGTATATTCACGATGAAGTGCAAGCGGGTCTCCTGGGTGATGATGCAGTGTGGCGCGTATACTACACCCGCTGGATTGCAATCCGCCGCGTGATCTGTCTGCTATTTGCTATCGCTGTGTTCGGCACCACTGGCTACCTCGTGTGGACTGAGGTAGTGAGTGGCGCCAGTGGCGTACTCGTATTCTTCGCCTTCGAGCGGGTACAGAGCGTGCTGTTCGACTTGAGTGATCAACAACGCGAAGTACAGTTTAATCTTGCGAGTATCGGTAAGTACCGCCGCGCACTCAGCAAGCCAGTGCCGCACACCTACAACGTAGGGAGAGAATTCACCGCTAGTGAAATCAGTCTCCGCTTCGAGGCGGTCTGCCATTCTATTATGGAAGACAGGTGCTCTACTGACAGTGCGGTCGACGAAGTGCCAGTCACACCACTGAGTCTTAATCTACGACTTTTGAATTGGTGGGCAAGGACTACAATCGAAACAACACCTCTTCCTAAAACTGGGCCGGTGCGAAAACCGATCTTGCGTAACGTGAACCTCGACATTCCAGCTGGAATGCGAGTGGGCATTGTCGGCCCAAGTGGGGCTGGGAAGTCGCAGAGCTCGTGAGCCTCCTCGTACGGGCGAGTGATCCAGACGACGGGCGTGTGCTCATCTCAGGACACGACCTGCGCGAGCTGAAGACCGAATCACTCCTGCGCTACTACGGCGTGATTATGCAAAAGAGTGAACCGTTTGAGGATAGCGTCCTCGGCAACATGCTCTTCGGTGTCTCGCACCTTGATCTCCCGGTCGCATTCCACGAACTGCCCGAAGATGTACAAAAGAAGCGGTTACTGGAGCGGGCACATCAGGCTCTCGAAAAAGCCGGACTCGATGTGAGTACGATGCCACAGGGGATCATGACGAGTATCGGGTACAAAGGTACCAAGCTCTCCGGCGGTCAGCAACAACGATTGCAAATTGCCGGGGCGCACCTGAAGCTTGCTGTGAGCGAAACCCGGCCGCGGCTCATCATCGCCGATGAACCGACCGCATCGCTCGACTCCCTCTCTGAGATGACGGTGATGGAACATCTGCAAGACAATCTCCCAAATGGGACGACTCTGCTTATGATTGCCCACCGCCTCTCAACCGTACAGCACATGGATCGTATTGTGTTCGTACGTCCACTTGAAACGTGCGGCGACAATGTCACCCAGGTGACCATACACACCTCGCTCGCCGAGCTCTACGACTCTGAGTCACTCTTTCGGGAGATGGCCGATGCGCAAGGCTTTCGTCCGGCGAGATGAACAACCGGTGGGCGCTTACGCGCCCACCCACACCCAACACAATGCAAGGAGACCTACAATGAACGAAGTCACGTATGCGGGTTCCATCTGGCGGCGAGGAGACAAGACCCTTCTCACCCCGATCGAAAAAACTGATCTGCCGTTCTTCCAGGTGGCAGTGAACAATGCTGAAGTGCAACGCTTCATCATTGTGAATTGGCCACTCTCGGAAGTCGGCCAACTCGAATGGTTCGAACGAATCAGCCGTCCCAACCCAAACAAGTTTACTGTCGGTATCAGACTCCTCGACGGCACGCTGATCGGCAACATGTCTCTCGAGATTGATGAAGGGAGACAGTCTGGTAAGACAGGAACCTTGATCGGCACCACCGCTCACCGTGGGCAAGGCTACGGCACTGATGCAAAACTAACACTCCTGCGTTACGCATTCCATGAACGTGGACTGCGGCGGGTGGACTCACCAATCATCGGCTACAACCGACGAAGCCGAAAGTACGCTAAAGCTTGTGGGTACGAATTCGTCTGCCGTAACCCGGGTGTTCATTTCCGCTTCGGTAAGTGGCGCAGTGAAGTACTCTATACCGCCTGGCGTGAGCGGTGGCTCAAGTTTGAGCGCGCACTCCGTCCATCAAAGTAACTCGTCTGTTCTTATATATGGCTGTTCCACAAGATCAGGAACAAGCATCTGACACCAAAGGTCGGCACGCGCACGTGCCGACCTTTTCTATAGTAAAAAATTAGCAGACGTCAGCCGTGTATTTTTATAACCGTTCCAGCTATAGAATAAGCCGTTTCACAGCGACAATAGAAACGACTCCAAACACTATGGGCGACAAGCATTGGCGTACACGACGTACCGGCTCGATATGATATAGTGTGTCACGCATGCCTACCGCTCCATATCTTACTGGTCTCAATGGTCCCCAACGCGATGCCGTACTCCACACCGACGGTCCGCTCCTCATTCTCGCAGGCGCTGGTTCAGGGAAGACAAGAGTCATCACTCACCGAATTGTCCACCTCATCCACCAGGGTGTGGCACCACACAATATCCTCGCCGTCACCTTTACCAACAAGTCAGCCAAAGAAATGCGTGAGCGTGTCGAACGGCTCGTGCATGAATTTCCACCGAGTGACCGAGCCGTCATCGACTCACTCCCGACCGTAACCACTTTTCACTCGCTTGGTGTACGCATCTTGCGCGAGTTCCATCAGGTTCTCGGGCTACGACGACACTTCACAATTTATGATCGGACTGACTCAATACGAGCAGTGAAACGAGCACTCGAACAAGCAAACTACAATCCCAAAGAATTTGAACCAAAGCGCATCCTCGGTATCATCTCGCGCGCAAAGGGTGATGCGGTAAGTGTCAGTGAATTCACGGACACTGCCAACTCGTACCCTGAACAAGTCGCCAGTGCAGTATGGGAAAAATACGAAGCGATCCTTCGTGAAGAACACGCCCTTGATTTCGACGACCTCCTTGCTCGCACGCTCCGACTCCTGCGCGATCACCCGCCAGTGCGCGAGCAACTCCAACAGCGGTTTCGCTACCTCCACGTCGACGAATACCAAGACACCAATCGGGTACAGTTCGCCATAGTGGAACAACTTGTTAGCGTTGAGCACAACCTCTGCGTCGTCGGTGACATCGACCAAAATATTTACTCCTGGCGGGGTGCTGATATCAAAAACGTCCTGCAATTTGAGCGACACTTTCCCCGTGCGACGACCATCCTCCTTGAAGAAAATTATCGCTCCACCAAAACCATCATCGCAGCCAGTAATGATGTCATTAAAAAAAATAAACAGCGGGTGGAAAAAAATGTGTTCACTAATAATCCTGACGGGGAAGCGATTACACTTTACGCCGCCATGAGTGGGGTTGATGAGGCCGAATACATTGCCACTACCGCACACACGCTCATCAAAAATGGAATGGCCCCATCGACGATCGCAGTACTCTACCGGACGAACTTTCAATCTCGCGTGCTCGAAGAAGCGTTCCTCGCCGCTGATGTGCCGTACCAGTTACTCGGTACAAAATTCTTCGAACGCAAGGAAGTGAAAGATGTCCTTTCGTATCTTCGCCTCGCACTGAATCCTGGCAGTAGTGCAGACCTAGCGCGCATCATTAATGAGCCCACTCGAGGGATTGGTAAAGTCACGATGCTCAAAATAATTGAAGGGAGGCGAGCTGAACTCAACGCTGGTGCTATGGCTAAGGTAAAAGTCTTCGACGAAATCATGATGGATATTGCCAACTACGCTCGCATAAACCCACTCAGTGAAACAATCAAATTTATCATGAAGCGGAGCGGTCTTGAGAGTGCCCTCAAAGACGAAGGGACGGAAGAAGCGGTGGAGCGGATTGAAAACCTGCGTGAGCTTGTCACACTCACGCTACGCTATAGCGAACTCTCCCCCGAAGAAGCGGTGGAGCAATTCCTTGAAAGCGCAGCCCTCCAAAGCGACCAAGATGAACTCAAGGATAAGACTGAGCTTGATGCCGTCAGACTGATGACAGTACATGCCGCTAAGGGTCTCGAATTTGGTTCGGTATTTATCTCAGGACTTGAAGAAGGACTTTTTCCTCACGAGCGTCTCGACGATGGAAAAATTGATACCGAGGAAGAGCGTCGACTCTTCTACGTTGCCCTCACCCGGGCTGAGCAAAAGCTGTACCTTTCTTACGCACATCTCCGCACCATCTTCGGCAGTCAGCGCGTCAATCTCCCATCATCATTTCTCAACGACATCAGTCCGGACTTGGTCGAAGGCGCGAACCCTGGTAGTAACTGGGGCGGGGGACAATCTGGCTACGAGACAACCGTGTATTTGGACTAGGTGCAGATATAAGTAGCACAAATAAAGTAATGGGGATGGGTAGGCCACACTGACGTGGTCATTGCATTCTTTTGATTTACTCGTATTGTAATTGCATGGCACAGACATTCACCCACAAAAAATCACTCGGACAAAACTTTTTGACAAGTGACTACGTCCCGAAAAAAATGTGTGACGCGGCCACTATTAAAGTGGGGGACAGAGTACTTGAAATCGGTCCGGGTACAGGCATGCTGACCCGGGAATTACTGGCTCGGGGAGCGAGTGTCGTGGCTGTCGAAGCCGACCTGCGTGCGATTGCCATTCTTGAAGAAACCTTTGCACTCGAAATAGCCACAGGCCAATTGGCCCTCCACCACCTCGACGCCCGGACGCTAGACCCAAACGCACTTGGTCTCACGGATCACCAATACAAAGTAGTAGCGAACATTCCATACTACCTTTCTGGCCTCCTACTACGCACCCTTCTTGAATCAACCTGTCAACCGATGACAATAGTCTTCTTGATCCAGAAAGAACTAGCTGAACGCATTGCGCGCGATCCGAAAGAATCACTCCTCTCACTTTCGGTAAAAGCCTTCGGTACTCCTACATATATATGTACGATCAAGCGCGGACATTTCCAGCCGCCGCCAAACGTTGATTCCGCCATCATAGCGGTTACCAATATTTCTCGTAACCGCTTCGCCGCAATCACACCAACCGAATTCTTCTCAGTGCTTCACCATGGATTTGGTCAAAAACGTAAACAACTAGCTCACAACCTAGCTAAGCTTTTATCAGCCGAAACAATCCGAAAGATCTTAGCAGCTCGCTCGCATCCTCTTACCGCCCGCGCCGAGGACCTCTCGGTAGACGACTGGATTTACGTATGCACACAGATAAAACAACTTACCCAACCATAATCAACCTCTTTTTCCCCAGACTAGTACCCAACTGGTGACAATTTTCGAGAAAAGTGATGACGAACTGCTATACTTAAAACGTATGCAAGGACTATCTCATCCACAAACGCTTGGTGCTATTGTCATCGGTTTTGCCATTGTTTTTGGTACCTATACATTAAGCACCTTCGGTCAGCCAAGTGCTCAGAAGCTTATCGGTGCCCCCATTGTTATTACTGCCACCTCATCACCCCGGGCCGCGATTGCGGTTATGGACGCTGATAACAATGGTATTGAGGACTGGCGAGATGAGTTTGTTGTAGCAGATCCAATCATTCTCACTAAAACGGGCGATGACTACCAACCCCCAGACACTATCACAGGCAAAATGGGGATTGGGATGATTGAGGGAATCATTCGATCAAAATATCAGGGCCCCGCTGCCCGCCGTACCCAAGAACAAGTGCTCACCGATTCGGTTGTAGCCGCGACTAAAAATGTAGCCGTTGAAATATACGATACGCCCAATATTATTATTGTACCTAACACCGACGAGGCGATCTATACCTATGCCAATGCGGCCGCCCGAGCAATCATTGATAACAATGTTGAAGGGCTTGAATGGGAATTGTTGATTTTTGAGGATATTGTCGTTAATGGCAATACTGAACGAGTCGATGAACTAGAGGTGCTTGCTGCCATGTACGCCAGTATGCGTGACGCTCTCTTAGCGGCACCAGTTCCCCAATCCCTCGTTAAAGAGCATCTTGATGTACTTAATACCTACCACGCCATCCATAAAGACATCGCCGCTATGTTGCAATTTGAGACTGATCCTACTGTGCCATTATTACACCTCAAGCGCTATGAAGATGATGTGCTTGGTATGAAAATAGCCCATGAGAATATGTACAAAGCGCTTCTGCCGCACGTCGCTCTGTTTACAGAAAACGACCCGGCGGTACTTTTTGTGTACTTTAGCCCAAATTATCAACTAGAAAATAGACGTAATAACTAGCCTATGGAACCCTTCTTCTGCTACCTCAAGCGCACACTGTTTGCCCTCACACTAAGCGTTTTTGCGTTTTCAGCGGTCTACGTACCACAGCCTTGGAATGAAATACCCGAAGTGGAAGCAGGGGGGGGTGACTTTGGAAGAGAAGTCACACAACTCATCAACAAAATTGAGCTGAAAGCGATTGCAGTCGCTGATAAAGCAACGGCTGTTGCAACGACATATAGCTCCACCGCTGATGCATGGCAATGGCTGAAAGAGAACGCTTTGGACGGTATTGCATGGACACTTGCTAAGAAAGTGGTATCGGGTGTCGTCTCGAGTATCGTTAATTGGATTAACTCAGGTTTTCAGGGGAGTCCGGCGTTTATCACAGATCTTCCAGGCTTCCTGCTCGGCATTGCAGACGAGGTAGCCGGTGAATATATTGAAAGCCTCGGCGGTATCGGCTCATTTGTCTGTTCGCCATTTCGGCTCGACGTCCAGGTGTCGCTCGCGGTACTTTATGACCAGGGACGGACTGGCGAAAAACCTGCCCCAACCTGCACCCTGTCCGGTATCATTGATAATATCGACGGTTTCATCGGTGGCTTAACAGACCTAAGTCAGGGGGGGTGGAATGACTGGTTTGATGTTACTGCTAGGCCAGACATGTACACACCATACGGTGCGGTGCTTACTGCACAAGCTGGCCTACGTGCATCACTCGTCAACGCTCGCGGCAAGGAGTTAACGATTGCAAACTGGGGTGATGGTTTTCTCTCGGGAGAAATTTGTGACATCGTAGAAGGTGAGGGGACGCCCCGTGAAGATTGCTTTATTTCAAAACCAGGCAAGGTAGTACAAGAAGCACTCACCTTTTCACTTTCCACGGGCGAACGATCACTCATCGCCGCTGACGAATTTAATGAAATTATTGGTGCCTTACTTGGACAAGTGGCGAAAACAGTCATCACTGGCGCAGCTGGAATCCTCGGGCTATCAAGCGGCACTGGCTATACCGACAATAGCTATGGTTCATCATTTACCGCTTCCCTTGCCAACGAGGCACTGGGTACACTCGACACATCATCAATCCTCAAGGATTGGGAGGAGGCTCGAGCCAGCGAAGCAGCAGCCTGGAACTATATTACCGGCCGTGTCCCTGCCGTCGCCAACTCACCAATCAACCGCCTCCAGACCATGGTTGATAATACCGTAAGCAGCGCAGAGGGTGACGTACGGAACCGCCAACGTGCCCAAGCACTCCTTGATCAAATGAAAGCAATCAACGACCGTAACGTCACCCCACCAAGTACAGTTTTAACACCAAACGGAAACATTTTGACCGCTGATCGCTTGATTCCAGTACTGAGAGCGGCAAATGACACGTCCAGTACTGTAACGCTCAATAGCCTCCGCACTAGTGCTATCAATGGGGGAGTGTTGACGACAGCTGAAGCAGCCCAAGAAACTGACACCGCTTCCCTACGTTCACTTATCATTACTAAGGTCGTCCAAGAGTTCACCCGCCGTACCTACATAACCGCGGCCCAGTTCTCACAACTGAAATCAGAGTTTGACTCGGTTAACCCGGGCCAGGCCGGTGGCGGGGGTGGGGGTACTCCTGTCACCGCGACACCGGTGACTCCTCCACCAAGCGCTGAGCCAGCTTTTCCATCAGCACCGGTAGCTCCTGGACCAGTCACAGCACCGACATCTCCTACACCGGGCCCATCTGGTCCGATACCTCCTCCCCCTCCTCCACCCCCACCGTTACCCTAAGTGTAGCCCATCATCTAGTCACCCATGCGCTATTCATTTACCACAGGAATACCTATACTAGCCATCATTTGCTTGGTGCTGTTTTTCCCGACTGCCACCTTCGCCCAGGCCGGAGCAATTAGTACCGCAATTGAGCATGTGCTGTGGATGTTTGTCGCCAATGTCTTTGGCTGGCTCGCTGGTATTGGTGGACTGATCATGAATGCTGGAGTCAATACTTTTGTGGTTGAATTTGGGCAACAATACCGGAATGGTGGTCTCGGCTTTGTTATTGATAGCCTCTGGGTAGTGGTGCGCGATATCTTCAATCTCTTCTTTATTTTTGGCCTTGTCTACATTGGCTTTAAAATGATCCTCCGCAGCGATGACTCCAACACAAAGCGCTGGTTAGTATCACTCATACTGGCCGCACTCTTGGTCAATTTCAGTCTTTTCATCACGAAGGCTGTTATCGACTTTAGTAACCTCATGGCGACTCAGATCGTGCAAGCTGGTTTCGGGATTGATGCATCCGCTGGCCCTAATGGCTATAAGTACAATATTTCAGGCACCTTCCTTACCGAAATGAATTTAGTAACTGTATTTAGTTTAGTAAAAGGCAGTAACGCTGGTAGTCCTCCAGATTTTGCAAATTCAGCCAACGGAGCTGGTTTTGGCTACATCTTCGGCACAGCCTTTATTCTCATTATTGCTGCCTTTGTATTTGCAGCCGGAGGCATTATGTTGATGATACGCTTTGTAGCGTTAAACTTTTTTATGCTACTCTCTCCTTTCATGTTTATTGGTTGGGTTTTCCCGCCACTACAGCGGTACACCAGCATGTATTGGCAGGGTTTTTTAGGACGAGCTTTTTTTGCTCCAGTTTACGTGCTGCTCATTTACTTTGCTTATCGAGTGCTTACCGGATTTGGTACCCTCACAAATCAAGGAGCAAAAATGGGTAATCTTTTCGGTGGTGGTGGAGCAGTAACAGAAAGCTTCTCAAGTGTCTTTGTCCCATTCCTCTTAACTGGTTTCTTCCTTCTAGCTGCGATTGTGGCCGCCCAAAAGATGAGCGCCGATGGCGCGAGTGCCACCATGCGAGTAGGGAATAATCTCACTAACCGAGGAAAGCAGGCTCTCCAGCGTACTGCAGGAGCAGCTACATTTGGGATGGCGGCCCGGGGTGCAAGAGCCACTGTTGGGGTTGGTGCACGAGCCTACACTCAGAGTGATTTTGGAAAGAAGTATAGCGCCAAAAGTGGCATTGCTGGCATTGCTGGTCGTGCTGCCATGGCGGGTGCAACCAAAGCAGCAGACAGCAGCCTTGATGTGCGAAAAGTTGGTGGTCTTGGTAAAGCTGTAGGAATTGGTGAAGGTCGTAAGGGAGGCGTGACAACTATAGTTAAAGAAAAAGAGAAACGAGACGAAGAACTCATGAAGACTCTTGAGGTTGACACCAACTCAGAAGCTGGTAAGGCGAAAGTACGCACAGAGCAAGAGAAGCTTGTCAAAGAGGCTGAAAGAGCAGAAAAAACAAGTTCTATTGCAATTGAAGAAGTGCGGGCTGCTAAAACCATTGGTACCGATCGTTTTGTTGCAGACATATCTGCGCTTGAAAAAGAGATAGGTGATCTCAAAAATAACCTATCAAAAGATGAGGCAAACAAAACTAAAACCGAGACAGAATTACTACGGGATAGAGAATTGATCGCCGAAAAAGAAAATCGGCTGAATGCCAAGAAGGCATTAGCATCCACCAACCAGACGTACAACGAGAAAAAATCAAAAATAATAGAGCTCACCCAAGAAGAAAATAGGTTACCAGACATCACACTGCAAGATAAACAAAATCACGCTAAATTGCTCGCCGAGAGAGAAGCGCTAGAAAAAGAGGTTCGTGAAATCAATAATAGCCTTGCTAATAATGAAGAATTACTAAAAACACAGGTGAAGGAAGCCAAAAATCAAATTACTAATTCGGCAGCAATAGCTAATGCTAATGTGCGATATGCAAACCAACTGACCTATATGAATACCCTCGAAAGTAATCAGAAATTCTTCTCAAATCTAACCACCCGGGGTACGGCAGCGGCTGGTGGTATTGTGGCTGGTAAAATGGGAGCTGGAGCAGGTGTAGTTGCGGGATCAGTGCTTGGCGTTGGTGCATCGCTGGCTGCTGTCAGTACAGCTGGGGCTGGCGGAATGATCGGCATGGGTGCAATGCAGCAACAGGCAGAATTAAATGCTGCTTCACTCGCAAATCTTCGTAAGAAATATGGTCGAACAGCAATGGAGATTGCAAAAAACCAACAGAGCTCGGCCGAGCAAAAGCGAATCATCGATGAGCTTGCAAGGCAAATGAAAGATAACGCAGCAAACACTACTTCAGCTCCAGAGACTGGGTCTGAATCTAGCACAACATAACGTATGAACGATTCAATTTTAGCTCAACGACTCAAATTTCTAACGCCCGAGTACCGTACATTTATTCTGAGTGATTTTACCAAAAACGTAGCTCGATCTTTTGGCGAAGCGCTTGATTTCTCCCCAGACCAAATCATTGTGTTTGACAATGCACTGGCACTTTACTTGATGTTTTTCTTGTCAGAGGCTGAGCTATACGAATTTGTGTCTCTGGAGTGCGGTGTCCCTCGTGAAAAAATTACGCCAGCTTTGACAGCAATCATTCATTCATTTCCGATTGAATTCCAGTATGAACATGCACGAATTAATGATTTACTTCATGATGATTCAGTGCGAGCAAATGTAGCTATTCCACGCCCATCCACTACCAATAACTCGCCGGCATCACCACTACCCCCAGTGACACCCATTACCCCACTCCGACCACTTGTGAGTACCCCATCGCCCGACCTCAACGCTGATATCGCAGAAGCGGAAGCCGCCCTCGAGGCACTTGAGCCACTTCGTACCATGGCGCATGATATGGAAGTTCTAAAAACTATTCCACCACCGTCTCCTGGCACCGTTCCCACTCCACCGATCTACACCTCTACCCAAAGTGCCTTAATCAAGGAAGCCGAGCACGCTCCTATCCGACCGAATGATCCCGCGACTGGACCAGGCTGGTCTACTGATAAGTAACAACTGGATCTGATCCTGTCCTCATACCCACCAAAAAACATAATTCACTGCGTGGGTGTGTATAATAGTAAGTACTATGCGATTTGAAGTTCCTCAATTTATTGAAATTGAAGATAAGATCTTTGGTCCGCTTACCTGGAAACAATTTCTCTACCTTGGTGGTGGAGTCGGGATGGCGGTCGTAATCTTTTTAACATTACCAATTTGGATATTCATCATCGCCGGTATCCCCTTAGCACTCCTGGCCTCAGCCCTCTCATTTTATCCAATCAATAACCGGCCATTTTCGTACTTCCTTGAGTCGGTTTATAACTACCTCATTGGCCAAAAGCTCTATCTTTGGCGGCAGCAGGCCGATGTTGTGCATAAGGAATACGCCACGAAGGAACCGGTGGATGCTATGATGACTGTGAGCACTAAACCAAAGGCAAGTATTGCGTCTCTCTCAAGGCGACTTGAATTAAAAGCTATCCAAAAACAACAATAAGTATGCCGAAAGCCACTGCCGCGACACAAGACTTTGTTGCCATCAAAAACATTCGCGACGGCGTCGTACTGCAAAAGAATGGCCAAATGTGTCGAGTTTTATTGGCTTCATCAGTTAACTTTGCCCTCAAGTCTCTAGACGAACAAAAAGCGATTTTACAGCAGTTTCAAAGTTTTATTAATACACTTGATTTCACCCTGCACATCCATATTCAATCCAGGCGACTTAACATCGAGCCGTACCTTGAATTACTTACGACACTCCAAGGAAGCCAGGCCAATGACCTCATGGAAGTACAATTACGAGAGTACATGGAATTT
Source organism: uncultured Candidatus Saccharibacteria bacterium (assembly GCA_964466905.1). Lineage (GTDB taxonomy): Bacteria > Patescibacteriota > Minisyncoccia > Phycocordibacterales > UBA918 > OLB19. The sequence continues at coordinate 8,971 of CAYXOF010000003.1, read as the reverse complement.
ATTCGAACATTCACCAGTGAAATCGACGTAATGAGCAAGAACTTCTTTGTTGTTGTCCCATACTCTCCTGCAAGGCTAAACATCACGAAAGGTATCACAAATCTCTTCGCCCAAGCACAGACGAGCGCTCTAAATCCCAGCGATCGTCAATTTGAAGAACACCGCATTCAGCTCGAACAACGTGTTTCGGTGGTGAGTGAAGGACTCAACCGAGTAGGGGTACGAACGATTGCGCTAGGTAATGACGAGCTCGTAGAACTTTTTTATCACGTATATAACCCTGGCGACCCAACCGGCACTGCCCCCGTCACTAATCAATAGCAATACCTATGGCACTCTTTGATTTCCTACAACCAAAACAAAGCTCATCCGGGGTCTCTCTCGGTAAAGACCAGCTCTTAACCATCACTGACGTCATCGCTCCGTCTGCGATCAGTATTAACCCCCGTAGTATTAACATTAGCGGGGTTACCGCGCGGACGTACTACGCAGTTGCCTATCCACGCTATCTCAATGATGGTTGGCTTGAGCCTATTCTTAATATAGAAAAAGAGTTGGATATATCAATTTTTATTCACCCAGTTGATACTGCTGACACCTTACGGAAATTTCAAAAAAAGGTGGCTGAGGTACAAAGCCAAATCAACCTAAAGGCCGAGCGAGGAGAAGTACGTGACCCACAGCTAGAAGCTGCGTATCGTAACTTAGAGGAGTTGCGCGATCGCCTACAGCAGGCTGAGGAAAAATTATTTGATGTTGGATTCTATATTGCGCTCTACGGAGAGAACGATACAGAGCTAAACCAGGCAGAAAATGACGTCCGGGGTATTCTTGATGCTCGTATGATTACCATCAAACCGGCTCTTTTTCAGCAAGAGCAGGGAATTAAAAGTATGGTACCGCTTGCGATCGACGAATTACTCGTGCATAGTAAATTTAATTCTTCACCGCTGTCGAGCTTCTTCCCCTTCACCTCATTTGACCTCACCTCTGATTCAGGCATCCTCTATGGTATCAATCGACACAACTCCTCATTGGTGCTTTTTGATCGGTACTCACTCACAAACTACAACTCAGTTACTTTCGCAACCTCTGGAGCAGGAAAATCATACACCCTGAAGCTTGAAATCCTTCGATCCTTAATGTTTGGCACTGAGGTGATCGTCCTTGATCCTGAACGTGAGTATGAGTACCTAGCGGAAGCTACGGGGGGAAGGTTTTTTAATATTTCACTATCATCAAACCACCACGTGAACCCTTTTGACCTGCCGCCTCCACAAGACGATGAAAATCCTCGAGATGTCTTACGAAGCCATGTAATCGAACTGGTGGGCCTTTTCCGACTCATGCTTGGCGGCCTCACTCCTGAAGAAGAGACTTTGATTGACCTTGCTATCCAAGAAACCTACGCGCTTAAAGATATTACTGGTGACGCAAACTTCGCTGACCAGGAACCACCACTCCTAGCTGACTTTGAGATGGTCCTTGCGGGGATGGATGGGAGCTCGTCCTTAATTACTCGACTTGCTAAATACACCTCGGGCACCTGGTCGGGGTTCATGAATAAGTCTACTAATGTTGATATTAACCAACGCTTTGTGGTCTTCTCACTCCGCGATATGGAAGACGAACTAAAAACAGTGGCGATGTATATTATCACCAACTTTATCTGGGGTTCCATCAGACGGCGCATGACGAAACGCCTCCTCGTGATCGATGAGGCATGGTGGATGATGAAATCAGAGGATACCGCATCATTCCTCTTTAGCCTCGCAAAGCGTGGTCGAAAGTACTATCTCGGTATCGCCACAATCACACAGGATGTAGACGACTTCCTACGCTCTCCCTACGGTATACCGATGATTACCAACTCTTCCATTCAATTTCTCATGAAGCAGTCGCCAACGGCAATCGACAACATTCAAAACACCTTTAACCTCACTGATGAAGAAAAGTTCCTTCTCCTCGAGTCAAATGTTGGGGAAGGTATCTTCTTCGCTGGTACGAAACATGTCGCAGTAAAAGTAATTGCCTCATACACCGA
>CAYXOF010000003.1:0-6827 GCA_964466905.1 uncultured Candidatus Saccharibacteria bacterium | reverse complement strand
GAACGACGAAACGATAACGAGTTTTTAGACCAAACAAATCACGGTCCCATTACATCATCACCACAGCCGCCACCCGAACGAAGTCTTCGTGAACGGCTTATTCGTCAAAAAAAATCTACTCGGTTGGTTGACCCAGGAGTACTCGTGGCGCGTGCCCGAGTGACGGGAATGAACGTCTGGCTGATGGGGTGGGGGCTATGGCTTTGGGGAAGTGTCCAAGTACCATTTGCACTGATCAGTATCCTCATGTTTGGGATCGCGGCCATGTTCTATGCGACAGAAAGTTGGCTCCAAAGTACCTGGGCTGGGCGACAAGTCACGACCATTGCCACGGGTCTGATGGATGCACTAGAAGCATTTGGTATAGATCTGAGTGTCTTTGATCCGTATGGGCTCGCTTTTGTGGCCGGGCTCGCTGTCTTAGCAATCGGCCTATTCACCATCATGTCCGCTATCTTTGCCTACAGTTTAGGCTTTATTAACTGTTTTGGTGGTCGTGGAAGTACCGCCAAAACAGCAGCACTTTTACTGTGTTTCTTAGGCTATGGACTGCCTGTAGTAAATCTTTTTCCTTGGTTTGTGCTCTATTTATTGGCGGTTTCGCGTTATCCGAAGTAACCCCCTCGCTGGGTTTAATTATCTGCTAAAATATAAGCACATGATTTATAAGTACGGTATATGTGTCACCTTGGTGTTATGTCTACTCTTACCTGTTGCAGAGGTAAGCGCCCAAGGGGAATTTAGTGCGCAGCTTTCAGAAGTCGGTATTGATGCCAACCCCGAATTTCCTCGACCTGGACAGAAAGTACAACTTTCACTTAATGACTATGGTAGTAATACATTTGGTGCAGAGGTGATTTGGTATCTTAATGGGGAAGTGGTTCCAGCTGCAAAAAATCAACGTCAAACTGAGATTATTGCTGGTAAAGTTGGTGAAGAGCAAGTAATTGAAGTCGAATTAAAAACATCAGTCGGAGGCACGATTCGTTTCAGTCGAGTACTTTCACCCGTCTACCTTGATATAATTATCGAACCCCAAACACATGTGCCGGCTTTTTACCAAGGTCGAGCACTCCCGAGCTTTGGTAGCATGGTAAACGTCACCGCAATAGTTGATGGTGGCAATGTTGATCCTAGTAGCCTTATGTACACCTGGCGAGTTAACCGAAAAGTGATCGAAGGTGGTCCACTCCGTGGAGGCTATAAAGTCAACTTTCAAGTGCCGCAAGGTGATTACTTTACCCTAGCGCTTGAGGTAAGTCGGATTGCGGGCGGGGTAGTAGCCCGACGCGCATACGATGCAGCATCAGTAAAGCCACAGCTTCAGTTTTATGAATATACCGAACTCTATGGAATATCTCCACTGACTATATCTGACACATTCATCCCCACCAATCTCACTAATACACTCCAGGTCTCACCGTACTACCTTGATATTAAAACCTATAATGAACCAGATTTTATTGAGTGGAAGGTAGATAGTCAATTAGTACCCACAGCTGCCAACCCCTATCAACTGACATTTGCTCGTCAATTTTCAACTGGCCGATCGTTCATTGGTTTTCATGTTCGTAACCGAACACAGCTCCTACAGGGCGCACAAGGGGGTATAAGTATTAACTATTAGTATGAGAAAACCACTCTTAATTATCTTTGCTCTGGTCATTGTTCTGCTCCTTATTTTTCTATGGGTGTATCTCCTCTTTTTTCGCACAGCCGGGCCAGCCCCCATCGATAATGCACCCTTCCCTGAAGTACCTGCCACTTTTCCTGATGGTGGTGTCGCCCCTGACAACAGTACTACTGAAGTTACCGATACAGAAACACCACTAATTAATATCAACGATGGAAAACGTCTCCACCAACTCACCACTCGACCGGTCTCTGGTTTTACTGAGGTGTTTACTACCTCATCAACAACCCCGACAGTCCGGTATGCAGAAGCAGGCACTGGCATTATTTTTGATATTGACATAAATACTGGACTTGAGAGCACTGTTACAACATTCGTCCAACCACAAAACCACTTAGCTACATTCTCACCACAAGGCAATCATGCAGTATTGCAAACTGGCTTTGGAAAAAATACGCGATCAACCCTAGGACTAGACGTTACCTCTACGAATACTGCGCGGTATATTGATTTACCAACTGGTATTGAATATCCAATGTTTATTGACGAGACTACCTTGATATTTATTGAGCGAACAAATGAATCTGCGGTGGCTCAGTCATACAACATCGACACCGCCGACACCAAGACACTCTTCACAATACCATTTAGAGAGGCGGTCGTCGGGTGGGGAACAACCCTGGCAGGACCCCACTATGCGTATCCAAAACCAAGCGCCAGACTGGAAGGATTTGCCCTTGAGATCATTAATGGCAATATTTCACGATTACCAATTGATGGATTTGGCTTCACTATGGAAGCCGGTATTGATCATATTTTATACAGTAAACGTGACAATGAAACATATCGTTCGTTTGTGTATGATAAAAAAACTCAAGCGGTAGAGGGTCTCCCTATTGTTGTCATTCCAGATAAGTGTGATTATGGGTTTGAAAGAAATATTTTTACTTGTGGACATGAGTTTATCAGCCTTGATGAACGTTACCCGGATGAATGGTATACAGGGCAAACTAAATTTAATGATCTACTTTGGAACATTGAACAACAAGCGCTGTCGGCGGAAAATCTCATCGATATAAGCGATGAATCCGGGCGACAAATAGACACCACTGGAGTAACTATCGGTAGTGGTCATACCTATGTGTATTTTACTAATAAGCTTGACGGTACACTGTGGTCATATGAGCCAGTGTTTGAACAAGACGAGGTTCAACTTAACGAAAATACCCTGTAAAATATGTATTACTTATTCTTTATTGCGCTCACATATTCTGTTCCTGTGTTGGTACTGGCGTCGAGTTTTGTTCCTCTGGTGGGAATCCCTGGAGTAGACGGGGAAATGGACTTTAGTACTTATATGAATGCGCTCTATGCGCTCTCAATTAGTATTGCTGCGCTCCTGGCGGTAGTGAAGATAATCATTGCTGGAGTGAAGTGGATGCTCACCGACGTGGTCACGAGCAAGGGGGAGGCGAAGAAAGATATCGAAGGCGCTTTAATTGGTCTCCTTGTCGTAGTAGCTGCTGTGTTAATTTTGACAGTCATTAATCCAAACCTTGTTCAACTTGAGCCGTTTAAAGCGCTCACACCCATCGACACATCAGTTGACCCGGACAGCACCATCATTCCAGGATCCACTGCAGTGCTTGAGTCTGGCGATACTATATTCTCCTTTGAAGGAGTTGGAATAGCCACTGGAGCCGGCCCAACGGAGGAGGTACTCAAAAATTTATGTGAAAACAGGGTAGAAACTGCTTGTCCCACAAGCTGGTTTTCTCGAAGTATTCTAGGTTATCCTGTTGCAGCCTGCTTTGAGGGGAGATACGATCCTGTTCGTAAAATTTGTATTGTCCCCCAATCAGCTCAAAAATTAGACTCCTTCGATTGCGAAAGAGGTGACCCTGATGGGAACGGTGGGAGACAATATGTATGTGGCGCAGCCTTTGCAGCATGTCGGCGGGCACACGGAACTGGTAGTTTAAGTTCTGGGGGGAGTGAAGTTAACTGCACATACTAATTACCGATGTTTGCGAACTACGTACTCCTGACCAATCGCTACCACACTACTCACGAGGAAGTAAAGCGCAATGGCGGCTGAAATCGTATAAGCTACAAAGAAAATAATTACTGGCATCACATACCGCAACTGGAGTTGCATTGTGCGCATAAAATCATCTTTGAAGCTAGGTTCAGCGTCAGCTGCTTTTGGAGCCAGGGCTGGCATCGTAAACACGACCTGTGCATATTGGGCAACACCGGCAGCTAAAGCAAGGGGTAGACTTTTGCTCGCAATATCAATCAGTCCAAGGAAATTCATGGTAGCTGTGCCAGGGTTTGGAATAAAGCTATAGAGTAGCTCGGTATTTATTTCAGGCAAGGCCACCCCTCCACCACTTGAAACCGCAAAGTATAAGGCAATAACGAGGGGAATCTGTAGCAGAATCACAAAGATACTGGCAAATGGGTTAAGGCCGGCTTCTTTATATAGCTCCATCATGGCCCGCGCTTGCGACTCGCGATCATCTTTATTTTTTTCTTTTAATTCTTTTAATTTTGGTTCAATTTCTTTCATTATTTTCTGTGTTTTCACCGCCTTGATAGAAAGTGGTAGCAAAACAAACTTCACGACAAACACCGTTGCAATAATCGCAATACCAACGTCTTTGGTTGGAGTTAGATCGATAAATAAGACAAGCGTGTTGTAGATCGGATCAAAGAAAAAGGTGTGCCAAATATAACTAAACATAACTCGTCTATTCTACGTGCTTTTAGTAATCCGTCTATATAAACTATCGAGCTCAACCACCACAGCTTTCATCGTTTTTGAACTTATTGGTGGTTTTGTAATGACAATAAAAACCCCTGTGGAGTTGCCCAGCATACGCTGTAATGCTTCATAGAGTTGGCGCCGGAGCCGATTGCGTGTTACTGCCTGTTTTGCCACCTTTTTACTCACCACAACCGACACCTTGCGTTTTTCTCTTGGTACATAGCACAACGTAAGAGAAGGGGAGTGATACCGCTCTGCGCGCTGATATACAGGAGAAAACTCAGTACGCGATATCCGTTCTGATTTAGAAAACATGAGACCAGTATAACCAAAAAAGCGCTAGCGCGCTTTTTTAACCGTTAGCTGGGCGCGACCTTTTCGCCGTCTCGCTTGTAGTATGGCTTGACCGCTGGTGGTAGCACTACGCACGAGAAAACCGTGTGTAGTTGCTCGCTTCTTTTTACTTGGTTGATAGGTTCGTTTTGACATGGCAATTACTTAGTACGCACCACTATACATGATGTTAAAAAAAATTCAATAGCGGAGCTTGTGGTCCCTGTTTTATTTTGAACATACCCAGACTATACACAGGTTGTACACACTTGCACCACAAGGACTCCGTAAAATCACCCTACTTCTAATTATCTTTGCGGTACGTTTACAGACTGTGTCATGTAGGTATAATGCATAGCACGAATAGATTTTCTACTTACATGCATCCTCTCACTACCACACACCAAAGTATTGTTCGCACAGAACAAATTGATGTGAAGCAGTTATGGGATGATGCCCTCGTCAAGATTGAACTAGCGATTACTCCCGCAAACTTCAAGACATGGTTCCGAGATACACACATTGCGACCCTCGAAGATGGTACGGCTACAATCGGTGTACCAAGTGTGTTTGTAAAAGACTGGCTACAAGACAAGTTTCAGACAATGATTACAAAAACACTCCGTGAACTTACTCCCTATGTCCGTAGTGTTGAATATATTGTCGTACAACGATCTGATCGTAAGGTAGAGACAAGCAAGCAACAAACCGTCAATGCAGCTCTCCCGCTTGAAGAATATTACATTAATAAAAGTGATAACCTTAACCCAAAGTATTCATTTGAAACATTTGTGGTTGGCCCCTATAACGCCCTAGCACATGCTGCAGCCAAGGCGGTTAGTGATAGGCCGGGTATTTCCTATAATCCATTATTTATTTACGGCAAAACTGGACATGGTAAAACCCACCTCATCCAGGCAGTCGGAAACCAAATTAAAAAGTCCGGTAAAAAAGTTTTTTACGTAACGAGTGAGCGTTTTGCGGTTGACTACTTTAACTCCCTGCAGAGTGGTTCTGCCAATACATTCAAGGAGAAATACCGGCAATATGATGTCCTCATCATGGATGACGTACAATTTCTTGCCTCAAAGGAAAAGACCCAAGAAGAATTGTTCCATCTCTTCAATGCACTCCACGACAATAATAAGCAGATTGTTTTTTCAAGTGATATGCATCCGGCGTTATTAGGCGGTCTCGAAGAGCGTCTACAGTCACGGTTTGGTCAAGGTATGATTGTTGACTTACCAGCTCCAGACCTAGAATCGAGAGCCGCCATCCTCCGAGCCAAAGCGGCCCAAAACAGTATTGTGCTTGATGACGCAGTCGTTAACCATCTGGCTGAGACCATCGATGGTAACGTACGGGAATTAGAAGGCGCTCTTAATACCATCATGTGTCAATCGCAACTCCTCGGTCGTACCCTTTCTATAGACGAAGTACGGACTATTATTAAAAACAGTTCTCGACCAAGAAAAACCCTCGCGGTGGCAGATGTTGTAGAAAAAGTTGCTCGCTATTACGATATAGATCAGGCCAGTATCTATGAAAAAACCCGACGCAAAGAAGTAGTGAAGCCACGACAGATCATTATGTATATTCTTCGCGAGGACTTTCAAGTCTCATATCCGGCCATTGGGAAGAAGCTTGGAGGACGTGATCATACTACTGTCATCCACTCGTGTGAAAAAATTAAAGAGGAATTAAAGACCTCTAGTGAGCTCGAAGAAGAAATTACCCAAGTTCGTTTACTCCTTAAATAACCGATAGACACACCTAAATTCCCTTATACCTATAGGGGAATTTAGGTGTGTCTATCTACTGTAAACAAACGTATTAACATACTGCTTATAAACTTGTTAATAACGACGAACATCCCACCAATAAGTACCGTACAGCCTTATAATAAGCTGTATATAAAACATAAAAAAACGTATGGCGTAACGCTAATAAAATAAACCTACGATCATATCCCCAAAGCGAAGTAACCGCCCACACCATTACCCACACCATAACTATAATCTGAATGACTAGAAAAACTTTATTAATAAACGTATAATTCACTTATTCACACATCCACAGGACTAATAGTAG
>CAYXOF010000002.1:0-44681 GCA_964466905.1 uncultured Candidatus Saccharibacteria bacterium | reverse complement strand
GAACGAGGTCGCTCTGGTGGGTGACGCTAACTCGGTTTTGCTATGGCTTTTCAAAATGATTCAATTTACTGGGTAGAGGTTGAAAAAATTGTTCCGAATCCGTTTCAACCGCGGCGTGAGTTCAATCAGGAGGCGCTGAAGGAATTGTCTGAATCAATTCGGATGTACGGCATTTTGCAGCCACTTACAGTCACACGTAAGGAGGTGCAGCGTGAAGATGGAACATTTTACTCCGAGTACGAACTCATTGCTGGAGAGCGTCGGTTACGGGCCAGTAAGCTGGCGGGAGTCGTCCAGGTACCAGTGATCATTCGGGATGGGGAACAAAGTGAACAAGAGAAATTAGAACTTGCCATTATTGAGAATCTCCAGCGTGAGGATTTGAGTGCAGTCGATCGAGCATTAGCGTTTCGACAACTCGCTGATATGTTTGGGCTCTCACATGGGCAGGTTGCCGTTAAGGTCGGTCGGAGTCGAGAATATGTATCCAATTCGATCCGATTACTCGGTCTGCCTGAGTACCTCCTTGATGCGCTGAGGCAGGGCGATGTCAGCGAGGGTCATGCACGAACACTCCTGACACTGAATGATCGTCCTGAAGAGCAAGAGGTACTCTTTCGGGAGATTCTGTTGAAAAAATTGTCAGTACGAGAGGTAGAACGAATCGTGCGCACAATTGCGACTGACAAAGTGCGTAAAAAAACCCTGGATGCAATGGATATTGATCTACTTGCCATTGAACGTGAATTTACTGAGACGCTCGGTACTCGAGTGCAGATATTGAAGACGGAATTTGGCGGAAAACTGACGATCGATTATTTCTCCGTTGCCGACCTTGAGCAAATGCTCGAGCGAATGAAGGCAGAGGCCGCACAACCATTCCAGCAAGTACCAACAGACCAATCAGCCGCAGCAGTCGCGCTGTCTGATGCGACGCCACTTGAGGTAACGCCAGCGGTGAGTGCGGAGCATAAGGAGTCTGATATGCCGACGTCAAACACTGATTCAGCAGTCTCGCCAGCTACCCCCATTCCCGTAGTTGAGTCAGCTCCGGAAGTGCCGGCACCAAAGCCAGTCTCAGCCCTTGCCTCAGCCTTACAGCGGGTACTTGGAAACCCTCAGACGACGACACCAGTACAGACCGCGCCTTCCCCGGTAGTCCACGTACAACCGCCAACACCGGTTGAACCAAAGCCAATTGTGCCAGCTCCGGTAGTTCCGGCCACTCCGTTAGCCAAGGAGCCAGGTATGCCGTCTCATACTCCTAATTCTGGATTACCCGTAACACCTACCGCGAATGAAACAGGTAGTGAGGATGATGATTTATACTCAATCCGAAATTTTAATGTGTAGGCTGTCCAATGGCCGTCCGGATGCGACGACGGGCGAGTGAGGTTTTGGCAAACTCAAGCCATTTTGGTGATGGTTTAGCAGATTTGCGAGTTTCGATCTCGACGATATCACCGTTCTTTAGTGGAGTATTGAGCTGAACGAGTTTTTTATTCACCTTTGCTCCAAAGGTGCGGTCACCGACTTCGGAGTGGATGGCGTAGGCAAAGTCGATTGGAGTTGCGCCAAGTGGGAGGTCGACGACGTCGCCAATCGGAGTGAAGACAAAGATTCGCTTGGAAAAGAAGTCCATCTGCATATCCTCCATAAACTCTGTCGCCGAGGCGTCACTCGGGGTGTAGGTTTGGCCGATCTGTGAAATCCAGCGGGGTATTTTTTGCTGCGGTAGCTCGTTACTCTTCTCGACGGTTGCGGTCGGACGGTGGCGCCAGGTAAAGGGACGAAACAGACTTGGTATGAGGGTGGCAAACCAGGAGCTGTTTGTCTCCGCACCCTCCACCTGTGGTTGTTTATAAATAATGTGTGATGCAATACCAAACTCAGCTTCTTGATGCATCTTTTTCGTCCGAATCTGTAGTTCAAGAATGACCCCGTTTTGGGTGGTGACCGTAGTGTGTAGTGACTGGTACCCATTTGGTTTCGGGAATGCAATATAGTCTTTGACCCGGCCAGGCAAGGGTCGCCAGAGTTCATGGATAATCCCGAGGGTACGGTAACATTCTTCGACCGAGTCGACGACGACCCGCATCGCCAGTAGGTCATACACATCATTGATATCCCACTGCCGCCGCTTAAGCTTGTGATATAGACTGTAATACCCCTTCACTCGGTATGAGGTATGAAAATCTCGGAGGCCTGATTCAGCCAGTCGCTTTTGGAGGGCTTTACGCTCGCGTTCCAGTAACTCATTAGCCTTACCGGTTTTCGTGCGGAGTTGACTGACGACACGCTTATATTCATCTGGGTACACATACGGAAAGGCGAGATCCTCTAGTTCTTTGCGGATCTTACCCATCCCTAGCCGATGAGCGACCGGGACATAGATTTCGAGTGTTTCGCGAGCAATCCGAAGTTGTTTATCGGTCGGGACATGGGCCAGTGTCTCCATGTTATGGAGTCGGTCAGCGAGTTTGATAATGAGGACTCGAATATCCTGGCTTGTGGCGACGAAAAGTTTGCGCAGACTTTCGTTGTGTCGATCAGTACCGTAGTAGCGGACTGAGGAAAGTTTGGTAACGCCTTCGACTAAAAATAATATTTCTTCCCCAAAATCACGCTTAATATCCTCGGCAGTGAGTGGGGTGTCCTCAATGGTGTCATGGAGTAATCCGGCCGCCACTGTGCGTGGAGACATTCCCATTTGTGCCAGTTTGTCGCCGACTGCGGCCACGTGTGCCATATATGGCTCCCCGGAATAGCGGGTGTGGTTGGCGTGTGCCGCGGTAGCAGTTTCGTAGGCACGGGAAATCAAGGCACGATCTGCACTACTTGGACTTGAGAGGTGTCCGATGAGTGTGTCGACAGTAATCATGTCTGTATTGTAGAGAGTATCCGAGCTCTTTACAAGTCATGAATATGTACCACTATCCCTTGAGCAGGTCCACGACAGTTTCAATAGTGAGATCTTCGGTCTTTAGATCGTCCGGGATGCTGATACGCTTAAAGCCTTTTTTGAGATATCGTCCAGATTTTGATTCAAATACGTTGATTAATTTGCGGGTCTTCGGATGGATACCGACTGTCCGGAGGAGTGCCTCGCCTTTACGCATCTGCTTCGGTTCTTGGTAGATAGCGAGGGCTCGGTCATAGGTAATCGTGTATGGATCATCTGCACCCTTGAGGGATCTGAAGTCCCCAGCGTGTGCGAGGTAGGGACCATACTGGCCGGTATTTGCAATGATCGGTTCCCCGGTGTCAGGGTGTGGACCGAGTTCACGAGGCAAGAGAAGGTAACGTACCGCCTCATCGAGTGTCACGTCCTCTGGTTTGATACCAGGGGGTAAACCAGCGCGCTTTGGGGCAGTCACCTTTTTACCTTTCACTTTTTCTGGTGTCTCACCGAGTTGCACGTATGGTCCATACTTACCGTTCAGTACAAAAATGGGTTCGCCGGTGTCGGGATGCTTACCAAGTGGTGCGTCTGGTTTGAGTTCGCTCCCATCGATGAGGCGAGCGCCGTTACAATCAGGGAAGCGGTCGCAGGATAGGAAGCGACCGTTCTTTCCAAGCTTAATCACCATCGTGCTCCCGCAGAGCGGACAGGGGAATTGCGCTGGACCAGGCCCGAGATTGGTAAGCTTCTCGATCGATTCCTTGCTGGCGACATCAACGTGAAATGGGGTATAGAAATCTGAAAGGGTTTTGACGTATGTGCGGTTGCCCTCAGCAATCTGGTCTAGTTGATCTTCCATGTCACTCGTGAAGGTGTCGCTAATATAGTCTGCAAAGTGTTGTTCAAGGAAGGTGGAGACGACGTCGCCAGTGTCAGTTGGGATGAGGGTACGACCTTCCTTAAGAACGTATCCACGCTGCGTAATCGTGTTCATGATCGAGGCATAGGTGGACGGTCTGCCGATGCCACGTTTTTCGAGCTCTTTAATGAGCCCCGCCTCGGTGTAGCGATTTGGTGGTGTGGTTTGTTTGGCGTCGATGACGAGTTCTTGCAGGGTAAGGGCATCACCGACCGTGAGAGCAGGGACTTCCGTGTCCTCACCTCGTGCTCGGGGATCTACCTTGAGCCACCCATCAAAGGTGAGGCGCGAGCCATTCACACTGAAGTCGGGGATTGTTTCTGTGCTACCGAGAATGTTGACAATGATCTTTGTCCGCTTCAGCTCCGCATCTGACATTTGCGACGCAACTGTGCGAGACCAAATCAGCTCATAGAGGGCTTTCTGGTCCGCAGTACTTCCAGCACTTTTTCGCCCAGCGTTTGTTGGGCGAATAGCCTCGTGCGCTTCCTGAGCCGACTTACTTTTCGTTTTATATTGTCGAGGAGCCAGGTATTTTTTTCCGTACGCTTGGTCAATGTGAGCAATAAGTTGCTTTTGTGCTTGAGCGCTCAAGCTCGTGCTGTCCGTACGCATGTAGGTGATGTGTCCAGCTTCGTAGAGTTTTTGCGCCGCTCCCATGGTGCGAGAGGGTGAGAAACCGAGCCGGGTTGAGGCGGTTTGTTGGAGGGTGGAAGTGGTAAAGGGCGGGCGCGGCGAGCGGCGTGCATCGCTTTCTTTGACTGCGCTAATCTGCCACGAGTGCGTCTCACCTAATTGTTTGATTCGCTCTGCAATCGCAGCTGTCTTTGGTTCCTCGGTGCAGGTAAAGGGTATCGTTTCTTTACCAGTACGTAAATGTGCGGTCAAGACAAAAAAATCTTCAGGGATAAAGGCGCGAATTTCACGTTCGCGTTCCATAACGATCCGGAGGGCTGGCGATTGGACCCGACCAGCCGAAAGGCCATAGCGGACTTTTTTCCAAATCAACCCTGACAGATCGTACCCAACCAGGCGGTCGAGCACGCGTCTCGCTTCTTGGGCTTCTTTTAGATTTAGGTCAAGATCACGCGGGTGCTCCATCGCTTCAGTGACTGCGTCCTTGGTGATTTCATTGAACGTCACTCGCTTGAGGTTATCGTTGGCTGTTTTGACCAATTCAGCGACGTGCCAGGCAATGGCCTCACCCTCTCGGTCGGGGTCTGAGGCGAGGATCACCTGGTCAGCTTTTTTGGCGGCGCTTCGTAGCCCATCAATCACTTTTTGCTTTCCTGGTGACACGATGTAGCGGGGAACGAATCCAGCTGCGACGTCGACCGCATCGGTATTACTTTTTGGTAAATCCCGTACGTGACCGATTGATGACATGACTTTGAAGCCAGGTCCGAGGTACTTTTCGATTGTCTTGGCCTTGGCAGGCGACTCGACAATGACTAAGGTTGATTTGGACATAAAGTCTCTAACAAATACTAGGGAGTGGACAATCTGTCAAATAATAACCATTCACTACACGTTGCTCCGGTACATATGCATCTCTTGGATAATGAGCCCACGTAGTTCCATGAGCATGAGGAGACTGCTGGCTTCCATGACAGATAATTCAGACAGACGAATGAGTTCATCACGATGTCGAGGCTCGTCTAGCAGAGTGATGATACGAGCTTCATCAAGGGAGAGTTGTGGCGGAGGCGAGGGAGGTGGTATTTCTGTTTCGATTCCCAGTGCGGTGAGGATATCTATCGCTCCTGTCACTGGGGTGGCGCCGAGCTTTAAAAATTGATGTACGCCGATGTGGTTTTTCGAAAAGATGCTCCCAGGTACAACGAGGAGTTCCCGGTTGTAATCTGCGACCATACGCGCAGTGGTGAGTGTACCAGATTTTTCTCCCGCTTCGACGATGAGTGTGGCATGACTAATACCGGCGACGAGTCGGTTACGTTCGATAAATGACCACCTCGTCGCTTTGAAGGTTGGTTCGTATTCAGAGAGGAGTCCGCCACCAGCTTCCAGTATCCGTCCTGCGAGTGGCCGGTGGGCGGCGGGATAGATGACGCAGTCATCTATCCCGCCGCCTGGAATCGCGAGGGTATATAAATGATTGCGGAGGGCTGCTTCATGGGCGAGCGAGTCTATCCCGAGTGCGAGTCCGGAGACGATACCGACTGGGTAGCCCTTTAGTCCATCAAGGAGGTGGTCAACGACCTGCTTGCCGTAGCTCGTGTACTTCCGTGAACCAACGACGGAGAGGAGTTTTACATCGGTCGCTGGCAAAGCGCCACGGTACTGTAGAGATGACGGTGGCTGGGGGATTTCAAGTAGGAGAGGAGGAAAGTTTTGTGGAGCAAGCGATAGGATTGGAAACGACGCCATTAAAGACATCATATCACGATACTTTAAGACTATTTGACATTTATCTACTACTATGCTATTATACTCACGCTGAGTTGAAAACCTTCCCTCAACAAAGCAGTTGAAACGTGGTACGTGCTAAAATTCGTGGGAAGGATTCGGTGCCTTAGGGGCCGGGTAAGTTCTTGGGTTGGCTTTTACGGCAACCCTGATTGGTAAACACAGACGTTAATAAATAGCCGGGAGGGATGTCTGACATCTCTTCCGGCTTCGCTATTTATATATATATTTTGTTTCTGTAGTGTATAATTCCAATCACTATGCTCGATATTAAATTCATCAGAGAGAACGCTGACATTGTGAAGTTAGCGGCGAAGAAAAAGAAGATTACTATCGATATTGATCGACTCATTGTGGTTGATGATGAGCGTCGAGCCCTGATGCAGCAGATCGAATCAGTCCGAGCCGAGCAAAAGCGCGTCTCAGACGGTATCCCTGTCGCCACAGATCCGGCTGTCAAACAACAGCTCATTAGTGAGATGCAGGTAGTCAAAGCTGAGCTACAAAAAGATGAGGAAAAACTCAAGCCCATCATGGAAGAGTGGCAGCGGCTCATGCTCCAGGTGCCTAATGTTCCTGATATGTCAGTCCCAGATGGCGAGAGTGACGCTGATAATGAGGAGATTAAGCAGTGGGGAGAACAAACTAAGTTTTCGTTCCCGGCAAAGGATCATGTTGAGCTCATGACCATGCACGGTATGGTCGACTTCGAGCGGGGAGTTAAGGCACACGGCTTCCGTGGGTACTATTTGCTCGGCGACGGCGCAATGCTCTCGTGGGCGATCTGGAATTACGCGAACGCGTTTTTCATGCAAAAAGGTTTTACACCAGTCTTACCTCCAGCGATTGTCCGGAAGGCAAATCTCTACGGGACGAGCCATCTACCAAATGATGCAGACGATGTGTATCGCACCCAAGATGATGATTACCTGATCGGTACGAGTGAAGTCTCTGTGATGGGGTTTTATGCTGATGAGGTACTTGAGCAGTCCCAGTTTCCGATTAAGCTACTTGGCTTTTCACCGTGCTTTCGGCGGGAGGCGGGAAGTCATGGCAAAGATACGCGCGGACTGATTCGAGTACATGAATTCTATAAGGTTGAACAAGTCATGCTGTGTGAAGCGTCACATGCAGAAAGTGTGAAGTGGCACGAGTGGATCAATCGTAACACCGAAGAATTTATTGAGTCCTTGGGTATCCCATACCATACCGTACTCAATTGTGGCGCGGATATCGGGCAGGGGCAGGTGAAAAAGTATGACATTGAGCTCTGGGTACCAGGTGAGCAAACCTACCGCGAGATTAGTTCCGCCTCATATTTCCATGATTTCCAAACTCGCCGGTTTAATATCCGCTATCGCGATGAGGCAGGGAAGATGCGTTATGCCCACTCACTCAATTGTACTGCCATCCCGACGCCACGCATCTTGGTGTCACTCGTGGAGAATTTCCAACAGGCTGATGGTTCGATCAAAATTCCGGACGTGTTACGCCCATACTTTGGGAAGGAACAGATTGGCTAGGTAATCAGTATGAGATTTGAGTCCACTCCAGATCCGCGTGAGCAGATAGGGGTGGGTGGGTACAAGCGGGCGTATAAAGTAGTGCGCGCCGATGGTACTCCCGAAGTGCAACTGGTGATGAAACACCAGTACACGAATGAGCAAATGAAAGGCTTGTTCTATTTGAACAAAATTGCGACGTTGTTGTTCCCAGGCAAAATTGCCGCGGTGAAGCAGGGTGGAAATATACATGGCGACGACGGACAAGTAGTCAGTTCACAATTTGTCTCACATTATGTTGAGCCAGATGCACAGCATCGCGATATTCAAGAGTTTGCGACGCAATTTGATGGTGACATGGAGGCGGCACGAGAGTATGATGAATCTCACGGAGGTAGGCTCGAAGCCATTACGAATGATCGGTACGATCGCTTATACACCGACAACGCTATTGAAGCATTTCGTGCTGCGTATGCAGCGGCTGGGTTATCGAATCCAGACGGAGCGGTACAGATTGGTTGGGGGGCTCAGGATGTTGTCTTTACGAAAGACGGGGATTTTACGTTCGTCGATGTTGATGTGCCGTGGGATGAACCAGAGGACATCGGGGCAGATGCGTACACGGACCAGTGTTTGCGGTTCGTGCCAGCGAAGCTACAGGAGGCTATCAATACGCTGTCAGAACCCAAGCGGACGCAGGCATTGCAGTATTATGCTCGGCTTGAGGAGCAGATGCGGGTGGCGGGGTTTGTGGTATAACGCCAAGTATGTTGCTTCAATGGAGCTGATCGATCAAGAGGTGGTGTGCTAGGATACTCAAAATGAAGCGTGCGCATAAGAAAAAAAATCGTTGGTCGATTGACCCAAATACCGTCATTCTCATTCGTCAGATTGTCCTTGGGGTATTGGTTTTTGGTTTCATTGGGGGAACTATTATGGGTATTTGGTATGGCTCGAGAGTCGCGTGGCTGACAATTACAGAAATTACTATTCGTGGCGGAGAAACGATTGATCATGCACTCGTGCGTCAGGCAGTTGAGGCGGAATTGGCAGGAACGTACCTGGGTTTGGTGCCGCGTCGGTTTGCCTGGTTTTACCCGGAGGAACAGATCATGTCGGCAGTTCGTGCAGTGCCGCGGGTAGCGACTGTGAAGGCTGATCGATTGTCCGGATCTGAATTGTCGATTGTCTTTGAAGAGTTTGTCCCTGCTGCGCTCTGGTGTGCTGATGTGGCGACGACGACGTGTGCATTTCTTGATGCATCAGGTTATGCATTTGCGATTGCTCCCGTCCTTGAGGGGGGAGAAATCTTACGCTTCGTGTCACTCGGAACCTCGACGCCACACGTTGATAGTCGACCATTTAGTGAAGCTGATATGACCCTAATGACACGGTTACGATCTGCCTTGCATGAGGCTGGTTGGTATGTATCTCATATCGAAATTGACGCGGTACGGGACGTGTATATTCATGTGGTGGGTGGTGGTGAACTCAAGGCGACACTCACCATGCTTCCAGAGCAGACCGTTGCTAATCTTGAAACTGTACTCACGGCACCAGAATTTGCCGATCTTTCCCCCGGTAATTTCTCCTACATTGACCTTCGGTTTGGAAATAAAGTATTTGTAAACGAAGAGCAGATCGTGGCCACCACAACGGATATGATTGTAGCGAGTAGCACAGCAGACGCCCCGTCGACAAGCGACGGGGCGAGCGAATCAGGACTTGATGCAGAAGATTGAGCGCAGTATGCGCAGTGTTCTCGCGGAACGAGCAGGGTACGTCGTATCATGCTCGCAGATGGTGCCAAGCACCATCCCAAAGCACCAGGCGAAGAAGGCGATCAGGAAGGCAAAGATGGCGGTAACGATTGACCTTACTCCTACGTTGAACAACATGGTGACATATTGTTCAATCGTAATCGTAACGAAACATAATAGAGCGAGTAGGATAGCAACTCGCATCCAATAGGCTTTCGGCATCATCTCCTCCGTGGCTGACAAGAACGGTATTCTACGGTAGAGTACAATTCTTATGTCATTTTGGCAACAACTTCCAAGTCCGTTTGTAACCGTCGCGCCGATGGCTGATGTGACCGATGTGGCGTTTCGGACCATGATCGCAAAACATAGTGCACATGTGCGCGCTGACGGCTCAGTCGGTGGTCCCGACGTCATGTGGACCGAGTTTGTGGCAGCCGATGGGCTCGTGCGCGCGACCGAGGAGGGGAAACAAAAGCTAATGGCTGATTTACAATATGGTGAGATAGAGCGCCCGGTTGTAGCGCAATTATTCACGAGTCATGAGGCGCATATGGAGTACGCGGCCGCACTCTGCCTTGAGCTCGGTTTTGATGGTGTCGATATCAATATGGGCTGTCCTGATCGCTCGATTGAGAAGCAAGGCTGTGGCTCGGCGATGATCAAGACACCCGAGGTAGCCAAGCAGATTATTGCTGCTGCGAAGCGAGGGGCCAAGAGTGATGCGGGTGGTATCCCGGTGTCGGTAAAAACTCGACTGGGCTATAACGAAGACCAGGTAGAAGAGTGGATACCAGAGATTTTAAGCGTTCGTCCAGCAGCTCTTTCGGTACACTGTCGGACTCGGAAAGAGATGAGCAAGGTACCTGCCAGGTGGGAGCGACTGGAGCGGGTGGTCGCCCTGCGGGACCAGTTGTCGCCAGAGACTCGGATTATTGGGAATGGGGACGTACTCTCACTTGAGGATGCGTACGCTAAGATTGCTGCAACGGGCGCAGATGGAGCAATGGTCGGGCGAGCGCTCTTTGGCAACCCGTGGTTTTTTCATCCGACACACCGTCTGCCCCTCGCTCAGCACACCCTCCCAACGAGTGGGGTAGACCGAGAGTCGCTCTACAATCAGTTGGTCCCGGCTGAAGGCATGAGCTTCGTGACATTGGTAGAGCGGCTCGAGGCTCTCGTCGAACATACGAAGTTGTTCACAGAACTACTCCCACACAAACATTTTGCGGTGATGAAGAAGCACTACAAAGGCTACATCCATTCATTTCCGAAAGCCTCAGAACTTCGCCAGACACTTATGGCAGCGGATACTCCAACCGACGTTGAGCGAGTTGTCCACGCTTTCCTAAAAAGCCATCCCGGAGTTGCCTAAAACGCGTTACACTTATAGTGATGAGTGAGGTATTACACGCCAACATATTTTTTTTGATTGCGAGCATCGCTACGGTGGTCTTTTGTATCATGGTCTGCATTGTCTTGTACCATGTGATCAAGATCATGCGGGCAATCCGAGCGATTATCGAACGGATAGAAGCTGGGAGCGAGGTGATCGCGGAAGATTTCGCGAGCGTTCGCAGCTTCGTGCAAAGTGGTGGCATGTTCTCACGCATGTTTGGCTTGTTTTCTGGCCCGTCGACACATCGTCGGAAAAGGAAGCGGTCATCAGTTACTAACGAGGAATAATATATATACTATGGCAACGAAAAAACAGGCAGGCCTCACCCAAGCGCAAAAAGTCGGTCTCGGCGTTGGACTCACCGCGACCGCGGTCGCAGCTGCTGGTGCGTACTTTCTCTATGGCAGTAAGCAAGCAGCGAAGAATCGTAAGACGGTAAAAAGCTGGGTCCTCAAGGCCAAGGCTGAAGTACTCGAAAAATTAGAACAAGCTAAGGAAATGTCACAGGAGGAATACGAACAACTCATCGAGGCAGTCACTGCTACCTATGGTCAACTCAAAGAGGTGTCAAAAGTCGATGTGTCTGGTTTTAAAAAAGAGATGAAAGATCACTGGAAAGCGATTGCCAAGTCATCTGCACCAAAAAAGACCGCGAAAAAAGTCGTTAAAAAATCAACCAAAGCCACACCAGCAGTGGCAAAGACGGTGGCTAAAAAGACAGTAAAGAAAGCCGTGTCTAAGTAAGACTATTGTACGAGTATGCACAGAACGGCGCTCCTTGAGTGCGCCGTTCTGGTACTATTGAATCACATGATACGTAGTGTTTCTGCCCTCGCTGGCCTATTTCTCATTGCGACGGTGTTTGCTGACACTACGCCAGCACCTGTCCTGCCAGTTGTACTGTCAGAGGCACCAAAAAGCTTTACGGTCGCGACTTCCGCTCCGCCCGTGAGTGCGCCAAGCTACGTTGTTTTTGATGTGGCGACTGGTGAGGTGCTCGTAGAGATGGATCCTCGGACCAAACGACCGATCGCATCGGTCACGAAGCTGATGACGGGGGACGTACTTCTTGGTAGCGGGAGAGCGCTCGATCAATCAGTGAGGATCACTGCCACTGATGTTGCGACGGAGGGTCGGGCTGGCAGTCTGCGGGTAGGTGAAATATACAAGACGCGGGAACTGCTCTTCCCGCTTCTGCTTGAGTCTTCAAATGATGCGGCGACGGCGCTCACCCGTGCACGTGATAGTGTACTGATATCGCAGATGCAAGAGCGACTGAGTGCATTTGGTATTACCATAACAGATGCCTCAGGGCTTTCGGAACAAAATCAAGCTTCAGCCGAGGCGCTCGCACAGTATCTAGCAGAGGTGTACAAAACCCAGCCACACTTGTTTGATATCACCCGCCTGACCCAGTACCTCGGCACGGATAAAGGGTGGAGAAATAATAGCCCGGTGGCTAATCTACCCGGCTACCGTGGTGGGAAGCATGGCTATACCGAAGCTGCGGGCCGAACCCTGGCAGCCGTATTTACCGAAGAGATCACGGGTGAGAACCGGGCGATTGGGTATATTCTGTTAGGGAGCAATAATCTCCGTGAAGATGTGATCGTTCTACGCGATTTTGTGGTCAATCAAGTATCCTATCAGTAATCTGGTATACTAGTGCCACTATGTCAGATCACACCGCCCTGTACCGTAAGTACCGCCCAGAGACGTTTGCCGAAGTACGAGACCAAGATCATATTGTGCGAGTGCTGGAGGGCGCCATTAAAAAAGGTGAAATACCGCACGCACTTTTGTTTTCTGGTACGCGAGGGACCGGAAAGACAACCCTGGCCCGGATTTTTGCCCGGGCCGTTGGTGCCAAAGAGATTGACATTACTGAAATGGACGCCGCGAGCAATCGAGGAATTGATGATATTCGTGAGCTCAAAGAAGCGGTCTTTACGATGCCGTATGAGTCACCCTATAAGGTGTATATCATTGATGAGGTCCACATGCTTACGAAGGAAGCGTTTAATGCACTTTTAAAGACCCTTGAAGAGCCTCCTGCACACGTTATTTTTATTCTCGCGACGACTGAAGAGGAAAAGCTACTCGATACCATTCTCTCTCGTTGTCAGGTGTTTCGTTTCCGCTCACCCTCGCGGTCTGTCTTGGCGACGGCGGTGACAGAGGTAGCAAAACAAGAGGGATTCATCTTATCACCCGAAGCGGCCGACCTCATCGCGCTGGCGGCCGATGGCTCATTTCGTGATGCGCTCGGGGTAACCCAAAAGGTCATCATGGCCTCGGGTGACACAATCGGGGGGGCTGACGAAGTGGCAGTCATCATTGGTGCGCCACGAAGTGCGATTCTCGTCTCGCTCATTGAAGCTTTGCATGAAAAGAATACCGATGCCGCGCTGACAGCACTCGCGAGCGCAGTGGCTGAACATGTCGACATGAAGCTTTTTGCGCGCCGCTTACTAGAGCATATCCGGGCAGTGATCCTCGCTCGACTCCAGCCCGCAGTCAGGGAGATACACCTTAGTACCTTTGGTGCGGATACGGGAGCGGTGCTCGCAAAGCTCGCGGATGCGCCCGCTTCACCACTTAATTCACATTTACTCCTGCGCTTTCTGATTGCGACAGATCAGATAAATCGTTCTCCGATTCCACACCTACCACTTGAGTTAGCGATTGTAGAATTAGGTGAGAAATAAGCTATGAAGCGAATCTATTTAGTACGACATGGCGAAACGACTCATAATGAAGCTGGATTGGTCCAGGATGGCACGACTGAATTAAGTACTCAAGGACAACAGCAGGCAGTGGTCGTCGCAGAACGCTTAGCCACAGTAGCCTTTGATCATCTCGTCGTTAGTGACTATGTACGGACCAGGCAGACGGCAGAGCCACTCCTGGCGCTTAAGTCACTGACACCGCTGTACTCACCGTTATTTCGAGAGGTGCGTCGACCAAGTCGTTTTTTTCACCAGTCACGCAAATCTGCTGAGTACCGAGCGTTTCTCGACGCCGAATTAGATCGACTCATGACTGACCCAAACGGACATGACTCAGATGAAGAAAATTTCGTAGATGTAGTAACGAGAGCAAAAGCAGCACTTGAATACCTGCTGACTCTCGATGGGGATGTGGCAGTGATTAGTCATGGTCACTTTATTCGGTATGTGGTGGCGCTCGTTGCGATGCAATTAAAGCTCGAGGCTTCACATTGGTACCATATGTGCGTGAGCTTCGAGGCGGTAAACACCGGAATCACCACCTTGACGTATGATGCAGATCGAGCCAGGTGGCAAATCCTCACCTTTAACGATATCGCACACTTCGCGGAATAGGTATGGACGTCTATTTTATTCGACACGGGGAGACAGATGGAAATGTGGCTCGTCGCCATCAGCATCCAGATACGTCACTCAACGAGACGGGGAAAGCGCAGGTGGCAGTGGTGGCCAAAGCACTCGCCACCCTTTCGCCCACACATCTTGTGACCAGTACCAATGTCCGAGCGATCGAAACCGCACGGGCGATTGGTGTGGTGTGTGATCTTATTCCTGAGACCAATCCAGTGTTTGAGGAGTTCCATCGGCCACAGCACCTCATCGGGCAACGGTACGTGAGTGTCGCAACTGCGCACTATATCTGGCGCTGGTTTCGGGGACAGTCCATCGAAATCGGGGGAGAGTCATATCCAGAGTTCATTGCCCGAGTGGTGGCAGCGCGTACCTATCTCGAAGCACTTCCGGCAGATGCACGTGTGGTTGTAGTCTCACATGCGGTATTTACGAACATTTTCCTAGAACATGTTTGTCAGGATCGACCGATGGGGCTCTTGGAGGCCGTGTATCGTTTCGTGAAGGTGCTTAGGATCAAGAACACTGCCATCATTAAGCTGACATACACGAAGCACGTCGGTACCTGTGGCTGGGTCCAGGTACGTAAGTAGGGGATAGTCGTGGCTTGAATCTTCTTAAAATTCTGGCACTATAGTGCCACGGGTGAGGTGGCTTGGCGTATCACGTCTTAGTACACACTCACCTAAAACATTTTGCCGATTCGTCTAATGGTAAGCAACGCTTGCTCGACCTGCGCTCGGAGCAAGTGAAAAAGTAAATCTTTTTCACCACTCCTCACTGGCTCGAGTAGGACTATCGTCCTCCCCTTAGACGAATAGCAAGTACAGTAAAAATATAATTGCCGATTCGTCTAATGGTAGGACTCTGGTTTCTGGTACCAGCTATTGGGGTTCGAGTCCCTGATCGGCAGCCATTGACAGCTAGCACTAATTGCGTTGTAATTATGCAACTCGTGCTAGCTCGAGACGCTTAACAAAACCACTCTCAATGAGAGTGGTTTTGTTATACTTGTGTGAATGAATACCGAAATAGAGGTAAAGTTTCTTCATATCAACCATGAGGAAATTCGCAATAGACTCAAAGGCATAGGCTTCGAGTGCGTTACGCCAATGCGTTTAATGCGGCGAGCGATTATTGATTATGCAGATAGACGGCTACAGGTTGGGATGCCTAACTCATATATTCGTGTGCGTGACGAAGGAGACAAAGTGACTCTGACATACAAACAGTTCGCAGAGCTTTCAATTGATGGCGCAAAAGAGATTGAAATAGTGACTTCATCGTTTGAAGATACGGTAAAAATATTCACTCAAGTCGGTTTAGAAGTTGTGTCATTGCAAGAGTCCAAGCGTGAGACGTGGAAAAGTGGTGCTTGTGAAGTAGTGCTTGATGAATGGCCATGGCTTGATCCTTACATTGAAATTGAAGCGACAACAGAGTCAGAAGTGAAGGATGTTGCTCAGAGACTCGGTTTAAATTGGATACTAGCAAAGTTCGGCGATGTGATGGTGGCGTATCGCGATCAATATCCGTACCTCAACGAAGCGCAGACAGTGGGGAAGGTGCCAGAGGTGCTATTTGATGCACCGCTTCCAGATTTACTAAAAGAGAAGAAATAGAGCCATTTATCGAACGCGTCTCGTGCTAGTACGAAGAGCTGGTGTCAAGGAGTTTCAAATGTAACCAGCTTTAAACTAATGTGGTTTACAAAATCACAGGTAAAAAGTGCCCCCCGTCGCAGTGACGGGGCGGTGTACTCATGTCGCTCCATAGTCTTTGCGTTCCTAGGCCCGTCCTACGGAGAGAGACGAAGAGCGTTGAAGCAATGATAATTTAAGTTTGAGCAGAGGGACCCATCTAGAACGTAGTGATCTTGAGAAACCAGAGACTGTTTCTAATGAAAATCTTCCACAAAAAAGTTACAGTTTACTGGGTCGCTAGCTCTTATTGTAGTTTCAAGTGTTGTGCAAGCAATCCCTTGTCCACACATGTATATATCGGCGTTAGAAAAATCGTAACCAGCTACATGATCTTGAATATAGCCACTTCGGTACTTAGTTTGGTTCTTGTCGGATACAACATAATTAACCGTAACTTTTTTATTTTCCTCGACTATCTGATCGAAGTAGTCTTTGTGCAAAATTTCTTCAACACTACGATTTCCGGTCATGACAGTGAGTGATTCAATATCATATCTACTTGCTACATGGTCAGTAAGTGACTTGACTACACCTGCGCCAACACCAAACCCAAATAGAAATACTCTTTTACTCTGCATTTTGTCGGCTGTGTTCAGTCCAAGTGGCCCCATAATCTTTACTGTTGTATCAGTCAAATCCATGTCCCATAAAAGTGGGGTCAGTTCACCTTGGGGATTAAGACGGATTGAGAGTGTAAAAGTATCGTGATATTGATCACTTGAAGATATTGAAAAGGCGCGGCGAATCGTTTTCCCATTATGTTCTACGAATAGGTTTATGAATGCACCAGCTATGAACGATAATGGCTCATGTGGTGTGATGGTGTATTCGCGGGCTGTGGGTGACAAGTCATCAACCTTGGTAATAGTTCCAGTGATTTGTTTAATTTGTTTCATTGTTGATAGTTATTTTAGGTGAATTGGTTTGTAAGATAACAGCATGGTTGCGTAACCAGGCAAGGTAGGTCACTATCGTCACAATAATGAGGTAGTAAAGAGGTATGGTTTCATTCAAAATTAAGAAGACATAAAGTGCACTGCCATAAAAGTAGACATATGATAGGCGTTGGATGCGCTTCCAGTTTCTACCAAGGAGCAGTTTAGAGAGATTGTTTGAAGTGATAAGAAGCAAGATTGCTGAAAGATCAGCCAAATGCGCCAGAAGAGCCAGATTCTCTAGTGACCAATACGCTGGTGTCAGGTAAATACTGAAGTATCCCGAATCATTAGTGATAATTTTAGCAATAAGAAACGATACGACAATTGAAGCGGAAAACACCCCAAACCCTTTGCGTAATATCACTAAAGGTCGTATCCATACTACTCCACGAAAAATATCTGCCAGTGGGCGAATAAGCATGACTAAGAAGAGGGTTAGGTGGGCTACTCCGTAGAGCCAGAGATAGGTAGTGTCAGTGAATCGCTCTGGAACAAGTATGAGGGCTGATGGTAATGTGCTTAAAATCACAATCGATAGCGTGAGCATGATCGTTTGTAAATGTTTGATAAAAGTAAAATAGGTCTTCATGTAAGGTTTGTTGAAATAGTTCCATCTGAGGAAACGGCAAAATAGTAATAATGGTGTAAATTTGCGTGTGCGTGTGCAAGTGCTTCAGTGACCCCTGTAACTAGAAATAATTTTGTTAATGCTTCAGCTATAGCACCATTACGATGTATGATGCTCGTCGCGACAAGGTCTGAGTTTGGGTTTTCTAAACTGGTAAAGTCAACGATGTGGTGTCGTTTACCAGCGCTTGTCTGCCATGTGCGTGCATACGTACCACTGGTTGCTAGAGCCGTATTGGTGAGAGTAATTGGAATTTCCTCACCAGTGACTGGATTATAGAGTTCAAAAATGAATGGTTTATGAAGTTCGTCACGTCCGTAGGTTGCTATATCGCCACCGATATTGATGATGATTCCGGTACACGTTGGATAGGTCATTCTGATATCGTTCACTAGTGTAGTAGCTAAATAGCCTTTGAGGAAACCGCCAAAATCAAGTTGTTGGTTTGGTAACAACGTGACAATGCGAGCATCTGGGTCGATTACGATTCCGTTTACGTCTATGTTGTAGTTTGGTGGAGCTGTTGAAGGAAGAGTCGTTTTGAAAGACCCAAACGTATCTGTGTAGCCAAGTGTAGATACTTGCAAAAGGGGATTAAAAGCACCCTGTGTTAAGGTGTGCAGCTCAAGACCTCTTTTTAATACTATAATAAAGTCGTTACTGACTACCATTGAGCCATTTTGATTCAGGCGTGATAATTCACTGTTTGGTAGGAAACGGGAGAAGCGTAATTCGTAGTCGTGGATAGTAGCAAAAGTCTTTGCAGCAAGAGTATTCGCTGTGGCTTTTTTTTTACACACAAAGGACAAACTAACATCAGTTCCCATGTGTCGCTCGAGGTAAGAATATTCATTCATAGTTCATTTGGGTATACCATGTTAAAATGAATAGATCATGAAGATTCTGATTGTTGAAGATACCGAAAAGCTCGCTAAATACATGAAGCAAATGCTTGAAGAAGAAACCTACGCGGTAGACGTAGTTGGCGATGGAAAAACAGGGGAGCGGCGTATTTTAAACGGTTCGTATGATGTGGTTATTCTAGATATTATGCTACCTGAGCAAGATGGCATTACTACATGCAAAAATGTTCGGGCTGAGGGTGACACAACGGCAATTTTGATGTTGACCGCAAAAAGTGAGGTAGAAGATAGGATAGAAGGGCTTGATGGTGGTGCGGATGATTACTTGGTGAAGCCGTTTGCTATGGAAGAATTACTGGCGCGCATCCGTGCTCTTCTACGCCGTCCGACTTCGACTTTACAAGATGAACTCCGTGTGTTAGATGTCAGTCTCAATTCCAACACCAGGACCGTGACCGTTGCTGGTGTTTCACTTGGCCTCACTCAAAAAGAGTATACAATTCTTGAGTATCTGATGCGAAACGCAGGACAAGTGGTCACGCGAGAGCAGTTAATCGATCATTGTTGGGATTTTGCGTACAGTGCCTTTAGTAATATCACTGACGTATACATAAAACAGTTAAGGCGTAAGTTAGGTGGAAGTCATGAACAATATATTAAAACCATTCGCGGAATTGGCTACACGTTTCAGGAGTGACGAATTTGAACGCGCCAGTATCATTCTCACGTCCTACTACGTACTTCTAACGGGGGTAATTTTGCTAATAAGCAGCCTTGCAACCTTGATTATTTTTGCACCACCAGAGACTGAGTTACTTTTTATACCAGAAACTACAGCGCAAATAGAAATTGAACATGACGATTGGAGTTTGTATGAGGTACGAGAGCATTTAGCATCGGTTGTTATTATTGTAGATATTCTCATGCTTATCATTGTGAGTAGTTTTGCCTTTTTTTTCGCCCGAAAGACATTATCACCAATCCAAGAAATGCAACAAAGACAAAGGCAGTTTATTGGGGATGTTGCTCATGAGTTGCGGACACCTTTGTCAGTGATGCTGGCGGGTGCTGACACTCTCTTGTGCCGTGAACGTGATGTTTCTGAGTATAAATTGTTTGTTATAGATGTACAGGAAGAAGCCGCGCGATTAGCCCGGATATCAAACCAGCTCCTACAATTGCTTAAGGTTGGCGAGATAGAAACGTGTACATCCCAGGAAGTACGAGTATCTGAATTGTTAGTAAATGAAATGAGGCGTTTTACACCCTATGCTAACGCTCGTAAGATCACCCTCACGAGTGATGTAGATGCTGATATTACTTCTTACACTCACCAAGATGCGTTGATCGAGATAGTGCAAAACCTACTAAAAAACGCAGTTGATTACAGCAACAATGGAGATGGTGTTGCGCTTGCCTTGCGATCAACTGCTACCTCTCTTGAAATTATTATCACAGACACTGGAATAGGTATAGAGCCCGCTCAACAACAAATAATCTTTGAGCGTTTTAAGAAGGTGGATAAGGCGCGTACACAAAATAAAGATAGCGGAACTGGACTTGGTTTATCAATTGTAAGAGCACTGGTCGGCGCGCTTGGTGGACAGATTACACTCAAGAGTGAGATTGGTGTTGGTACGGAAGTGACGGTGACCCTACCGTTACGTCATTCATAAACTATTCATAATTTGTCTGTACGCTAGTGTATATACGTTAATAAATCAATGTTATGGCTCAATATGTATGTTTAGAATGTGGTTGGATTTACGATGAAGCTATTGGTGATCCAGAGCGTGGCTTTCCACCCGGCACTCAATGGGAAAGTTTACCCGATGATTTTAAGTGTGCGGAATGTGAAACTATAAAAGGCGATGTACATATGTGGCAAAAGTTAGATTAGATATTTCCTTTCTATTTTATGAAGCAAAATATTAGAAATGTTGCAGTAACATTCGGACTCGTAGCACTTACTGCCTACGGTGGGAGCGTTATTTATACAAAGCAATTAGCAGAGGAGGTGCAGCTGGCTCGGGGGGTAGAAGCTGCTCAGTTAAGAAATGAAGAACAGCTCCAGATGATTTTAGTTGAACGTGAACAAAAATTAGAGACTAAGGCTTTGGCAGATAAATTCGCTGAAGCAAAAAAGCAAGCAGAAATCGAAGCTGCGGCTCAGGCAGAAAAAATAGCAGTAGAAGCAACTGAAAAAGCGGTTGAAGAAACAGCAATTACCATGGCCAAACGTGAGCATGATAGGCAAGCGGCTATCGCTGCTGCGGCAGCCGCTGAAGCTAAGCAACAGGCTGACATGCTGGCTACTCAAATGTTAATTGAACAACAAACGGCACAAAAAGCAGCTGAAGAAAAGGCACAAAAAGCAGCCGAAGCTGTTGCGGCGAGAATTGCAAAGCAAAAAGCTGCTGAAATCGCGGCAGCAGAAGCTGCTTCTAAAAAAAGCACTCGTCGTTCACGTGCTAGTTAAGTTAACGCTGTCTCACGAGCTGTTGCATCTCGAGCATGGAGACTTTTTAACTTTCTTCAAATCACTATGTATTTTAATACCACATTTTTACTACTTGGTTCTAGCCTGAGACTTCAGAGCTGGATTTAGGATATGTATTGTTAGAAGGTGACCTACCCGCTACGGCTTTGTCTCTAACAAATTCTCAAACAACGGGGCAACTCGTGCGTATTGCTCGATTATTACACCTGTGAAGATATTTACGCCTTGCTCCGCTTAAAGCAATCAAGACATTTTAAGTTGCTCGTGTCTCTGGGCGTGAAGGGGAGTGAGGTGATGGCTCCACCACAGTTTGCGCATTGCCAATTGCCGGCGATTTTAGGTTTTTCGGTTGGAGCGGAGGTTGTGCCAGTAGCGGCAAAGTACTCATCCATAGGGGGTGCTTCGGTCGCTGGCATGGCGTCTTCATAGGGGAAGTCTGGCGCATCGTCTGCAGCCGTGAATACTTCTGCAGGCGCGGCATTTGGCCTCGTACCTTTTTGTTTGGCATAGCAGGTACGACAGGTAAGGCCTGCTTCACTCCGCGGAATAAAGGGTAATTCGGTGATCGCTCCACCACAGCCACTACAGGTCCAGTTTCCTTGATGCATACAACGTTTCTTGTTACTTACTGATGTGCGTATCAGTATACCCTATGGAGACAATAGACAGATGTCGATTACATACAACCAAGGCGATATCTCGAAAGACGCTTTGCAAGTCAGCGGATTTTTACTATAGTCACGGTATGCATATCCAAGTCGTCGCACCTCAACCAGCCATGATGCAAGCGATCAGTGCGCTCTACGCAAAGACATGGCTCGCGACATACCCGAATGAGGCATATGGGATTACCCGAGATGACATCAAAGAGCGCACTGATGCGATGACTGATCCAGAGAAAGTGGCGGAGCGACTTGTAAATATAATGAATGTCCTCAAGGACCCGATGCAGTTTTACCGTGTCGCGGTAGATGGAAATGAAGTCGTCGGTGTGTGTGCGGGGAAGGTAAAAGACGAGTGTGTTCATTTGAGTAGTCTCTATGTCTTACCCGAGCGACAGGGGATGGGGATCGGTACACAGCTACTTGATGCATTTTTGGCCTGGGCAAAGACTCATAAAAAGCCAATCCAGCTCCATGTCGTCACGTACAACACAGGCGCCATACAGTTTTATCAAACGCATGGCTTCGTCGACACAGGACGACGCTTCACCGAAGACCGGTTTATTATGAAGAGTGGCAATGGCTTGCCGGAAATGGAGATGCGCTATCAAGTCCCAGAAAGTACTACTGTCTCAGTGAGCTGATGTACAGCAATTACGTGCGTAGTGGTGCAGCTTTGACGCAATCCGCAACGGCACGTGAAGATGTGGTTCTGTACAAAGATAATATTTGTTGTATATTCTTCAGTAGAAACCAGTTTGGAGAACCTCAAAATGGCACTATCGTCAGAAGAAATCCAACGTTCTGCAATCATGGCCATCGTGCTCACGAAAGGACGCTCGACTAAGGAGCTAGCAATGCTCGCAGGACAACTGCGTACACCAGATCATCGTGCACTCTGCGCGGCGATTATGGCAGAAACCCTCCAGGGTTTGCCGCTGGCGAGCTTGTCGAACCAGTCGCCGGAGTTCTGGCGTGATCTGATCGAACGGATCGCGAGCATTGCGGTGGTGCGCTCGCGGGCGCATTAGGGTCATGCAACATTGGTGAAAGGAGGTTGTATATGATGGGTCTCTATATGGTGAACTGGTCTGGGCAGGCTATACCATCGGCTGAAATGATGGTGATGCGCCGGGTCGCCGTCATGATGCGGACGGTGTATGGTGCGAAGGAGGTTGCATTCACGCACGACATTTGTGCGGGGATTGTGCGCTTCAATCACAGCGGTGTCTTCGTTCACGTGGGAGGTCTGTTTTTCTTCGGTGACTTTGGCGCAAAAAATGACCAGCCGAACACCGTCGATTTTTTTATCCCTCGACGCGCACTGCATAATCGTGGCGACCAGGGGATCGTAGTCGGTCAGTCGTACCGTGTGCGAGATGGTCGAGCTGTCCGTGACGGCTACCCGGACGATGTCGATCAGGCGACTGCTCGCGGTGCGGGAAAACTCAAGGTGATAGTGAGAGAGGAGGATTAGGGTCAAACGGGCACGACAGAAAGAGTCACCCGCTTGGCTCTTTTTGTTTTTACCAGAGGGTATATACTACTTGTATCGCTGTCACTATGATAGTGATCACATTTCTATGAAAAAATATGTAGCTGAGTTGTTGGGGACGGGTACGCTTACGTTTGTGGTTGGGTTATCAATTGCTGGTTCTTTTCCTGTACCCACTCCGGTGTTAGCGGCGCTCACGCTCGGGTTATTTGTGTATTCGATTGGACACCTTTCAGGCACACACATCAATCCAGCGGTCACATTGAGTGCGCTATCAATTGGTACCATACATTTCGCTGAAGCTGGGAAGTATATTGCGGCCCAGCTACTCGGGGCGGCAATTGCTTTGTTTGCCTTGCAATATGTGGTGGAAATGCCAGCTCTATCACTTGATACAAGTCTTCGTACTGGCCTGGCAGAAGCACTTGGTGCCTTCGTGTTTACTTTTGGAATCGCCTCAGTTATATATGGACGCACACCGAGTCATCTATCCGGTATTGTCGTCGGGGGTTCACTCCTCATTGGTATCACGATCGCTGCACTGATGGGTACAAATGGAGTACTCAATCCGGCAGTGGCTTTTGGTATTGGTTCCTTGAACCTCATGTATGTACTCGGACCGATCATTGGTGGTGTGGCGGGTATGCGTTTGTACCACTTTCTCAGTCATGAGTCAGTGGTGTCGAAGTGATCAGTGGTATACCCCCCGTAAGATTTGGTGTTTCAAAATATAGTTATTTGACTCGGTCAGATGTTTTGATACCCCACTGTTTTAAACGCTGTTCTAAATTGATTAGACAGAAACGCGAGACGCTTACTGTGTGAGGTGGTTTGGGATCATTTGGAGGTGTATGATACAGGTATGCAATCGAATCGATTGATTTGGCTTGGAGCAGGTATTGGTGGCTGGATTGGCGGGTATGTGCCACTGGTGTGGGGTGCTGGATATTTTTCTTTTGCCTCGATTCTTTGTAGTTCTGGCGGCGCGTTACTGGGGATATGGCTGATGTTCAAATTGACACGAGGATAATCAGATTCCTAGCGCTGACTTTTCCAGTACGCAAATTCAGTGAGCAGTCGGCTGATTTTTGAGAAGAGTTCAATGATGGTGGTCATTGCTCGGTTTTGTTGATCAATTGCGGTGATTTCGCCAATCCCGCCCTCGATTTCAGCCGCCTTGATTTCAGAGAGAAAATTTTCCGTAATCGGTTCGTCCAATGTGAGTCGTTGCGTTACGTTGTACGTACCGAGGCTGTCTCGGAACGCAACGTAGACCCCCGTTGCCCCTTTCGCTTGTGGCCCGGCGTTGCAGAGGTAACCCCAGTCACTATGTCGCTCATGGTAGACAAAGAGTTGTGCTTCGACGTACCCCTGTAAGGCCTCCGTCACTGTCACGACTTCACTCGTGTAGTCGTCAGTGTCAGTCCGGGCTACTGAGGTGCCAATAAATACGACGGTTTCTTCATCACCGATGATGCTACTCAGATACATATCGGTCGGTAGACAACTAAGGGCGTGTGCTGATGGAGCGAGCGTGGTACCGAGAATGGTAATAGCCATCATTACAGCGAGTACGTTTGATTTCATAGTGTGTTTCCTAAAGTTACATAGATGTTAATAACAGTATAGGTATGCTAGCACGAAGATTGTGCTGCGTGTAGTCTATCTTGATGTGTACCATCAGGTGTACACCACTCGCTCGGGTCCTCCCATGTGTGAGTTAGAGTGGGTAGGTGATACCTGTGTGCCGAATCGTCCCGTCCATATTTTTAATGCCAAGCGCACAACTATACCGGTGGTATTGGTCCACTAAGTACCAAAATTCTGGAAAACGAGTCCGATCAGTGTCAGCTAAGATACTACTGTTTTGGTGCATTGACCTGATGAGGGTGAGGAGTGGGCTGAGAGCGGCTTGAAGTGCCACGCGTTCCGGATCAATCTCGTCTTTTTCGAAAGTCGTTTGTTCAGCGATGCGTGCAATGACGGCTTCGTCTTGCGCGTCTAGGGTTGAGCGTAGAAGATTAAGATGCTCTCTATCTGGGGCGTCGAGTCGGTCGATGAAGGCATCTAACCCCAGCCCTTCCTCAGTCTGAAGAGTGGTGACGACAGTGTGTAGATAGTCTTCGGCGGCAGTTTTTTGACCCATCTCCTCGGGGGTAGTGTCAGGTAATGCTTGTACTGCCATGGTGAGCTTTGATATGTCGATTGTAGGTAGGATGGTGCCGTCCGTGTGGTACTGCCAAGGCATAAGTAGTCCAGTATATGTCGGCCCTGTGGCAGTTGTAGAAAAGTGGTGGATGTTTTTTAAGTCTGGGCGCGTTCGGTAGTCTCCGATCCCGGTTGCCTCAAATGCGATCAAGAGTGGTTTAATCTGCTCCATATGTGCGCTGCGCTCGGCTGGTGTCGGGGGTTTGATCCGCTCAGTCACTGCAAAATCAATGGTATCAATCGTATGTTGGGTATCAAGGGTATCGATCTGGACAGCACTCGGTATGAGAATGTGTGCGAGCTGTGTCAACGCACGGGCGGCCGTGGTACGGGGGGTGGGTATACGTTCTACTTCAGGATTATGGAAGCCGTCGATGGTTCGTGCTTCGACTGCTTCAGATTGGTGTGACGGTGGAAATGATTCTGAGGGCATAGATTCGTCACGTAAGAGTAGCACACTGGCGGTGCTTTGTGGGTATTAGATTGTCGGTGGGTTGTTGCTCTGTCCTGAGTCAGTCTTATTGTGTCAACGAGGTCAGTTTCGTATACTGTATGGTCTATGCGGCGTGATATTGTCCATCCTGGAGCAGGGGAGCTGACCTATGAAATCCGTGAGATTGTCGCCGTGGGTGAGCGACTCAAGGCGATGGGAGTGCCCGTGTACTGGGAAAATATTGGTGACCCGATTGCCAAAGGTCGCCCAGTGCCAACGTGGATGAAGGAAATCGTATCCACCCTCGTCATGACTGATGATTCTTCGTGGGGATATTCGCCGACTCGAGGGGTACGTGCCACGAGAGAGTACTTAGCCGCTGAGCGGAATGCAGAGGGTGGAGTACAGATTACTCCCGATGATATCCTATTTTTTAATGGACTCGGAGATGCCATCCAGACACTCTTCATGTACTTGCATCCAGCTGCCCGAGTGATTGGTCCCAACCCAGCCTACCCGACCCATAGCTCAGCTGAAAGCGCTCACGCGAAGCGTAAGTACCGACCGACGACATATTGCTCGAGCATGGTTGGTTGCCAGATCTTGAGGATTTCCACGTCTTAGCACCGCCGAGTAGTGTAGTGCTCATCTCAGGACTTAAGCCATCGTGAAGGCTTTCGTCTCACTTTGCTCGAACCAGATCTGGCGATATTTAAAGATATGGTCGCGCGCCTGGCTAACGGAGTGCGAATGTATGTACAGAGTTAGCAGGTGTTTGTTGGTCGGTTTGCTATACTTGAGTGATGCAAGAATCAATTGATACTCCTGAAGAGTTTTCCCTTTACGCTCGGGCACGAAGCCTTACACATGCGTGGCGAGGCGTACGTTTATTTTTTAAGACGACGCCCAATGCCTGGCTACAGGTGGTCGCAGCTGGTGGTGTCAGCCTAGCGGGTTGGTGGTTTGCTATCACTCCGATCGAATGGATGGTACTCCTCTTAACGATCGGCCTCGTGTTCGTTGCTGAATGTATTAATACGGCAATTGAAATTGATATTAATCTCACTTCGCCAGAGTATCACCCCTATGCGCGTGACACGAAAGACGTCGCCGCCGGGGCAGTGCTCATCGCGTCCACGATTGCCTGCATGGTTGGGATGATTATTTTTATTCCTCCCGTCTTACAACTCCTCGGATTACTGTAGGAGCGTGGTTAGTGGTGTATCGCCAGCCGAACTTTTTGGACGATTTCTTGCAAGCTGGTGTGGGCTTTGATGATGTATTCTTCGGTCCCTTGTTCGACCGCTTTAAAGACGTCTTGCGGGTTACTAAAATTGGTCAGGAAGATTACTTTTACGTGACGACCCCAGGCGTCATTACGCAATCGATCCATGACTTCATGTCCGCTCATAACAGGCATATTGATGTCGAGCAGAATCACCTTTGGGTGGTGGGCGAGTGCTAGATCGACACCATCCCCGCCATCACGTGCGGTCAGGACGTTAAAGCCGGCTGCTGTTAGTGCTTCGGCACTGAGCTCACGCATATCAGTATCGTCTTCGACAACGAGGACATCAATCGTACCGTCAGCTGGTTCCATATGTCATTAGTATAGCGCATATCCTGGTGATTGCCGAGGACTATGAGCCTCGTCCATAGATCGCTTTCAGCTTTTCGACATGTTCCTCGTAGGTGTCACTGCAGTAAAAGTTTCGTTTCGTGTCATGAAAATAAAAGTAGCAAGTGGTGGCTTTTGGATTTAGAGCAGCGAGGATTGCTTCAGGGGACGGGTTGGCAATGGGGCTGGGTGGTAGTCCCGCGTGCTGATACGTGTTAAATGGTGAATCAAGAAACTTATCGGCTGGTCGGACCACTGGCCACCAGACCCGATCCATTCGCTCGTTTGCTTTAACGTATTGGAGTGTGGCGTCGAGTTGTAGTGGCATGTCAATAAAGAGACGGTTCCAGATGATGCCTGAAATTTCTCGCATATCCGTAAAGTCACGGGCCTCCCGTTCAAGGAGAGAGGCAATCGTGAGGACTTCTGCCAGGGGGAGGGTGTCAGCGAGTGTTGGTGGGTAGCGCTCGATGATTTCATTTTGAAACCGATCATTGATCATGAGCGCGATTTCGGCTGGGCTGGCATAGCGGTGCGTCACATAGCGTCCGGGAAATAAGGTACCCTCGGGCAGACCGCCTAGGTTGTGACTCATACTTATAAAATCGTCTCTCTGTGCACGATCCCAGCGCAATACTGCACCGCTCGTCTCAGCCACCTCATCCGTTCGTTCCCCTGGCCAGATCACAATAATGCGAGAGACCGGTGAGGCGAGTTGCTGGTACCAATCATAGTTTGCCAGGGTGGCAGTGAGTGCGTACCACCAGCTGCGCGGGTTGGTCTGGTCGGTATAGGCAAGATATTCATAGAGAAACCCATCAACGGTTGGTTGCTCAATGATGAGTTCGTTAACGGGGTCGATGCCGACTGGGAAATATTCCGCGGTATTCGTGCTTTCCGTTGGTTCGAGACGGTCTTGTGCCGCTTGATAGACTGATTGTTTCGTGGAGAGGATGAAGGCAATGCCCGTACTCGCGAGAATGCACAAAAGGAGTACGAGGATTAACGTGACGCGAAGTGCAATTCGCTTTGAAAGTGAAGTCGCAGGTGCTAGCATACCAAGAGTGTCAAAATAGTAGCATGGATCAGTTGACTTGGGGACGTTCGGTAAAGAGTGGTATACTGTAGTGGATTACAGGCAGGTTATCTATTATTTCGTATCCCTATGAAAACTTCTTTGATCGTCGTATTGGGTCTCATTGGTGTGGCGGCCGTCGGTGCCTTTGGTTACGTGTTATTTTCTGATTCCAGTTCTTCCTCGGCTCTATCAGGAGTGCGACAAGAGCAGGTACCTGAGGCGGTGGCAGTGGTAGAAGAGCCAGTGGTCGGTGAGGGTTCACTCTTATCACTCCTGACACAAGCCGTACCACTTGAGTGTACTATTACGTATCGTGATCCAGAGGGCACTGACGTGACGGGTACGTATTTCGTGGCTGGCGGTAAGGTGCGCGGTGACTTTATTGTCAAGGTACAGGGTACTGATAGTGTCTCATCAATGATTATTGCCGATGAAACATTTTACTCATGGTCCGAAATCGAGGGAGAGACGTATGGTATGAAAGCTCGTTTGTCGGCCGTAACTGAAGTAACGGATGACTCATCACCTGATGTGAATACCCCTGTGCCACTTGACACGAATGTACGGTATGATTGCCGGCCGTGGATTCTAGTTGACGGTAGTGTGTTCGTGCCGCCTGGCGATGTACTCTTTCAGGACTTTTCCGCGCTCATGAATCGCGGTATGGAAACTCCAACATCATTTACGACTCCTAGTACTGATCAGTGCGCGCTCTGCGCTATGGTGCCAGCTGGAGAAGGTCAAGATGAGTGTCGCCGTACCTTCGCTTGTGGTGAGTAGTGACTAGGTACGGAAGTCTTTCTCAGCATAGATTGAAATGGTCCGTCGTTTATTCGCTTTACCGTGACTACGGTGTTTATGCGAGCGGTAGATTTTACGGACAATAAATTTCTCAGATAAAAAATCAACGAGGGTAGCTTCGTCATACACATACTCAGCGACACCCATGACCGGGTGAATGTAGCTAAATGGTTCTGGACCAGGGAATTCTTTCACCAGTCTGGCGGTGTGGAGATCATCGTCGCGTAAAAATGTTTTCATAAAGAGGAACCCACCTGGTTTCAGGACTCGAAAAATCTCATCACGTACCTGTGTTCTCGTCGCACGGTCAAAGAAGTGCGATACCATCATATCAAGTGCAATGGCCTGACTCTCCGCCTCAAGTGAAGCGAGGGGAGTGGCACCGGTACCAGTGGTGTACATAAGTGGAAACCCTTGGCTCGCTGTTCGTGCTTGGGCAATAGCGGCTGCAGAAATATCATAGCCAAATCCGCTGAAGCCGAACTCTCGGGCGAGATAAATCAGATTACGGCCATTCCCGCAGCCAATATCAACTATGGGTGAGCCTGGTACGAAGAGATCAGCCCGGTCTTGGCGACCGAGCCACCGCATAAATTTCGCCAAATCTTCACTTTCGGCAGTCGACAGTTTGAGGTGGGTGGGGTTCGTGTATTCAGCATCCCAAAAGGTGGTGCCGTGCACGCGGCGCTTCTTTTTCTTTGTGAAGTTTGGTTTAAATGCCATGGACAGTGATTAGACCACGTTAAGATAGTTTTTTCAAGTATCCACACCGATATCCTTAACAGTAATCACTAGAGACTATCTGGCATCACGTAGCGGTTTATAATCCATTTACAGAGCTCGATCAGCGCAACATTGATAATGAGCCAGATAACTACAAATCCCAACCATACTGGTGGTAGTGCAGTGACATCAAAGATATTTTGGAAGAGTGGTAGGTAGAGTGTCGATAGGGTGGCAACGAGACCGATCCCCACTCCCCACAGGAGCACGTGGTTTTCAAACAATGGGTAAGTAAATAGGGGTGCTCGCATGTTATGGAAAGAGAAGGCAATAATGAGGATATAGCTACCGAAGCAGGCAAAGAGCACGCTTCGGGCTAGTTCGACTGGTACACCGTAGTGGAGGAGGGTGAGGTATTGCAGTAAGAGTAAGATTGAAGTGGTTAAGCCGGTGATAATCGTGAGAAATTTAACCCTCCCATCAAAGAATTCTTTGCTGACTTTTTCTCCTGGGCGCGGACGGTGCACGTCAAAGGCGTAGGCAACCGCCGGAAGGCTACCGGTAAAGAGGTTGACCCAAATGATTTGCGCTGCGGTAAGTGGTAATGCGGCGCCCATGAGAATTGCACCACCAACAATCACGAGTTCATCAAGTGCGTTTGACATCAGGTACACAAACGTTTTTTTGATGTTTGCGAGGATGTTTTTACCTTCCTCGATCGCAGCCACGATGGTGTTAAAGCTATTATCAAGGAGCACTAAGTCTGCCACACCCTTGGCGACATCACTCCCCGAGCCAACGGCGATACCGATATTGGCGGCCTTGAGTGACGGCGCATCATTGACACCATCGCCGGTCATGGCGACGATCTCACCTCGACTTTGGTGCAGGCGAGTGATGCGAAGCTTATCTTCTGGGGTGACGCGAGCGTAGATCGAAATGCGGGGTAAAATGCGTAAGAGGTCTGCGTCAGTGAGTTGTGTGAGTTGGCTACCGGTGAGGATCTGGTTGTCGGCCACTTCCCAGCCGAGCTCGCGAGCGATGGCCCGGGCCGTCCCGGGGAGATCACCAGTGGCCATGATGACTCGTACACCACTGTTGGTGATACGCGTGAGTGCAGCTGGAACGTCTGGTCGGATCGGATCATAAAAGCTCAAAAGCCCTAACATGGTAATTGACTGCACCTCTTCTGGGGTGATCGATGTATCACCGTCGGCTTCAAAGAGTGCAATACCAAGGACGCGTCTCCCTTGCTCACTGAGTTTTGTGATCGCTGATAAAAGTTTGGTCTGCTCATCGTGGGACAGTGTACTGCGAGCAATGAGGATATCAGGGGCGCCCATGACAACGTGCGGGTCGTGGTAGTGTGGGTGTTCGTGTGCGAGTGCTGAGGTGGGAATGCGGGTGACGGAGAATTTATGTTTCGAGCTAAAGGGGATACGGATCGCAATAGTGCTCCGGGTCGCCGCGTCCTGGGTGATGCCCTGGAGTGCAGCTGCTCGTACGATATTCACCTCAAGGGCGGCACCACTGATGTGCCAATCCTGCGGCGCGGCATCGGGGTTCTCAATGACGACGTCAGCTGCCGAACGAGCGAGTGACAGTAGTATACGCTCATGATTACTGAACTCAGTAATGGTTCCTCGGGGCGTAAAGTCAGACGCCAAGAGTTGTGGCGTGGCGTCGATTCCGACAAGCTGCATGTCTGCTTGTGTGAGTGTCCCCGTTTTGTCAGTAATTATGAGCGACGTGGAGCCTAATGTCTCGGCAGCGGTGAGGCTACGCATGATACCTTTTCGCTTGGCAATGCGCTGCACCCCAATTGCGAGCACTGCCGTAAGACCAATGGGTAGCGCTTCTGGTACCGAGCCGACAAGGACCGCAATACTTAAGACCGCCATATCGTAGAGTGCCTGTCCTTGCCATAAGCCCATCACAAAGAGAATCGTCACTAAGGCTGTCGTAATCACAATGATTACCCAGGTCAGCTTCTCGATAGCTTTTTGCAGTGGTGTTTTCTCACGCTCGGTAGTGGTAACTAAGCGAGCCAGTTTCCCAATCTCTGTTGTATTACCGGTGGCAGTGACGAGCGCATAGGCAGACCCGTCGTTGCCAAGCGTACCAGCAAATACCATGTTGGTTCGTTCTGGCAATGGGGTGGTCTCAGGCAACATGTCACTCTGCTTCTCAACCGGTAGTGATTCTCCGGTCAGAATGGCTTCATTAGTGGTGAAGCTGATCTCGCTCAGGATACGTGCATCAGCGGTGATGCGGGCACCATTAGTAATATGAATCACATCGCCGGGTACTAAGTAACGGGGGTCAATTTCTTGTTCTCGCCCGTCGCGAATGACGCGCGTTCGTTCGGTAATGTATGAACGCAGATCAGCAATGGCCCGTTCAGCGCGGTATTCTTGAATAAAGCCAAAGATCGCATTAACGAGAATCGCGAAGGTGATAATCGACGCATCAAGCCACTTGCTAAAGAGCACGGTCAAAAGTACCGCAATCCACAAAATGATAATGAGGGGTGTCTTTAATTGTGCAAAGAAGATACTGACTGGCGTGCGGGTTGGAGTAGTCGTAAAGTCATTTTCGCCGTAGATAGTAAGTCGACGAGTGGCCTCATCACTCGCCAGTCCCTGTGTGCTATTGGTGGTGAGTTCGTCTGTAATCTGGGCTGTATCGGTTGCCCAAGGGTGGTGCGGAACGGTGTGTGACATATGTTGACATAATACCAAGTAATCACTCTGACATGACACCTGGGTGTGGGTGAGATTCCGGTATGCTACAATCTGACGATATGAAAAATCCATGGGTAATTCTCGGTGTATTAACAGTTCTCTTAATTGGCGGATCGATCTGGTATTCCTCCACAGTGACCGAGGATAACAATATCGGTATTGTCATCACTGACCATATTAAAGGGAACCCTGAGGCAACAGTAGTACTGACCGAGTTTAGTGACTTTCAGTGTCCGGCGTGTGCAGCGTTTCAACCAGTCCTGGCTGAGTTATTGACGAACTACGGAGACCAGATGAAACTAGAATACAAACATTTCCCACTGCCGATCCATAGTTTGTCTCAGGCGGCCGCGCGAGCGGCTGAAGCGGCTGGCCAGCAAGGAAAATTCTTTGAGTTCCATGATGTACTGTTTGAAAAGCAGTCAGAATGGACCGCTAGCCCAAACCCGACTGGTACATTTGTGAGCTATGCTGCAGCATTGGGTCTTGATGAGGAACTGTTTCGGCGACACTTTAATGCATCGATGATCCGCGATCGTGTTCGCGACGATTTAAATGAAGCTCGCGACCGAGAACTAACGGGTACCCCAACTTTCTTCCTTAATGGTGAACGGATGCAATTTCAGACGTACCAAGAATTCATCGAGCAGGTAGTGGCCGCAATTGATCCAGCGCTACTACCATCGACTGCCACGGAGGAGGGTGATGATATATCAGTCCCGACTGGTGCGCCTGAAGTTCGATTTGGTATCTAGTTAGGTTGTGAATGAGTCTCGTATTTTTGTCGCCTATCGAACTGATTCGTTTGAGATCCAGGCACTGAGAGCTGATGCAGAGGTGCGCAACCTACCAGTCATTTTTGGAAAGATTGATGATATGGTGGATTCAATTCCAGCCCCGGTGCTATTTTGGCGAAGTGGTAACTTTACTGCTGCTACTCTACTCGCACGTGATCGCTGGCTGTGCCAACAGTCCGCACGCACGACGATAATTAATTTTGAGGCCTACCGGCAAACCAACGTGTTTAGCAAGTCGATGCAGCATGCAATCATGACTGCTCATGTCAGTTTTCTTCCTGCTGCACTGAAAAGTATTCCAACCTTTACCGCGGAGACGATTGATAATTTTCACCGTAAAGTAACCCGACTCGGGATATCGTTTCCAGTCATTGCTAAACCAGACTATGGAGCGCGTGGGGAGGGAATAGTCATACTCACCCAACCAGCCGATGTCGAGCATTTGCCAGAAGCGCTTTCTGAGTACGTGTTTCAGGCATATGTTGCCAACAAAGGCGATTACCGTGTGTTGGTGGTTGGTGGCGTTGTCCATGATTGTATTCATAGACAAGCAAGTTCAGCGTCAAACAATGCCCATTTAAATAATATTTCGCAAGGTGGTGTGGCAGAGCGGGTTGCAGAAGGAGCATTACGACAGCGCCTGATTGGGTATGCTACCAAAGTGGCCTCATGCTTTAAGGCGACACTCTGTGGCGTTGATATTCTTGAAGATGATGCCGGGGCATTATATTTTCTAGAAGTGAATTTCAACCCACAATGGGAAGGGTTACAATCCTGCTCACCGTACAGTGTTGCGACTCATCTGCTCGACGAACTGACCGACGCCCATGATCGCACCATAACACCCCCGACGATTGCTTCTATTCATGCGTATTATCAGCGTGTTGCTCCATTTTTGTCACAAACTGCTCGTATTCATTACTTTACGCGGATGTATTTGTGGACAGGTGATGCATCATATCGTACTGCGATTGAGGCTGATACTGAGGCGTGGTGGTCTTCCGTGGCACGCGATATACAGAAAATCTCCGATCCTTCGTCTGAGACAGAGTCAGCTGCTTCCGCCGGGAAGGCGTATCGAGCGGCCGCCAAGCTAAAACACCCACTCATTGCTGCGTACAATGCTGTATTCTTTAAAGTGTTGTTTGATCAGACGGTGTTTTCAGGGCGTCACTACCGGCAAGAGTTGGATCACATCAATCGAGATCTGCTTCGGTCGACCCATCAGGCACTACTCTCTGATCCCACATCATTATTCACCCTGTCAACTCCAGCGGTCAATTTTCTCTACTTGTGTGATTACTTTTTTGCTGTGGAAGATCCGTCGTTTCGCATTGATCCAAGCAAATTGTTAGATATTGCACAAGCAGAGACTGTTCTAGGCGAAGATAATGATCGTGATGCCCGAATTTACTTCTGCACACACGCGATCATTGGTGCGAGTGCGTTCTATTCCAGACCGGTGTCCCCAGACGCCATCCCGCTGTATCATGAGATGTTAGCACATACAGAGCGTACGATATTGGCTGATTACGTACACGCATCACTTGATCATAAATGTGAATTCATTGTGTGCGCAAAAATTATTGGGTATGAGTCTGTGTTGTATCACACAATTCTGCATGAGGTGCGGGCTTCCTTTTCTACACACGGTAATTATGTCACGAATGTACATAATACCTACAGTAATAATGTAACGCATGATACAGCAGACGGCATGGAACACACCAATGTGCTTGCCGTTATGGCTTTTTTAGCTGACTATCGCTTTGTCCCCCGCGTGAAGTAGTTTTTGAGAATGGTTTGCGTCGTGGTAAAGGCGATCGTACTGTCTGGATAGTAGTTTGATAGGTATCGCAATCCTGGATTGCTATTGAGTTCAATAATCGTTATCTCCCCAGGTTTTTTAATTGAGCCAGAGAAAAATACATCAAGGCCGACAGTGTCGAGCGAGAGGT
Source organism: uncultured Candidatus Saccharibacteria bacterium (assembly GCA_964466905.1). Lineage (GTDB taxonomy): Bacteria > Patescibacteriota > Minisyncoccia > Phycocordibacterales > UBA918 > OLB19. The sequence continues at coordinate 9,264 of CAYXOF010000002.1, read as the reverse complement.
CTTTGCAAAGCCGAGCGATGTACCGTGGGAGTACTGTGCCAAATGACTCTGTTTCGATAAAATCTGGATCAGTTTTCTTTGTAAAGTGTGTCTGGAGAGACGTACCTTCAGGCAGGATGCTCGTCAGCTGATATTTATATCGTTGACACTGTCTTTCTACGGTGTCAGGGTCGACGTAGGTAGCGGTGCGAATAAGCTCCTCGATTGTCTGTGCACCATCGCCAGCCACTTCAGGGTATTTTTTTCGGTGAATAAACGCTATTTTTTGATCGGTAACAAATATTCGGTATTCTGGAGCATCTATGTATGGTTGGACCACTACAGTGATGGCTGCCTGTAACAGTTTTTTGATCTGTACTTTTGCCGCCTTGATTGATGTGCACGTGACGATTCCTTTGCCATCAAGTCCGAGGTGTGGCTTGATAACGAGGGGAAGCGGCAGGGTCTTGAGTTGGCGGCTCATTGATGCATCACTGTGTTTGCTATCTCGATGGAAAATCAAGGTCGGAATCTGCTGGTAGTCGTACTGATCGAGCAGGCTGGCCGTGATTGCTTTATCTTTCATGTACTCAGCTTGCCAGCGCTCTACGGTAGGGAAAAATGTCTTGCCCGAAATGTAGCAACTCTTTCCGTGTGCGCGGATAATAAAGCCAAGCGTATCTAGATCACTGCGTCCTTGTATTGTAAGTGGATAAGTCGTATAGCCAAGTGATTGTGCAGCCGCTTGGATAAGGTCAACATTTTTTTCATACACTGCTCTCGCAAGGTCGATTTTTTTCATATGTTTTATTTTGTCAAGAGTTGTGTTTAATAACTTGTGTGTTGCAGTGTAGCACGTTTCATTTTTCGGTGTATGCTTTTAGGGTCTGAATCGCAATCCGCCTGCCTGACAGAGACTTTGTAACATTACACTTTAAGACGCCATCTCAAACACATGGAAAAAAACATCATTGTTTATGTTAATAGCTTGCCTGATGGTGCGCTGCAAAGTATTGCGAAATACGGGGCTCAGACCAACACTGCCTATCGCGTCATGTTGCTCTGGGATAGTCGGGTTAAGGATGATAAAGATCGCGCATCGATCCCTGGACTAGACCTGTTTGTGACCTGTGATTTTTCAAAGTCTGATAAGATTGTCGAGGCGCTGGCCCCGTATCGTGACTCCTTATTGGCGATTACCTGCCGACATGAGCAGAGTATCGCTCGCTTCATTGAGGTGTTGCCCCATGTACCGTATTTGCGAACACCAACGACCGAGTCTCTCCGTTGGGCGAGTGATAAGTATGACATGCGTCGCCGGATGAAGGCATATAATCCCAAGATAACTCCACGGTTTGTCCTCGTGAAAGAGAACTCAGTTGAAGAGCGAATGAACATTGCAGACAAGGTTGGTTTTCCGCTCATTATCAAGCCAACCAATATGGCTGGTAGTCTCTTTGTGACGATTTGCTACCACGAAGAAGAACTAGAGAAGGCACTGCGCCACACCTTCCGTTCAATCAAGCGAGCCTATAAGATCGACAATCGTCTTGAAGCTCCGCGGGTGATTGCTGAGGAATATATGGATGGCGATTTGTACTCGATTGATTCCTATGTCGACTCCCGGGGTGAAGTGCATCACTGTCCGCTCGTCAAACAAGTGACGGCCAAGAAAATTGGACAGGATGATTTCTATAATTATTTGCAGATGACCCCAACTGGTCTGAAGGATGCAACTGTGGCACGCGCTGAGCAGGCAGCCGAAGATGCCATTCATGCAATTGGACTGCGTAGCTCAATTGCACACACAGAACTCATGAAGCTTGATGATGATTGGAAGGTAGTAGAGATTGGTGCGCGAATGGGTGGGTTTCGACATGTGCTCCACCAACTCTCTTGTGATATTGACCATTCACTTAATGATGTGTTGATTCGTATACCAAAAAAAGTCATTATTCCAAAGAAGTGTAAGGGGTATGCGTGTACTATGAAGTGGTTTGCTGCGAAGGAGGGTGAGATAGTTGAGATGAAAGGCGTCAAAAAAATTGAGCAACTAGAATCATTCTATTCGATTACCGTGAATAAAAAAATTGGTGATCGGGCAGTGTTTGCTCGCAATGGCGGCCGATCAGTCTTTAATCTTTTTATGTATAATGCTGAGCGTTCAAAGCTCCTAGCCGATATCAGACGAGTAGAGCAGTTGGTTGAGATAAAAGTGGCAGGTCGCGGACGGACGAAGACGGTGCCGTCGGGGCCGAAGGTCAAATAATTATGAGGAAGTGGGGAAGGGTGACGGGCGGAGTCCCCCACCCTTTGCTATAGTATGGGGTATGCCTCGCAAACGAGATTTTGTACTATTCGGACTCGTCGTACTATTCCTAGTGACTGGCATTATTTCCACTTCGGTGTGGCAATCGCTCGGTGAGCGTCTGATCGGGGGTGAGGTAATCATCAAAACCGGTGATGCGGTCGAACGAACTGCACTCTTACCCGAGTTACCTGATGAAGCGACGTTGCGCCAAAGGCGTCTCGAGGAAATGCGCGCACGCTTAGCGGCTGAGCGGGATACGATTATTACAGCACCTGAACCAGAGGCGGTCGCGGAGGCCACGATCGTAGCGACAGAACCTGAGCTGCCACCGGCAGTGCCCACGTGTCCAACACCAACGATGACACAAATCGCGTGGGATCCGCGCTCACTCACGCTCCAAGAAAGCGAGGGTGCACTCATTGTGTATCGGATTCCGGCTGCAGTAATAACGACAGGAACGAGTACCGAGACGTACCAATCAAGTCCAGATGTCTTGCTGCAAATTCCATTGCGGATGTTTGCTCAGCAAAAAGAGTGTATTACTACTGATATCGTTGGTATTGCTATGGATGGGTCTTTGATCCGTAATACCGAAACAGCGCTCTATGGTATTTTTGGGCCTGATACACAGGTGGGGTACACCCTGGATGGATTTCCGCTCTATGGATCGTCTGGTGGAATGGTGGTTGATGAGTGTGGCGGAGCGACTGTCGCTGGATCATATCGCTATTATGTGGGGTCAGAAAGCATTCTCGGTTGTTTTATGGCTGAGCCGATTGTGCTACGCTAAATACTATGTCGACGCTCGTGGTTGATATCGAAACTGTTGGTACACCGTGGCGTGAGCTACCAGGAATTTCCCGCGCAGCGCTCACCAAGTGGATTGACGCGAGTGATCACAGTGAAGCCGATAAAGACCGGTCTCGGAAAGCGGTACAAGAACGTCTTGCCTTGTCACCATTTACTGGCAGTATCGCTGCACTCGCAGTCTATGATCTTGATCGAAAGGCGACGACGGTGTATGTCGTGACCGAAACCCAGCCTGATCGTGCGGCAGCTGAAGACACACCACGAATAAAATTTCGGACGGAAGCGGATCTTTTGCTGGAGTTTTGGGAAGGTGCTCGCGGGTATGATGTGTTTGTCACGTTCAATGGGCGTGCCTTTACGCTCCCGTTTTTACTATTTCGTTCCTTCGCACATTCGATACGCCCGAGTGTCGATATCAGCCGCCAGCGGTATGTGACGAAGCAGCATGCTCCATATCACGTAGATTTACTTGATGAATTTTCTAACTACGGCGGTGTACCGCATCGGCCGTCTTTAGCATTGTTGTGTGGGGCGTTTAGTTTGCTAAATCCAAGTGTGCTCGGTGGGGAAGAAGTGGCGGCCGCTTTTCGGGCGGGCGATTACACGCGTGTAGCCGAAAAAGCAGCTGGGGACGCAGAAACCATAGCGCTTTTGTATGAGCGTTGGTTTACATACCTGGCGCCACACAGCTTTGTGAGTAGGGTTGAGGGTTTATCATTATAATGAATGCTTGGGTTGGTATGGTTGGTGTCAGCTACCACATCAGGTTTCTCTCGGATTGGTATAGTATAGTGTCATGAAAACATTTCCAGAAGGATTTTATTGGGGTGCGGCGACCGCATCGTATCAGGTAGAGGGAGGGATTGAACATTGCGATTGGGCTGAAGCTGCCCGAGCGGGGCGCGTGCCACCGTGTGATTCTGCTTGTGATCATTTCAATCGCTTTGAAGCTGATTTTGATATAGCAAAGTCGCTCGGCCACACAGCCCATCGCTTTTCGCTTGAGTGGGCACGGATTGAGCCCACGGAAGGGCAGTATGACCATGAGGTGATTGCACACTACCGACAGGTACTCAAAGCGCTGAGGGCTCGTAACATTAAACCATTTGTTACCATTTGGCATTTTACCCTCCCACTGTGGTTTTCTGAGTCTGGCGGGTTTGAACGCCAGGATTCGCCTGAGATCTTCGCCCGGTATGCGCGGTTTGTGGTAGCAGAGCTCAGCGATCTGTGTGACCATTTCTCGACGATGAATGAGCCTAATGTGTTTGGGAGTAATGGGTGGCTACGTGGTACCTGGCCGCCGTTTAAGCGTTTTGCGCTGACGGATCTCGTGTCGATCACGAATTCTGGTCGTCAGTACGAGGCAAAGGCTTCTCGTGGTATACGACCACTCATGACGTATTGGCAGGTAATGAAAAACCTGGCAGCGGCACACAATACCGCCTACGAGGCAATAAAGCATGTTTCCCCTGAGACAGAGATAAGTGTCGTGAAGCATGTGATTGTTTTTGATGCAAATCGGAATCCAATTAATCAACTGAAGGCAGCGGTGGCAAATTACGTGTGGACAAAGATATTCATGAATCGAGTCAAACAACGTATCGATTCCATTGGGCTGAATTACTATTTTTATACGCAGTTTGGTGATACTCGGCAGTGGAAGAAAACCGATATGGACTGGAATTTTGCTCCCGAGCGGATTTATGACGCGCTTATGATGCTGGCTCGGTATCGTAAACCACTCTTTGTATCTGAAGGTGGTATAGCAGATCATGATGACTCAGATCGGGCAGAATATATCACTAAGCAAGTGGCAGCCACGTGGCGGGCGATACAGGACGGAGCTGATGTCCGAGGGCATCTCTACTGGTCACTCATGGATAATTACGAGTGGGCACTTGGGTTTGAAAAGAAATTTGGCTTAGTGGCAGTGGATTATGAAACCAAAGAGCGCTATATTCGACCATCCGCGTACGTGTATAAGGAAATCATCGAGAAAAATGCCGTGCTAGAGTAATGGCATGAGCTGGATTCTCTTGGCCACTGCCGGACAATTCTTAAATGCCGTCGTGGCGATTCTCGACAAATACATCGTCTCGGATGAGCGGTTGCTCCCGCGGCCCTTTGTGTATGCTTTTTACTCGTGTTTAGTGACGGGATTTTGGATTGTTATATTTTTCCTTGGTTGGATTCCTGGTTTGGCTGATCTGGGGATGCCGACCCTCGAGAACGTGCAGTCACCCAGTATTCAGGTGGTTGGGATGTCGTTTTTGGCCGCGTACACTTTTTTTATGGCATTGGTTTCCATGTATGATGCTTTGCGACGGAGTGATACATCGACTGTTATGCCGATTATTGGGGCGGTTGCGGCACTATCGACATTTGGCATGTCGTATCTATTTCTTGGTACTTCCTTGTCGCAAAATTTTATCTGGGGAGTGCTGTTACTGACGATTGGTACGGCACTGACCGCCCAAAATTTACCCAAGCGTGATGTGGTACTTCACGTACTCCATGCTGGTATTTTTTTTGCGCTTCACTACATCACGATGAAGGGATTGTTTGAAGAGACGAGCTTTGATGATGGATTTTTCTGGTCGCGCGTGGGATTTGTATTGTTTGCACTATCCTTACTCCTGGTGCCGGTCTACCTTGAGAAGATTAAAGAGCACACCGTGACCGCGACGCCGCGCACGGGCGTGATCGTGCTGCTCACGAAAATTCTCGCCGGAGTAGCGGCGTTTTTGTTACTGAAGGCAACTGATTGGGGTGACGTAGCGGTGGTGCAGGCACTTGAAGCCCTTCGCTTCATTTTCATCTTAATGATCAGTTTCTTGTTTGCAAAACTCTTACCCGAAGCGGCAACTGACCGCGAACTGCGTCCACGGGAGATCGTGCAGCGAATTTTATACATTGCAGTAATTAGTATCGGCTTCTTTATCTTGTTCACATGATAGACTTAGTGTACTTATGAAGTGGTGGCAAAAAATTGGACTGTGGATTGTCTTTGGTAGCGTACTGTGTGGTTCGATTTTGCTTGTGCTTACGTATAAAGATAAGCCAGCTACGATCATGTATGGCATGTCATTTAATACTTCCTACGCGCGTGAGCTAGGGTTGGATTGGCAGGCAACCTACGATGCTATACTGGATGATCTGGGGGTGCGACATCTTCGCTTAGCCGCCCACTGGCCGATGGTGGAGCCAGCCCCTGGAACATTCAATTTCGACGAGCTTGATTACCAGATCATGCGTGCGGAGGAGGTTGGTGCTACGGTCATCTTTGCGGTTGGTCGGCGTCTGCCGAGATGGCCCGAATGTCATGTTCCCGAATGGGCACGTTCGCTTTCTGAGGTTGAGCGACAAGCGGCAATTATGTCTTACATTGAAGTAGTGGTTGAACGCTATAAAAATAGCCCAGCGATTATCTATTGGCAGGTCGAGAATGAACCGTTTTTGGAGGTCTTTGCGTTTGAACACTGTGGAGTCCTTGATACAGATTTTCTCGAGCGTGAGATTGCGCTCGTCAATCGACTTGACCCCTCGCGTCACGTACTCGTGACTGATAGTGGAAATCTCGGTACCTGGGCTGGCGCCTACTCAAGAGGTGACCTATTTGGTACCAGTGTGTATGTGCATTTCTGGAATCCTGAGCTCGGCCAGTTTCGAACGATTCTCCCGCCGTGGTTTTACCGGGTAAAGGATAATGTCATGGCGCTCCGTTACGGAGAAAAACCAACGCTATTAATTGAACTATCCGCTGAACCATGGCTCATTGAGCCAATCATTGATGTACCACTCGAAACACAATTCACGCGGATGAACTTACAAAAATTTGAAGATATTTTAGAATATGCGGAAGCCACGCACTTTGAGCAGCAATATCTATGGGGAGCTGAGTGGTGGTATTGGCTGAAGCTTCAAGATCGACCAGAAATGTGGGAGCGCGGCCAGCAATTATTTATGAAAGATACAATTCAAGAGTAACGTATAAGTACTATATGGAATCAAATAATAAAACACCCTCGGTTAGTTTTCTGGTGGTAGTTTCAAGTTTTCTTACGGTGTTGTTACTGATGAGTGTGCTCTACATTGCCCGTGTACCAATCGCTCAGTATGTCTTAGAAACAGGCCAAGGGAGCACTATTGTTGTTGGGAACGAAATACCACCGTCAGGTAATTCGACGACTGAGCACACCGTGGTCAGTGCGGTCGCTGCGGCAAATCCTGCGGTTGTTTCTGTGGTGGTGACTAAGGATGTGCCAATCTATGAACGCTATTATGAAGAGTATAATCCGTGGGGATTTTGGGGTGGTTTCCAAATCCCACGAGTTCGCGAAAACGGTACCGAGGAACAAGAAATTGGTGGAGGCTCAGGTTTTATTGTGAGTGAAGATGGGCTCATTGTGACCAATCGGCATGTCGTCGATGATACTGAGGCGCGCTATTCAGTGCTCCTTAATGATGGCACCTCTCACGCAGTCACCGTCGTGGCACGTGATCCGCAGCTTGATATTGCTATTTTACGCTTTGATGTTGTCCCTGAGGGTGGTGTCACTCATTTGGTCTTTGGTGACTCTACGTCACTCCAGTTAGGCGAGACCGTGATTGCGATTGGTAATGCACTCGCTGAATTCCGTAATTCTGTTTCGGTCGGAGTGGTGTCTGGACTTGCGCGATCAATTACTGCGAGTGATGGCCAAGGTCGGAGTGAACAGCTTGATCAGGTCATTCAGACTGATGCAGCGATTAACCCAGGTAATTCTGGTGGACCACTGCTGAATCTCGCTGGAGAGGTGATCGGGGTGAATGTGGCTACCTCCCGTGGGGCTGACAATATTGGCTTTGCCCTACCCGCACATGTTGTAAAGCAGGTGGTTGATTCGGTATCGACGTATGGTGAGATTGTCCGTCCGTATCTCGGTGTTCGATACACAATGATTACCACCCGTGTGCAAGAACTCAATAATCTTTCAGTTGACTATGGTGCGCTCGTGATCCGTGGCGAAACTCGAGAAGAATTAGCGGTGATGCCAGGTTCACCAGCCGACAAAGCAGGGCTCGTAGAAAATGATATTATACTGAGTATTAATGGTACAGACTTGCGCGATCGCGACCTGGCAAGTGCACTACGTGATTTTGCGGTTGGTGACACACTGACGCTCCGTATCCAGAGTAAAGGAGTCGAGCGAGAAGTATCGCTCGCATTGGAGCAGGCGCCAAGTCGATAGTGTACACTTCAGGTAATGAAAAAGAACTATTCTCGTGTTCAAGGAGTGGTAGAAAATACCGTAGACACAGCTACCGCTGTGTCTACGTCAGTCGAGACAGTCATCACAACAACCAGTCGAGAACTTGAGGCAACCATCAAGCCAGTACGCCGTGGACTGAGCCGACGGTTTCCGTTCGTCTACCTATTGTTGACTGCTATTGGTGCAACTTCAGTATTTCTTGGGATTGAGCAAATTATGTTGCAATTAGAAATTTTACGCGAGTACCCCTGGCTTATCCTCGGTGGTGGTATTCTTATCCTTTTATTCACTGGTACACTGTATAAGAAGTTACAGTAGTGATATGTCATTTTGGCAATTTGTCTTCTCGTTTTTATTTGTCCGTAACTGGCACACCGGAAATATGGAATTGTCGCGTCCGCGGTTAGCGATTTTCTGTGGCTGTATCTTTCTCGTACTACTTGCCCTCACGATCATCAGTGTCTTACAAGCGCCGGTTGAGTACGTGGCGCCATGAAGCGGTATATACTCCTCATGAGCTGCTTGTTAGTAGCTGCTCTGGTTCTCTCGGTGCTGGTGTATTACTTGGTAGCACAATATCAGCGTACATTGCCAGTGGTTGGTGAGGTAGCAACACAGCGTACTGCCACGACAGCCACCAGTACCAGTGTGCTGCCAGGAGAGGTGGGGTCGACCAGGGTCGATGCACCGACGACGAGTGCACCTGTATACGAAACCATCCCACTGCGAGATATGTCGTTAACACCGACACAGGCGACCGCGCTTGAGTTTATCGGGATGGATCAAGAGACAGCCGAGATCACTCCAGCCATGCAAGCCTGTGCGGTGGAACGGCTTGGTGAAGCCCGGATCGCGGAAATCATCGCGGGAGATACTCCGACGGTCGGAGAATTGTTGCAGCTGAAGGGC
>CAYXOF010000001.1:0-53746 GCA_964466905.1 uncultured Candidatus Saccharibacteria bacterium | reverse complement strand
ACAAAAAATTTGATCACGGCACGATCGAAGCGAAGTGGCAGCAATCCTGGCGAGCAGACAACATATACATTACAAAAGACAGCTCACCGAAACCAAAAACATTTGTGCTCGACATGTTTCCGTACCCCTCAGGTGAGGGACTACATGTGGGGCACCCAAAAGGCTACATAGCAACTGATATCTACAGCCGCTTCAAACGCATGTGTGGACATGAAGTGCTCCATCCGATGGGCTGGGATGCGTTTGGGCTGCCAGCCGAAAACTTCGCCATCAAACACAAAGTTCACCCGCGCGTCGCCGTCGACCAAAATATCGCAAACTTTAAAGCCCAACTCGAGAAGCTTGGGTTTGACTACGATTGGTCGCGCGAGATCAACACCACAGATCCAGATTTTTATACCTGGACACAATGGATCTTCATTCAACTCTTCAAAAAGGGACTAGCGTATGAAAGTCACGAACCGATCAACTGGTGCCCTGGCTGTCAGACGGGACTCGCAAACGAGGACCTCAACAGCGATGGTACCTGTGAGCGCTGTGATAGTAGAGTGGAGAAGCGACCGATGCGACAATGGACCTTGAAGATCCGTGAGTACGCTGACCGTCTACTCCAAGATCTCGACACCCTCGCGTGGCCAGAGCACATTAAAGAAGCGCAGCGGAATTGGATTGGACGGAGTGAGGGAGCAGAAATCGACTTCACGCTCTCAACTGGTGATACGGTAACCGTCTTCACGACCCGACCGGACACCCTCTTCGGCGCCACCTACCTGGTACTAGCTCCAGAACATCCGCTGATTAGAACCTATAAGGCCACCATCACAAATTGGCCTGAAGTTGAAGCATATATTAGTGACGTGGCGGAGAAGAAAGAAATGGATCGTCTTGATGATACAAAAGAAAAAACCGGTGTGAAGCTTGCAGGCGTCACTGCCACTAACCCAGCCAGTGGCGCAGTGATCCCGGTCTATATAGCCGATTACGTGCTTGCCTCATACGGTACCGGCGCCATTATGGCTGTCCCTGCGCATGACGAACGAGATTATGCATTTGCAAAGAAATTTGGCCTCACTATCCAACCAGTAATTACGGAGTCATTCATTGCTGATGGTGCAGACGCTCCACGCTCTGACGTCGAAACACTCGCAACAAGAGACAGTATTGACATCATTATTGAACACCCGACAGATGGGACGTTTTTACTACAAAGAGAAATTGATACTGACAATAGAAATCTCGCCCACTTTGTAGGTGGGGGAAAGGATGGCGACACTGATCATGTGGCTGTTACAAAGGAGCTGCGCGAAGAGACGGGATTCACTGATTTTACGTTTGTGAGCGCCACACCAATATTTTGCACCAGCTCGATTGGCTACCGACACAGCAAACTAAAAAACCAACAAGGCACATCAAGTTTCTATCACATAAAACTAAATTCACTCCATCAGGTTCCATCTGAGATTGATGAAGGTAAGCATACTATTGAATGGGTACAGAAAGACCAGATCGCAGCATTGATCACGTGGTCTTGGCACGCTCGAGCCTGGAGATGTTTTCTACATGGTGAACTACATACAGGCACGGGTACACTGATTCATTCAGGTGAATTTGACGGGATGAATTCAGAAGACGCAAAACGAACGATCGTTGAAAAGGTGGGGGGTCGAATGACAAAAACCTATAAAATTAAGGACTGGGTCTTTAGTCGACAGCGGTACTGGGGTGAGCCGTTTCCAATTGTGCACTTGGAAGACAGTACTGCAGTACCGGTGGCCTTTGCTCAACTACCCGTTACGCTGCCAGAGGTGGAACACTACGAACCAGCTGGGGATGGCCAATCACCGCTCTCGACCATCAGTGACTGGGTAAACGTTACTGGCTACCTCACTGATGAGGGTGACTTTATGGTGGCGAGCGAGGCACCGGCCGGACAGACACTCCTTAACGCCACGCGCGAGACCAATACTATGCCGCAATGGGCGGGCAGCAGCTGGTACTACCTACGCTATATTGACCCACATAATACTGAAGCACTCATTGATCCCCAGAAAGAGAAGGATTGGCAACCCGTCGATGTTTACGTTGGTGGCGATCATGCCGTGCGACACCTAATCTACGCCCGCTTCTGGCATAAGTTTCTCTATGATATTGGCGTCGTGTCGACCATCGAACCATTTCAGCGACTTGAGTTTCTCGGCTTTATTCTCGCTGAAGACGGCCGCAAGATGAGCAAGCGGTGGGGGAATGTAATCAATCCTGACGATATTGTGTCGCTCGTAGGTGCTGATACACTCCGCGTCTATGAGATGTTCATGGGTCCCTTCGAAAATACTATCGCCTGGAGCCAAGATGGTCTCGTCGGTGCCCGCCGCTTCTTGGAGCGAGTGAATGGACTGGCATCGCATATCGTCGATACAGAACCAATGAGCGCCGCTAGCACACTCCACAAAACCATCAAGAAGGTGAGTGAGGACATAGAAGCCTTCAAGTTCAACACCGCCATTAGCGCGATGATGATCTATTTAAACGAGGTAGAAAAAGCTGGTCTCACACACACAAGTTATGAGGCCTTTCTTCGGCTACTCGCACCATTTGCGCCACACCTTGCAGCTGAGCTCTGGCACGAGGCGGGCTGTCGTGACAGTATCCATACAGCTGTCTGGCCAGTGTTTGACCCTGAGCTCGCGCGCGATCAATCGGTCACGATAGGTGTGCAAATCAACGGTAAGGTCCGGGGTGATATTACCCTGAGCCCGACAGCGAGTGAAACTGAAGCAATTGGACTCGCAAAAAACGAACCAAGCCTAGCAAAGCGCCTGGCAGCACTTACTGTCACCAAAGTCGTTTACGTGCCATCGCGTATCCTTAATTTTATCGGCAGCGAGGCTGTGGAATAACCCCTGTTGACCTTTTTTTCAGCACGTGTTATAAATTACGCCACGCATTGAAGTACTACCAACTTATTTACCCACATACACATGATTACCTTTAAGCCAAAGCAAGTCACCAAAATTCTCCTGGAAGCACTTCCCGAACGAGCTCGAGATGTACTCGAAAAGCGTTACGGACTTGGTGCAGATGGAGAAACGTACACTCTCGAAGCCATTGGGCAATCATACGGTATCACTCGTGAACGAGTCCGTCAGATCGAAAACTACGGCATCTCATCAATCCAAAAATCTGATGCGTATAAAAAGCATTATGATCTTTTCCTAGAGCTCCAAAAACTCATTGATCAGCTTGGCGGGGGAGTCATCGCTGAGCACGTACTACTTGATGAGTTAACGAATGATGCCGCCACTCGAAACCACGTATACTTTTTACTTGTTGTCGGTGATCCATTTTATAAGAGTAAGGAAAATCCTCACTACGCACACCGCTGGTTTACTGAAAGAAAAACCGCTGATTCAGTCGAGCAAGCACTGCGCAATGTCTACAAGACACTCGACCGTGATGAACTCGTCAGTGAAGCCGAAATCCTCAATCGTTTCCGTACTGAACTCATGGAGATTGCTGACAAGCATGATGAGCACGTGCTAAAGCGCTGGCTCTCCATCTCAAAGCAAATTGGGCGTAACCCGCTTGGTGATTGGGGACCAGCTGATAGTCCAAATGTTCGCGTCAAGGGAATTCGTGATTACGCCTACCTCGCAGTCAAACGCCACGGGTCTCCGATGCACTTCCGCGAAGTCGCTGGTTCAATTGATGAACTCTTTGGTCACAAGGCACACGTCGCGACGACTCACAACGAACTCATTAAAGACGCTCGGTTTGTCCTCGTCGGTCGTGGACTTTACGCACTGACTGAGTGGGGTTACACCGCTGGAGTTGTGAAGGATGTCCTGCGTGATATCTTGGCACAAGAAGGACCACTCTCACGTGAAGAAATTATTGATAAGGTCCGCAAAGAACGCTACGTAAAAGACAATACTATTCTGGTCAATCTTCAAGATGCCAACCTATTTCGTCGTCTGAGTAACGGAACATACACGCTCGCAGAGTAGAACTACACATGAGTATGCAGTGAGTCAAGCGGGGATGTCAGCATCTCCGCTTGATTTAATATAGTACAATATCATCACGACATGAAAGATCTCGTTACTACGTTGTTTGGTGCCATCGGCGGTCCACTTATTTTATTTGTGGGGCTTGGCATGATGTATTTCGTCTTTACTCGACTCGGCATTAACCTGGAGCCAATCGTCTCCATTGTGATTGCCCTAACACCAATCTGGCTTCCCACCACATTCTTTTATATTTTGTATGAACGGTGGATGGATTACGTGCGCTTAAAATTCGCACTCGAGAATGGACGAACCACCCTACGCATCAAACTGCCACAAGAAGTTTTCAAGTCGCCAGAGGCGATGGAAAGTGTCTTTGCGCAACTCCACAACCCAAATGGTCCAGAAAACCTCTGGCAAGCCTATATCGACGGTAAGTCACCGCTGACACTGAGCTTTGAACTCGTGTCAATTGGGGGAGAGGTGCGTTTCTATGCCAATGTTCCCACCAAAAAAATTAAGAATGCTGTTGAAGCACAACTATACTCTCAATACCCTGGCATCGAGATCGTCGAAGAACCGATCGACTACACTGGTGAAATAACGTGGGACCCCAAAAAATACGACATGATGTCATTTCACATCGTCAAAAAAGAGAAGTCGATATTCCCGATTAAAACGTACATTGACTATGGTCTCGATCGGATGCCTAAAGAAGAGGAGAAATTTGAGCCGATGGCACCAATGCTTGAGGCCCTTGGAAAGGCGGCGGCGCACGAGCGGCTATGGATACAGTTCCTTTTAAAGCCCCATGCCAAGAAAAATTTTAAGACTGGTGATATCAGTGAATCTGGCACCTGGGAAGCAGATGCAAAGGCGACCATCAATGAGATGTCTGGTCGAAACAATAAAAAACTTGGACCAAATGAAGGGGAAGAGCAGGTGCGACTCACGGCGGGAGAACGTGATACGATTGCTGCCATCGAACGCAACGTTGGGAAGTATGCCTACGAAGTAGCCATTCGGGCGATGTATATTACTGAGGTAAACAAATTTGATGGTGAAAAAATCGGCCTCCTTTTAAAGCCCTTCTCTCAGTATGACATTCTAGGTCGCAATGCACTCGGGGTACGCTGGCGTACCGACTTTGACTACAACTGGTTTTCAGACTGGAATGGTAAGAAAAAAATTGCCCTGAAAAAGAAAGAACTCGATTTATATAAAAAGCGTAGCTATGATGACGGTGATAAAAAAACGCATATCGATGCTCCCAAAGTGATGTCAGTCGAAGAATTGGCAACGATATATCACATCCCTGGTAAAGTAGTGATGACTCCTGGGCTACCGCGCATCGAGTCGACGCGTCGTGAAGCTCCGAGCAATCTGCCAACTGGTATTCCGTTTGGGATATAATGTCATATGGAACCCGATCCCATTACAGAACCTCAGACAGGCAAGCCACGACACTGGCTGATTTGGTTCTGTGTATCAGTATGTGGTCTCTGCCTCATACTGCTTGCGTTCAGTTGGTATGCAACTGAGCTCAACCGACCGCCAGATAACTTTCCCAGTGGAACCGAAATCACTATTGCTCCGGGCACATCAGTGCGAGCAATCACTGAAACCTTGCAAGCAGCACGAGTAATTCGATCTGCCACCTTGCTGTACGTACTCCTTTCGTGGTCACACGATCCAACGACGATTAAAGCGAGTACGTACCGATTTAATGAACCTCTCTCGACTACAGACGTCGCGGAGCGACTCATGGAAGGTGATTATGAAAGCACACTCGTACGAATCACACACATAGAAGGTGAGCGTGTTCGTCAGCTTGCCGCTCGCCTGAGTGAGACATTGCCTGAATTCGACGCCGAAGCGTTTGTTACGCTAGCTGAGCCACATGAGGGTACGCTTTTTCCAGACACCTATCTGGTTCCACCCACCTTTACTTCAGATGATGTGTTTACGCTACTCACCGAGACGTATCGCACCACACTGGCTCCACACCAAGCTGCCATAGACTCCCATCCACTATCTGAATCAGACATTATCACCTTAGCCTCAATCGTTGAACGCGAAGCGAACGATCCTGACAGCAAGCGCATGGTAGCGGGTATCCTCCTTTCACGAATCTCTATCGGCATGCCGCTTCAAGCTGATGCCTCGATTGAATACACTCTCAACAAGCCACTGTCGCAATTGACTCCAGCAGACCTCACCATTGATACACCCTACAACACGTATCTCTACCGTGGCCTTCCACCAACACCGATTGGTAATCCGGGCCTCGATGCGATTCTGGCGGTTTTAAATCCGACTGAGTCACCCTACCTCTTCTATATTACTGGCAATGATGGGGTATTTTACTATGCTGAAACCTATACAGAGCACCAGCGTAACATCGAACGATATTTGCGTTAGTCATGATGAGCTGATAGCGTACCGGTATGTCTAAGGGAAAAACCGTCTTTGTCGGCCTATCAGGTGGGGTAGATTCATCAGTCGCGGCGCTGCGCCTCCTGCAGAGTGGCTACAATGTTGTCGGGATATTTATTAAAGTATGGCACCCTGATTTTTTGGTGTGCAACTGGGAGAAGGAACGACTCGATGCTATGCGCGTGGCAGCGCATCTTGGTATCCCATTTTTAACATGCGATGGGGAAGCAGCCTATCGTGATGAAGTGGCAAAAGATTTCATTGCTGGCTATGAAGCGGGAATCACACCAAATCCAGACATTCTCTGTAATCAATACGTAAAATTTGGTGTCTTTCGCGCCTTTGCAAAATCCTTTGGTGCCGACTTCATTGCAACCGGACATTACGCTGAACGAGTAATACACCAGGACGGTACGCCTGCACTCAAACGCGGCAACGACCCAGAGAAAGACCAGACATACTTTTTATGGTCACTCACGAAAGAGCAATTAGCAGATAGTCTATTTCCCGTCGGGGACTCTCCCAAATCTACCATCCGCAGAGTGGCACAAGCAACCGGCTTACCCGTAGCTTCCAAACACGACAGCCAAGGCATTTGCTTCCTTGGCCAGATCGATATTGGTGACTTTTTGTCTCACTACCTAGAACTGACTCCAGGACCAGTGCTCGATATCGCGGGGACAGTGATTGGTACGCACCGCGGTGCACAAATATATACCGTTGGTCAACGACACGGTTTTACGATCCATACACAAAACGCAACCCAAACACCGTACTACGTCATTAAAAAAGATGTCAGCCGTAACACGCTGATCGTGGACACAACCCGAGCCACCACAGCACCCCTCGCTACTTGGCAGCTTTCTAGGGTGGTCATGCGACATCACGTACCAAAACGAGTCGAAGCCCAAATCCGCTACCGCCAAACACCATTTGCCGTAACAATCCAAGGCTTCGACACGCAGGACAACACTCTCGAAGTCATCCCCGACCACAGCACTGAGCAACCAGCACTTGGACAATCCTGTGTACTATATGATGGAGACATCTGCCTCGGCGGTGGTATGATAGCGGCATGCTAGAGTCTGTACGTGTGACCAAGGCTGATGGTAGCCAAGAGTTCTTTAAAGTCGAAAAACTCAGGCGCTCACTCAGACGAGCTGGTGCACGTCCAGATGAAATAAATGAAATTGTCACCCATATTCTGGGCCTAATCCGAGATGAAATGACCACCCAGGAGATCTATCGTCTCGCGTTTACATTCCTCCATCAGAGTAAACCACCAGCCGCCGCCCGTTACTCCCTGCGGCGCGCACTGTTTGGACTCGGTCCAACCGGGTTTCCGTTTGAAGTTTTTTTAGGCAGATTATTTGCCAGTGACGGGTACACCACCAAAACCGGCATCATGATTCAAGGTAACTGTGCCCTACATGAAATCGATATTGCAGCCTACAAAGCTGATCACAGTTTTGTAGGGGAAGCTAAATTCCACTCTCGACCAGGCGTAAAATCAGACCTTCAAGTGGCGATGTACTCGTATGCACGACTGCTGGACCTAAAAGCAGCGCGGATATGCACCGATGATATTTGTGGGATAACCGAATTCTGGCTTATTACCAATACAAAATTTACCTCTGCGGCCGAGAAGTACGGCGCCTGTGTTGGACTCAATCTCCTTAGTTGGGACTATCCGAGACGCAACAACCTCCATGACCGTATCCAGCGAGCCCGGGTGTATCCGATTACTGTCCTCGAGTCACTCCATGTTGCACAAGCAGCGACCCTTATCGAACGTGGAGCAATTCTCTGCAGCGACCTGGTCGCCCAACCCCATCTGTTGCGACACCTGCATCTCGCTCCTCGTAAACAAGAAGCCGTATTGCAAGAAGCAACGCTTATCTCGAACGCCCATTAGCCATCTTTTGATGATTTTTGTCAAGTAAACGCCTATATTTAGGCGTGATATACTCTACCGTATTAGTTAAACAGCATTACATTTCAATCGTATGGCAGAACAAACTCAGCAAGACGGACAAAAGACTATTGTAGCATTTGTAGTTGGATTACTTATCGGTGGTATGCTCGTGTGGGCATTCTCAGACCCACACACTGACCACGTTGACGACATGAGCCCAGCTACTGTTGAAGTAGCCGATGACGAAGCAAACACTGATACTGAAGCAGATACTGAGCCTACTCCAGAAGACGAAGCGGATGCACCAACTACACCGACGTTGCCAGTTGGTGACGGTGCAGTCAGTGTGATGAACCAGCCAGCTTCTCTAGAAGTAGCGCTCGACGAAGCCGTCTTCCCAGTCGCTGAAGGATGGATTGGGGTACGTAACTATCAGAATGATCAACTCGGCACCATCCTTGGCGTCACTCGCTTTAGCGAGTCTCAGGGACGAGTACCAACATCTATCCCACTCCAGACCCCCACCATTGCTGGTCGCCAGTATGCTGTGGTAATTTTCACAGAGAATGGTGACTTTTCGTTCAACCTCGCTGGAGACGTCCAGATTGACACCATTTTTGCCACATTTACTGCTGAATAACCATCTTGTTTATAAAGAAGTAGCCGAGCCTGGACCATACGGTCCAGGCTCGGCTTGTTTGGCTCATGCTGTATACTACATTGTATATGTCTGAATACGTTAAGCGATATAACCCAAACCGCCATAGTGACTGGAATTACCGGGGAAGTAAATGGAAGCTATCACGTTCAAAAATAGATGCCTTTCTAGAGTGTCCACGATGCTTCTACGTAGACAATGTACTCGGCATCAAGCGTCCTGGCTTCCCGTCATTTAATCTCAATATCGCAGTTGACGAACTCTTTAAACGTGAATTTGACCACTACCGAGAAACAAAAGCGCCACATCCATTAATGCTTGAGTACAAGATAGACGCTATTCCGTTTTACCATCCTGACCTTGATACCTGGCGGGATCCATTTGTCGGAATCACGCACACCCACTCTGAAACGGGACTGCTTGTCAGTGGTGGGGTAGACGATATCTGGATCACTCCGACACAAGAATTAATTATCGTTGACTATAAAGCGACCGCCAAAGACGGTCGCATCGAAACACTGGGTGATAGTCCCTGGGAGCAGCAATATACCCGTCAGCTCGGCGTCTACCGTTGGCTCCTGGAACAAAACGGTTTTACGGTGGCACCAACCGGCTACTTGGTATACGCCAACGCCGACAAAACCGCAGACACCTTCTCTGACACACTACTATTTGAGACCACATTAGTCCCCGTTAACACTGAATCGGATTGGATTGAACCCACTCTTGGTGCGATCAAAACCTGCCTTGAAAGCCAAACAATCCCTTCAACTGGACCCAACTGTGAATTTTGTCCATATCGGGAGGCCGTCGGTAGACGATTGTTGACCATACACCAACAAACAAAAGCAACGCAAAAGGATTAAGGAATAATCATGACACCCTTCCAAACGGCCGTGATAGCAGTTGTGAAGCAGATACCAGCTGGTACCGTACTTTCATATCAGGGCGTTGCAGCGCAAGCAGGGTACCCCAACGCCGCCCGTGCGGTCGCCAACTTGATGGCTCGTAACTTCGACCCCACCATTCCTTGTCACCGCGTCATCCGCAGCGATGGTACAGCAGGTGGGTACAACCGGGGCGGGGAAGCGGAAAAGTATCGACGTTTAGTGGCCGAGGGTGTTACACTATAAGACATATGTTCGAACCAGACATTAAGCGTGAGGAGGAAAAACTTCAACGACTCCGATCTGAGCAACAACAATTAAATACGGAAATTAGTAATACCAGACGAAACGCTGACGCAGCGATGGACAAATTACGACACGAGAGTCAGCGGGCCATTGAGTCACTCGAACATCGGCGTCAAGATCTTGAACGAGATATTGATACTCACGAGCAAGAGCTTAAGCGACTTCGACAGCGAGAAGATGACGAACGCCGTAGACAAGCTGCGCAAGATAAGTAAAACACATGTACTCCTTCCGCATTGAGCAAGCCATTCGTGCCGCCAGTATCCTCCACCAGGATCAACTGCGCAAAGGCTCGATTCCATTGCCATACATCACACACCTGATGGCAGTGAGTCTGATCTTACTTGATTACACCGATAATGAAGAGGTGATCATCGCCGCCCTGTTGCACGACACACTGGAAGATACTGACTACACGTTTGAAGAACTCCGTGACGACTTCGGCTACCCAGTCGCTGAGCTCGTGCTCACACTCACTGAGCCAAAAGATAAAGACGGTACTAAACTCACCTGGAAAGAACGTAAAAAGACCTACGCCCAACAACTCAAGAAGGGAAGTGACGACGCGATTCTCATTGCTGCGGCGGATAAAATCCACAACTTCCGCACGACGGTTGAAGAATACTACGATGATCATGTGCGATTTCTCCAAGATTTTGGCAAAAACCTGGCTGATCGGGCAGAAGTCTACCAGGATATGTCAAACGTAATCAACGCTCGCTTGAAAAGTGATATAGTACACGAGTTCAATCACGTATTTACCGAATATAAAAACTTTCTTATCGATGTCGAAACCAGTATCTCAAAAACCACCTAAGGGCGTCCCGCGTGAATACCGATTTATCGGTTGTTACGGTGAAATCGAAGAGTACCAACTTAAGAGCAATAACTTACGAGTGATCTATCAATACCGGCCAAACACCGGTACCGCGACCACCAACATCACCTATCGCGTTGGAGCTCGAGATGAAGCCCGTGGTGAGACCGGCATCGCGCATATGCTCGAGCATATGCTCTTTAAACCAACCACCTATGATATCGCAGCGAATGTTACTGCTGGTAGCGCTATGCAATTTGAGCGAGATAGTGGGTGCATCCTCAATGCAAACACTTGGAAAGACCGCACAACATACTTTTTCAATTACCCAGTCGAAAACTTTGACACCGCAGTGCGGATTGAAGCCGAGCGGATGACAGGGACCATTCTTACCCCGGCGGTACTCGAGCCTGAGCAGGGTAATGTACTCAGTGAATTTGATATGTACCACGGTGACCCATTCTTCGCGCTCTCGGTGTGCATGGTGAGTACCGCGTTCTTCTCCCATCCGTACGGGCACGAAACCATTGGTTACCGAGAAGATATCGAGCGCTATACCGCCGAAGCACTCGATCGCTTCTACCGACGTTACTATACTCCGCATAATGCTGTCATGATGGTGATTGGTGACTTAGAACGTACACGCGCACTCCGCACCGTTGCCGCCCATTTCAGTGCGATCAAAAATCCACCAACCGCCATTCCTCGTAACTACCCTAAAGAACCGGTCCAAGAAGGAATTCGTCGAGTCACTATCAGTCGACCAACGACGACCAATGCGGTGGCTTTTGGCTTCAAGCACGCCGGTTTTCCGACTCGTGATTGGTTTGTCACAAAAGTGCTCTTTGATTGCCTTGTGAGTGGTCCGGACAGTCCGTTTCAAAAAAAATTTGTTGATACCGGCCGATGTGCGAGTATCGAGTGGTCACAAGAACCGACCGTCGACACGAATCTTGGCATGCTTACCTTCACCCTGGCACCAGGGGAAACCCATTCGAATCTAGAACACGATGTGAGAGAAGCCTTTGCTAACATAACTACCGCTGACCTCAAAAAACGTCTCAAACAAGTCATTCAACAGTTGCTCACAAGCGAGTACTTTAGTCGATCGAGTTCACTTGGTATTGCGCGAGAACTCACCGAGTACGCAGCCGCTGACGCGATCAATGTCTACCATGAGACACCGACTATCCTGCGCTCAATTACCATGAAAGACATTCTCCATAGCCGCACTACTCTGCTCGATGAATCGGTTCAGACTATGGGCTACATTATTGGCACATCCAGTCATTCATAACGTATGCAACCTACTATTACACCGTTCGAAACATTTTCCTTGGCTGAGCTATCAGCTGATGCTTTGCCAACCACAACGATGTATCTTTCAGCAGATATCCACACTGAAAACTCACTGCGCTACCAAGCCACCGAGCTCTTACTTGCTGATATGCTCCTATCCGGAGCTGGGTCACTCAGTCGGGCTGACATATTTGGCGCTATCAATGACACTGGTGGTTCGCTCTCAATCACGCTCTCAGGTGGCTCATTGACGGTATCGATCAAAGGTCTTACTTCTGTCATTCCTAAATTACGCTCACTACTCACTACCATTCTGACAAGCGCAACCTTTAACGCTACTGAACTCGCACGCGCCAAAAAAACCATCATCAATCAACTCTATGAAGCCAAAGAAGATAGTCGCAGCCGCGCGCACTCGGCTCTCAT
Source organism: uncultured Candidatus Saccharibacteria bacterium (assembly GCA_964466905.1). Taxonomy (GTDB): domain Bacteria; phylum Patescibacteriota; class Minisyncoccia; order Phycocordibacterales; family UBA918; genus OLB19. Next base: position 40,998 of record CAYXOF010000001.1, on the reverse strand, counting down.
TAATCACTATTACGATACGGCCGATCGTCGATATACCTATAGTATTGAAGATACTATCAAAGCCGTCTCACAGGTAACAAAAAAAGACCTTGAACGGGTGCTCAACCGCATACTCTCCTCATATTTCACCGTTTCAATTGCCAGTGATACAAAGACCATTACGGACACGAAGCGTTGGTGTGATGCACTCCGCAAATCTCATGTAATACAATCTAAAACCGGCGTACATACACAACGTAATCAAGCCCCACAGTCACTCCTCATCAATATTCCAAGCCGTCAGAATATCGATTTTAGCATTGGTGCCCCCGTACCCATCTCCCTTCACCACCCCCAGTATATTCCTTTCATGTTTGGTCTCGCCGTCCTTGGAAAATGGGGTGGCTTCACCGGGAGACTCATGAGTACCGTGCGAGAAAAAGAGGGTCTGACCTACGGTATCTATGCTACTCTCGAACAATTTAATGGTCCAGAATTTGGCATGTGGCGGATCATGACTTTTTTCGCCCCCGATAAAGCAGTACAGGGACTCACCAGCACCTTTCGAGAAATTACTACTATACACACACACGGCATCACTGAGGAAGAATTAAAGCGCTTTAAGCGCATTCTGATGACTGGCCAAGTACTCGAACAGGATTCAATTGGGGCGCAATTACGATCGCTCCATAGCTACCATAAAGAGGGCTTCACGGTCGCTGAAATCAAAGAGCGTAAGGAGCGTATCAGCACCCTCACCCGCGAAGAGGTCAACCAGGCACTTCGTACATATCTTATCCCGAGCGCCATCACCGTGAGCGGAGCCGGACCAGTTGTACCTGTGCAAAAGGCTATCCAAGCATTCCATAAAACTATGGCATACTAGTTCATATGAATATTCTGTTTTGGGGAATCACCCTCGGTGTTTTTGGTAAAGTGCTTGTTGTGTTGGCTGTTCTTCATATGCATCACTCACTCATAAAGGAACATCGAATCGATAAAAAGGTTATTTTAACCTACCACCAGGAACGGTTTTTGACCTTCATCGGGTTAGTCCTCATTGTAACGGGGTACCTCATGGAGGTATACTTTTATTCACCGACGGCACTCTTCCACTGTAGTGGCGATGACTGTGCAGCTACCGTGATCAATTCAATCTCGCCATAATCCAAAATTCTGGTATAGTGCCACTACATTAGTAGCATCTAAACACATGTGTATGATGAGCGGAAATGAGGTTCGGAGCAAATTTCTAGCGTTTATGGCAGAGCGTGGTCATGCCATCATTCCGTCGGCAGCCCTTGTGCCGGAAAATGATCCGACCACGCTTTTCACCGGAAGCGGTATGCAACCCCTTATTCCATACCTCTTGGGCGAACCGCACCCGATGGGAACCCGGTTGGCCGACTCACAAAAATGTTTCCGAGCGAATGACATAGAGGAAGTAGGTGACAATCGCCACACCACCTTTTTCGAAATGCTGGGAAACTGGTCTTTAGGGGACTACTTCAAAGAGGAGCAGTTGCGTTACTTTTTTACATACCTTGTAGATGAGGTTGGTCTAGACCCGCAGCGCATTTATGTCACAGTATTTGCGGGTGACGAAACCCTTGGCATTCCACGTGATGAAGAGTCAGTACACATCTGGAAAACCCTCTTTGCTGAGCGCGGAATTGACGCGAAAGATGTCTTTATTGGTTCAGAAGAGGCCGGCTACGAGATCGGTATGCAAGGCGGGCGGATCTTTTATTATGATGCCACCAAGAATTGGTGGAGTCGGTCTGGTACCCCAGAAAAGATGCCGGTTGGTGAAATCGGTGGGCCAGATAGTGAAGTATTCTACGATTTTGGTTCCGAACACGCGACCCACCCCACTTACGGTCAACTACTTCCACATCCAAATAGTGACTCGGGTCAGTTTTTAGAGATCGGTAACTCTGTGTTTATTGAATATATCAAGCAAGTAAATGGTAGCTTCACCAAATTACCACAACGTAACGTTGACTTTGGTGGGGGACTGGAACGGATCGCAGCGGCTAAAGTGGGAGATCCGGACGTCTTTCGAGTTGACTTACTCGCGACCGTCGTTGCCCATATTGAAACACTGTCCGGTAAAAAATATTTAGACCACCTCGTCGCGTTTCGAGTCATCACCGACCACATTCGCGGGGCTGTCTTTATGATCGGTGATGGGGTGTTACCAAGTAATGAGCAACAAGGTTACTTCGTTCGTCGCTTACTCCGACGGGCAGTACGATACGCCGACACCATTGGTATCCCTGCTGGCCGATTTGCGGAACTCGCAACTGCCGTGATTGATACGTACGCTAACCACTACCCAAACCTAGTAACAGAGCGAGATCAGATTCTACTCGCTATCACCCGCGAAGAAGAACAGTTTCGCAAAACACTTGAAGCCGGACTCAGACAATTTAATAAAATATCGCTGCAAATCCACGTGCAAAGTAAGGAAGTTGATGGGAAAACAATCGTGGATAAGACTATTCCTCCGACCGCAGTCAAAGCCATCAGCGCACAAAATGCGTTTGACCTATACACTACTTATGGTTTTCCAATTGAATTGACTGAAGAAATCGCAGCTGAAAAAGGTCTGGTGGTTGAGCGAGCTGGGTTCAATTCGTTAATGGATGAACATCGTGATAAAAGTCGAGCTGGATCAGAACAACAATTCAAAGGAGGATTGGCCGACAGTTCAGAACGAGTGGTTGCATATCACACCTGCACCCACCTCATGCTCGCTGGCCTGAGAAAGATTCTCGGCTCTCATGTCCACCAAGCTGGAAGCAATATCACAGGGGAGCGTCTGCGCTATGACATAACCCACCCAGATAAAATAACACCAGATCAGCTGGCTGCAGTTGAAGCATACGTCAATGAGGCAATCAGAAAAGGTGGAGAGGTACACATAGTAATGATGAAAAAGGCCGACGCAGAACAAGACCACACGATTGAAGCGTCATTTTGGGATCGCTACCCCGATGAGGTCAAGGTGTACACCATGACAACCAATGATGGCATGGTTGTATCTCGTGAACTTTGTGGAGGACCACATGTCACCCGACTAGAGAATATTCAGGGCACGTTCAAAATTACTAAGGAAGAATCTTCTGCGGCGGGTATTCGAAGAATCAAAGCGATTTTAGAATAAACTATTCTATCCACGGGAACACGCAAGCAGGCGACCACTTTGTGGTCGCCTGCTTGGTATACTAGATACGTATGTTTCGCTCTTTACTATCAAAACAAAAAAGTGAATTTGGTTTGTTGATAGATATCGGATCTGGGAGCACGCTCGCATCGGTGGTAGCGAGCCACCACGACGCATCCACACCTGAAATCATCTGGTCAAGTCGAGAACATCAGCCACTCCACCCACGTGCGACCCCTGAACAAATCACGAAGGCGATGATCACGTCGCTCATGAATGCGTCTCTGGCCATCAACACTCAGGCGCTGCACGCGCTACATGCGAAATATCCACGGGCCAAAATCGAATCTGTTCAGGTCACCGTGGCAGCTCCTTGGTCGTACACAATCCCTCAGACCATTACCTACACACAACCGACTCCCATCCGTGTGTCAGCTGAGCTCATCCGCGACCTGACCGAGCAAGCGGATCAAAAAGTTGATACTGATCTAAAAGCGCAAACCGCTATTGCAGAGCTTGGTCTCTCAATTACTCACCGCATGATTGCTGAAGTAACCTGCAACGGCTACGTTGTGCGCGAGCCCGAAGATCAGATTGCAAACACGATTACCTTAACCCAACTGAGCGCTATTGCACACTCCTATCTTATTGAAGCCGTCACTGACATCCAACAAAAAACTCTCCCCGCGGCTGAGCTACTTATCACGACATCGATGTTGGCCCTATATGAGACACTCCGCACCATGCGACCGACCACATCCCACGCTGCGATTGTATCAGTGGGGTACGAAGCAACCGAAATTGGAGTCATTCGTGACGGTATTCTTGCGTACACCACCCACACACCGGTTGGACTCTACACACTCGTGCGCCAACTTTCTGAGCAAACAAACATCCCGGCAGGAGAAATTTTCGGCTACTTTGGATCACCAGAACCACTCGATTTTATGACACGTGCGGGCGAACAAAAACAAGCAATGGTGAAAGCGACACTCTCAACGTATGAACAGACGCTCAGTGAACTTTTTCTCGAAACTGGAGACGGACTGATTCTACCTTCAACCTTATTACTCAACTGCGAAGCCAAATACGCACCACTCCTTGAACCGAGTATAAAACGATCAGTCAAGAAAGCCACCCATAATCAGCCAACCGTAGAACTACTCACCTCCCACTTAACACGCACCTCAACCACCACTCAGTCAGTAGGTGGTATCGAACTTGCCACTGCCCAGCTTTTCCACATCATGCAACAGAAACAGAGCGAATAGACCCAAAAAGAGTTATACTAAGTAAACGTATGTCACAAAAATGGAATCTGCAAGATATTAGACCAGCAGCACCGCGTCAGCCTCGACCTGTTACCCGCCCCCCACACGCATCACGCCCGACCACCGTGGCAGCCCCAGATGATATTCCACACATAGTCATTGAAGATGGCCGTTCGAGACAAAGCCGTCGTCCGTTTTACATCATTGCAGCCTTTGCACTCATTATTATTGTGACCGTAACTATTTCTGCATTTACTGGTAAAACTGTCCTCACTGTCTACCCACAAATTAAAGAACCAAATATTAATGCTGAATTCACTGCCTACCCGACACCACGTGAAAATGCTCTTAGCTATACGATTCTCACTCTGGAAGCGACCGGTGAACGACAAGTGAAAGCGAGTGGTCAGGTTGAGGTGACAGAAACCACTACCGGTACCATTACCATCATTAAAAACACCCCTGGAGCCGAACGATTGATCGCCAATACCCGCTTTCGGTCACCCGATGGCAAAATTTTCCGTATAAGTGAAGCAGTGGTGGTCCCCGGTGCCATCAAAGATGGCAGTGGCGCCACTGTCCCGGGAACGATCCAAGCCAGCGTAACCGCGGCGGAGCCAGGCGAGTCGTATAACCTGCCAGCCAAAACCCGCTTCACTGTACCTGGGTTTCAAGAGAATGGGTTTACAGCCCTCTACGAATCTATCTACGCAGAAAACACTGAAGCATTCACTGGTGGCTTTGCTGGCCCTCAGTATCAGATAGATGATGCCGAGCTGAGTACAGCACGGCAAGCACTACAAATTGAGTTGCGTGATCAGTTGCTTAATCGCATTCAGACTGAACGCCCAGCTGGCACCATTGCGTTTATGGAAGCGGTGGCGCTGACGTACACTATGTTGCCAACAGTTGCGTATGGCAATGACCTCGTCACCCTTAAGGAACAGGCCATATTACAGATACCTCTTTTTGAAGAACTGATGTTTGGAACCTTCCTCGCCAGTGAGGCAATTGCGACCTACGATGGGGGAGATGTCCGTGTGAAAGATCCGACCGTACTAACATTTTCGTACACAAATAGTACAACCAGCGCGAGTGTGATAGCAAACGAGCCATCTCTCACGTTCTCGCTCGTTGGTAAACCGCTCTTAGTGTGGCAGTTTGACGCTCTGAAGCTCGCAAAGGATCTTGCAACCCTCCCTAAAACTGCTCTCAACAACGCCATTACCGCGTACCCGGGTATCCGGGCGGCGAAAGTAACCATTACACCGTTCTGGCGACAGTCCTTCCCAGCCCAACCCGAAAATATTCGCATCGAGGAGGTGCACGACCCATCAATATAGTACAAACTGCGCCTGATTAATCGTCAGTGTGACTGACTGTGCAGAAATAATTTGACGCACCAACTTTTATTTGTTAGACTTTGCATCGTTTAATGGATCAAGAAAACGTTGTTATTGATGAACTCGAATACGGGGTCGTAGAGGAGGCGCTTCCCAATGCGCTTTTTAGAGTACGCCTCAAGAATTCTGATGAGGTTATCCTAGCGTTCCTCTCAGGACGGATGCGCAAATTTCGTATCAGAGTCCTCGTCGGTGACACAGTAGGAATGATACTTGATCCATATGGAGGAAAGGCGAGAATCACTAAGCGAAATTAATTATTATGAAAGTACGTTCATCGGTCAAAAAAATGAGTCCTGACGACAAGATTGTGAAGCGTCGGGGAGTGGTATTCGTTATTAACAAAAAAAAGCCTCGACATAAGCAGCGACAAGGATAAAACATATGAGAATTTCCGGTATTACAATTCCTGACGACAAGCAACTGGCATACGCACTCACTGCTGTGTACGGTGTAGGCTTGTCTCGATCAAAGACATTACTCACAGAGCTCGCTATTCCCCCAACTACTAAGCCGACAGATCTGACGACTGATCAAGAGAATGCCATTCGTGAAAAAATCGAATCATTTAGAATCGAAGGAGAACTCAAACGCGAAATCTCATCGAATATTAAGCGACTAAAAGACATCGGGTCATATCGGGGTTCACGACATACCAAACGTCTTCCAGCCCGAGGACAACGCTCAAAGACCAACGCACGCACTCTCAAGGGTGCCAAGAAGACGATGGGTAGCGGTCGCCGTAAGCTAGAGAAAACCTAGTATTTAATAGAATCATAATCGTATTGACATATGGGTAAGAAACGAATCATGAAAAAGAGCGGTGGCTCAGATGTGGCAGGTACCTCACGGGCACTCAACCGTATCCCGAAGCGTCGGCTCGCTGCTGGTACACTCAACATCCTTGCTACCTTTAATAATACGCTCCTCACACTGTGTGATACCAAGGGTAATGCAGTCATGAGTGCATCAAGTGGCGCACTTGGTTTTAAAGGTTCCCGAAAGAGTACTCCATTTGCTGCCGCGAAGGTGGGAGAGATTATTGGTGAAAAGGCACAGCAAATGGGCATGAAAGATGCTGACGTGATTATCCGTGGTGCAGGCACTGGACGTGAATCTGCCCTTCGAGCTTTCTCTGGTAAGGGTATCACGATCACCCGTATTACCGATAAAACACCAGTGCCATTTAATGGTCCACGTGCTCCTAAGGCACGACGGGTATAATTTTTACTATATGAAAATTGGTCCGAAATACAAAATTGCGAAGCGCCTTGGAGCCCCGATCTTCGAGAAAACGCAAACACAAAAGTTTGAATTATCACTGGCACGCGGTGGTCGCCGCGTCAAGCGAGCTGGCCAGGCAAGTGACTACAAGAAACAAATGACCGAGAAACAAAAAATGCGTTTCTCATATGGCATAACAGAAAAGCAGCTTCGTCGCTATGTCGATGAGGCAGTAAGTAAGACGGGTCATCAACCAGTCGCCGTCCTCATGGATCGGCTCGAGTCACGGCTTGATAACGTCATTTACCGAATGGGCTTAGCTAAAACCCGTCGACTAGCTCGACAAATCGCTTCCCATGGTCACATTTGCGTCAACGGTAAGCGAATGACTATTCCATCACATCGCGTCAAGGTGGGTGATGAGATCACTATTCGAGAAGGAAGTCGTCAAACTGGATTATTCATTGAGCTTAGTAATACGTTTGACGCGGCTCGCTTACCAGCGTGGGTAACCTTTGATCCAAAGAAGCACGCTGGGACTGTTACTCAGGCACCGATTTACAACCCGACCGAAACCCTCTTTGACCCTGAGCAAGTAATGGAATTCTATAGTCGATAGAATTGGACTTTAACCAATAATTTTTGCACGTATGTTGGAATCTAATGTCACTCTCCCGTCAAAGCCTCGCGTCGTGTCTGAGGATCAGTTTAAAGGTGTCTTCGAAATCGATGGTTTATACCCTGGTTACGGTCACACCCTTGGTAATTCACTTCGTCGCATTATCCTATCGTCATTACCAGGAGCAGCGGTCACCCAAGTGAAGATCGACGGTGTCGAGCATGAGTTCTCAGTGCTCGACGGTGTCAAAGAAGATATCATCACCATCTTGCTTAACATCCGTCGGATTCGTCTCGCACTACATGGTGACGAGCCGATCACTATCTCACTCAAAAAGGGCGGTATCGGTCCGGTCACTGCTGCTGATATCATCGCCCCCTCACAGGTAGATATCTTGAACCCAGACCAACACATTGCAACGATCACAAGCAATAACACAGCGCTCAACATTGAACTACTCGTTGAGCGAGGTCTTGGCTATGTCCCACGTGAAGTGCACCAAAAAGACAAGGTTGAAATTGGTACGATTGCCCTTGATGCAGTATTTACTCCGATCAGACGAGCCAACTACGAAGTTGAGAACATGCGTGTCGGTGACCGAACTGACTATAACCGCCTCCGTATCGTACTTGAAACTGATGGTACCTACACGCCCCGTGAAGCACTTGAGAAGTCAATCGAGATAATGGTCCATCAACTCAAAGCAGTGATTGGCTTTCAAGAGTCTCCGACGAAAGCAGACACAATCGTTGAGCCAGCAATCAACGAAACTCCAGCGCAGCCTGACCAGGAAGTACTGAAAACCCGAATTGAAACACTTGACCTTACCACGCGAACCCTGCAGGCTCTTGAAGAAGCCAGCATCAGAACTGTCGGGGGGCTTGTGCGAAAGCGAAAAGATGATATTCTAGCCCTCGACGGTATTGGACCAAAAGGCCTCCAAGAAATCGAAGATTTACTCGCCAAGATGCACCTCACCCTTGAGGCATAGACAGCTGATTATATTACTATGAGACACGCCAACAAAAATCGCACATTAAGTCGCACCCGCAGCCAACGAACGGCCTTAATTCGTGGTTTGGCTGTGTCACTCATCCGAGATGAGCAAATCAAAACAACGTTCGCGAAAGCGAAGGAACTTCAGCCACACATTGAGCGTTTAGTAACCTACGCCAAGAAGAATACTGTCCAATCACGACGTTTGGTTAACACCCGACTCGGTGAACCATCAAGTATTATCGAAAAGAAATTGTTTTCCGAAATTGCTCCTCGCTTCGCAGAACGAAATGGAGGGTACACCCGTATTATCAAGCTCGGCGCCACTAGTCCAGGACGAGAAGAAGCCGTCATTTCATTTGTAGCCTAATCAATATGAATACTACCCCTACCGAACATACCATTGACGCCACCGGTAAGCGACTCGGTATTGTTGCAACTGAAGCGGCAAAAATTTTGATTGGCAAAACCAGTCCTGAATTTGCACGTCACATTGCCGCACCAATGCAGTTGACCATCACTAACGTCAGCAAACTTGACATCCCAGAAAAAAAGCAGAGTGAAATTTATCAACGATTTACTGGGTTCCCAGGAGGACGAAAAACTGAGACACTCGGCCACCTAGCAACCAGACGAGGTTATGCGGAAGTGGTCCGCCGCACGGTTGCCGGGATGCTTCCGAGTAACAAGTTAAAGAAAGTCCGTTTAGCACAATTAGTAATTACCGAATAATTGTATGGCTGCCACCACTAAACCAGTATATGTAGAGGGGATTGGTCGACGCAAAACTGCGTCTGCTCGAGTCCGACTCACTCCAGCTACAGAGACGTCGGTTATTATCAATGATCGACCCCTCACTGAGTACTTTACACACACCTCACTCCAGCAAGCAGTCATGTCAGTCCTCGGTACTAAGGATGCGGGGATCGAACACTACACCATTACCGTTCATGTCGTTGGCGGAGGTATTTCAGCTCAGGCTGATGCGATCAAGCTTGGTATTGCTCGAGCCCTTGTACGTGAGAAAGCCAATCGACGCATCCCCCTCAAACGCGAGGGCTACCTAAAGCGTGACCCACGTTCGGTAGAGCGTAAGAAATTCGGTCTCGTTAAGGCTCGTAAGCGACCAGCCTGGAGTAAGCGATAAGATTCACACAACCACCCGCCGTACGCGGGTGGTTTGTTTTTGTCATATCAGGCTCAACTTTACAAAGACCACTTTCAGATTTATAATGTAAAGGTATGGTGAATAAACAAAATGAAAACGATTCAGATATCGAAATCACCAACGAGCATTCTGAAAATGAAGAAGCAATGGAATTACAAGACACCGAAGAAAAAGTCGCCGATAAAATTAAACAGTTACGACATAAGTTACAGCAGTGTGAAGAAGATAAGCGAGCAATCCGTGAGGAATCCAGTCGGGTGCAGGCTGACTTCTTAAATGCTCGAAAGCGGTTGGCCGAAGAGCAAATTAGTGACCGCGAGCGTCAACTCGAGCGACACATAGAAGTATTACTCCCCGTTTGCGACAGCTTTACCATGGCACTCGGCCAGCCGTCCTGGCAAACGGCCGATCCGGCCTGGAAAAATGGGATTGAGGGGATCTACACCCAATTACAACAGGTGTTAACGCAGTACGATGTCACCCTGATCAGTCCAATGGGTGCAGCCTTTGATCCAAATGAACACGAAGCCGTCGGACAAACTCCCGTCGAGGCTGATCAGGTAGACACTATTGTCTCTGTCGTGCAACCAGGTTATGTGAGAGTCAAAGGTGGGCAGCGCACAATCATCCGACCAGCCCGTGTCATTATCGGCAGTATCGAAGAATAGTCATACATTTAGTTACCTAATTCAGTTATATTACTATGGCAAAAATACTAGGAATTGATCTTGGAACCACAAACTCAGCAATCGCAGTCATCGAAGCAGGAGAGCCGAAAATCATTGAAAATGCTGAAGGTAATCGTACCACCCCCTCAATTGTTGCGATTTCTAAAAAGGGTGAGCGGTTGGTTGGACAAATCGCAAAACGACAAGCAGTTACCAATCCACATAATACAATCTACGGAATCAAGCGCTTCATGGGTCATACCTTTGACGAAGACGTGGTCCAAAAAGATAAGGCAATCGTGCCCTACGAGATTAAGAAAGGAACTGATGGCGGAGCGGTGGTGATCATGGATGGGAAAGAATACCGTCCGGAAGAGGTGTCGGCGATGATCTTGTCAAAGCTAAAGGCAGACGCAGAAGCAAAACTGGGAGAAAAAATCACTGAAGCCGTCATCACAGTTCCAGCCTACTTCAATGACTCACAGCGCAAGGCGACGCAAGACGCTGGTAAAATCGCTGGTCTTGATGTGAAGCGTATCATTAATGAACCAACCGCTGCTGCGTTAGCCTATGGTTTCAACAAGAAGAAAGAGGAAAAGATTGTTGTGTACGACTTTGGTGGAGGGACCTTTGATGTCACCGTCCTTGAGGTCGGTGATGATGTTGTTGAGGTACAGGCAACCGATGGTGACGCGCACATGGGTGGACGTGACATCGACCAAAAAATCGTAAAGTACCTGATTGATGAGTTTCGCAAAGAAGAGGGGATTGATATTTCAAAAGACCCACTCGCGCTCCAGCGCCTCGATGATGAAGCTGAGAAAGCTAAAAAAGAACTCTCAAATTCTCCATCAACTGAGATCAATATCCCATTCATAGCGAACGTGGACGGTGTACCAAAAAATCTCCTCATCACACTCACCCGTGCAAAACTGGAGGAACTCGCCGCAGAACACATTGACCGTTCAATTGAAATCACGAAGCGCGCGCTTGAAGCGTCACCATTTAAAGTCGGAGACATTGACGAAATTATTTTAGTCGGTGGGCAGACGCGTATGCCGGCGATTGTGGAAGCAGTAAAGAAACTCTTTGGTAAGGATCCGAACCGGAGCGTTAACCCTGATGAAGTCGTCGCGCTCGGCGCTGCCATTCAAGCTGGTATCTTCCAAGGAGATGTGCATGACATCACGCTTGTTGACGTGATTCCACTCTCACTCAGCATCGAAACTATGGGAGGTGTAGCAACAAAACTCATTGAAAAAAATACCCACATTCCCACCAAAAAGTCCCAAGTCTTCTCAACTGCCAGCGATAACCAAACATCAACCATGATTCGGGTATCGCAAGGTGAGCGTCCAATGTTCAACGATAATAAGCTTCTCGGTGAGTTTAATCTCGATGGTATCCCACCAGCACCCAGGGGTGTACCACAAATCGAAGTCACCTTCGATGTCGATAGCAACGGCGTACTGAAAGTAACTGCGAAGGACAAGACCACCGGAAAGGAGCAGTCCATCCGCATTGAAGCATCATCAGGTCTCAGCAAAGAAGAGATTGATCGTATGCAAAAGGAAGCCGAAGATCATGCCGCTGAGGATGCAAAGAAAAAGGAACTGATCGAGGTACGTAATACCGCTGAGCAATTGATTTACACCGCTGAAAAATCTCTCAAAGATCATGAGAAGGACATTCCGACTGACGTAAAAACAGAGATTGAGGGTAAAATTACAGCAGTCAAAGAGGTGAAAGATAAGGACGACAAGGCGGCCATCCTAACTGCCACCGAAGCACTATCTGCAGCCCTACAAAAAATTGGTGACATCATGAGCAAAGCAGCAGAAGCGGCAACTGAAAAGACAGGTACACCAGATGAGCCGACCGATAACGCTCCCGTCCGTGACGCCGATGTCAAAGAAGACGAGGCAAAGTAGTGACCACTGAACAACATTGGTATAACGCAGTTGGTTTTGCACCTGAGTACAGTTTGTGCAATAATCAATACATTACGAAACTAAGCTTGGTATCGGTATGAAAGATTACTACGCTATATTAGGTTTAGAGCGGGGAGCCTCTCGAGATGAAGTAAAGAAGGCCTTTCGAAAACTCGCGGGACAATACCACCCTGATAAAAAAACCGGTGATGAGGAGAAGTACAAGGAGGTGACTGAAGCCTACGCCGTGCTCGGTGATGAAAAGAAAAAGGCTGAATACGATGCATATGGGCATGCGTTTTCTGGTGGGGGAGGTAACGGCGGAGGTGGTTTCAACTGGGGAGATTTTGGTCAGCAACCGGGTGGATTTGGGGCACAAGGCTTTGAGTTTGATCTCAATGATATCTTCCAAAACTTTGGCTTTGGCGGAGGCCGCCAAACAGCCCGGGGGCGAGATGTCTCAATTGACATTAATCTCACCTTCAAAGAATCTATCTTCGGCGTTACCCGAAAGGTACTGATCACCAAGAACAACACCTGTACCCACTGTAGTGGCACAGGGGCCAAGCCAGGTGCTGGCACAACGACATGTACCACATGTAGTGGCAACGGAAAAATCCGCGAAACCCGTCAAAGTATTATGGGGAGCTTTACCACCGTACGTGAATGTAGTGCCTGTCATGGAACTGGCCAGATTCCAAAAGAACGTTGTGGACACTGTGCCGGAGCTGGCGTCATGCGTTCCCAAGAAGAAATCACCATCGCCGTACCGGTGGGAATCTCAAACGGTGAGGTGATCCGCATGACCGGACGGGGCGAGGCTATGCCACACGGTGAACCTGGTGATCTCTACATCAAAATTCACGTCGAAACACACAAGACCATTAAGCGTGAGGGCAGTACACTCAGTACCGTCTTACCTATTAAACTTACTGACGCACTACTTGGTGGTCTATACCGAGTAGAAACCCTAGACGGTGAGGTAGAAATCAATGTTCCCGCCGGCATCGCACACGGCGAACTACTCCGGATTAAAGATAAGGGTGTACCAGTCGATCGAGGTCGTGGTGATTTCATGGTAAAGGTTTCGATTGAAACCCCCAAAAAACTATCCCGGAAAGTCCAACAACTCGTTGAGCAACTGCGAGCTGAGGGTATATAATGCCTGTTGAGCGCACTGTGTGCGTCAGTAGTATTACCTCAAATGCCAGACACCGCTTCAGTCCTACAGTTATTGTCTGAACTTGCGCTTGCGCTCGGTATCTTTGGTGGTGCCCTCCTGTATGCCACAGTCAGAGGTAGACAAACGACCATCAACGCCGTCATTGGCATCTACCTTGGGACACTCCTGACACTACAGTTTGCTTCGACAGGACTACTTACAAACCTCAGTGGAGTAAACCTAACGATCGCAACGGCTGTTCTATTTACCGCACTCTCAGTACTTAGTACTCACATCACGACCCGCCTCATGCCTGACGAGTTTCGAGAAGGAAAATTTGAAGGATTGGGTAAAAAATTACTCGCTGCGAGTGCAACGACCATCGTACTCCTCGTCGTTATTTTCCAAGTCGTACCACTGACTGATCATATCCCAGCTGGCACCCCAATCCAAGCTGTGTTTGCACCCGCCGAATACGTGTTTTGGTGGCTCCTCGGACCACTCGCACTCCTCTACGCCGCAACCTCCTAAGGTAAACTACTACTCCCCAGAAGTATTTACTTTTTAGTTCTTTTGTGTTATAAATACTAAATGGATTTCCTTCAACCTTTATTTTTGGCTGGTATTATCTCCGGACTCTTACAGTTAGTCGGATACGTACTCTACTTACGAAATGATGAGATCGATCCAAATCCCGTAACCTGGTTCATGTTTGCGTATGGCACCGTTATATTGGTCGTGCTTGAATGGGACGGCGAAGCGACTCTTGCTGAATTGATTTTACCCATAGTCTGTGGGGTACTCGGTGTGGTTGTATCAGTGCGTTGCTGGCTGCACGCCAGAGTAAAGAATCCGAAATTATGGTGGCCGGCTGATTGGTGGCCGGAAGATAAATTCGAAAAACTATCATTCCAGAGTGATATTTTTATTACTATCGGATATATTTGCGCATGGCTATTTTTACTCATATCATGGGTGACACCTGAGCAAAAGGAGTGGGCGGCACTGGTTTTCCTTTTTTTGTCGAACCTCTCAACTTTTTCAGCTTTTTATCCGATATTTAGTACAACCTATAAGAATCCTGAACGTGAAGATTGGCTTCCGTGGATGATTTGGTCAGCCGCGTATGTCATATTGGCTATGATTACATTTTTGACACATGACAAATTATGGCATTCATTGATGTTTTATCCTGTCTCTAATGCATTACTTCATGCACTAGTAGGAATAATTGTGATTGTCAGAGCGCCATTAGAAGATATGCAGACAAGTGGTAGTAAGTCAGTAATCTCACCGCCGAGTGTAGTAGCATAGGTAAGTATTGCATGAAAAAATTGTATGTAGGTAAGAGCATTATTCATGGCGTTGGTTTGTTCTGCGAAACAGACATACGCAAGGGTGAGCTTATAGACTTTATTCATGGTCCCACTGTAGTGGTAAGGGAATTTACACCCGAAATTTCAACGAAGATACTTGACTGGATAGGAGTTGGTAAGCATACCTGGATTGACACAACTGAATCAGATTTTAGATTTATAAATCATTCATGTTCTCCAAATACATTTATAAAAACAAAGCGCGGAGTATATGCGCTGAAAAATATCCCAAAAGGGACAGAGCTCACCATGGACTACTCACTCACTGAAGCCGAGGCCGAATGGAAAATCAATAACTGCCAATGTGGTACGCTTGAGTGCCGTGGCACTATTACATCAGTCCATGCTCTCCCGTTGCAATTTGTTAAAAAACGTAAACACCTCTTTACTAAACGTTTTTGGAAATCGTATACCACCCACCATCACTTATCACCAGAATAGAAAAAAATACTTTGCGCAATGAACTATAATGTTTCATATGGCGGTTCGTGTACTACTAATGCTTTGTATCTGCTCCTCAATTGGATTGATTTACTACACTAAAGTTGTTCTGGCGGACTTCATTATCCTAACTAATCCTGACGGGCCCGATACAAGCGATTATTTTACAGAAGGAAAAGAGCAATAATATGTTAGACCAAAGCCAGTTTGAAATCTGTGAGTGGGGTTCAACAAGCTGGTTATTCTTCTCTGAAAACATTTGGGGTGATTTTATTTATTACTCTCATCTTTTTCCATCGCTCACTGGACTCATTGTTGCACTTTTTGTATTTCGCTACTCGACAGACAGCAAGACTGCACAGGCTTTACTGTTTGTTACCACAGCATTCACCGCCTGGAGCTTAATTGACCTATTTCTCTGGGCCTCTGACCGACCAGACCTCATCATGTTTGCCTGGTCATCACTAATATACTTTGATCTATTAGTGTACGTGGGGAGTTTCTATTTTGTATATGCATACATTACCGAGGGAAGGCCGGGCATATGGCAAGAGATAGTTATTTTTGCACTATTTATACCACTATTTTTATTCGCACATACTGAATTAAATCTATTGGCGTACGACTTTACTAACTGTTGGCGCGAGGCAATTGAAGGCCCGTTGTGGCAATGGTATGTCTATATAGTTGAGATTCTAATCGCATTAGCAATTCTGGTTTTGGTTATATTAAACTACCATATCGTACCAAAGACTAAGCGGGTTGAACTTGTTTTAGTGACTACAGGTGTCTTGCTCTTCTTAGCACTTTTTTCACTGGGTAATATTCTTGGTAGTATTGAAACAGATTGGGAAATAGGACAGATTGGTCTATTTGGCATGCCAATTTTAGTTTGCTTTCTAGCCTATACCATAGTCAGATACGAGGCTTTCAAAGTAAAGATCCTTACTGCTGAAGTGTTATTTATCGGAACTTTCATCTTACTGTTATCAATTCTTTTCGTTCGTACAATTGAAAATAAGCAGGTCATTGCGATGGTTACTCTCGTGCTTTTTACGGTTTTAGGATACCTCCTGATCCGTAACGTGAGACAAGAAGTTAACCAGCGCGAGCAAATCGAGCGACTCGCAGTAAAGCTCGAAAAGGCAAATGTGCGATTAAAAGAAATTGATAAGCTGAAGTCTGAGTTCGTCTCCATCGCCTCACACCAGCTCCGCAGCCCAGTCACCGCCATTCGTGGCTACGCGTCACTCCTCCTAGAAAATAGCTACGGACACATGCCAGAGGCGGCGAAAGACCCCCTGACACGGATCGAAGAATCCGCCAAACTGATAGCCACCTCAATCGAAGACTACCTCAATGTCTCTCGGATCGAAGGGGGGAACATGAAATATAACCTCTCGGACTTCAGCCTCCGTGATGAAGTTGAACACATTTGCGATGATTTGCGTCCGATCGCCCTTAAGTCTGGATTGGTTCTGCTCTTCCGGAGTGATATCAAAAGTCGCAGTGTGGTGCATGCAGATATTGGCAAGACACAACAAATCATTCACAACCTCATCAATAACGCAATCAAGTACACCAAGCAGGGGAGTATTGTCGTACATCTCAAAGACGACACCCGAGCAAAAAAAATTACCGTCGATATCACGGACACTGGTATCGGCATGAATGAGCACACCATGCATACTATCTTCCAAAAATTTGAACGCGCCGAGAACGCAAACAGCGTCAACGTAAGCGGCACTGGCCTCGGCCTCTACGTCGCGCTCCAAATGGCAAAAGCAATGGAGGGGAACATTACCGCTCACTCCGATGGTGACGGGAGAGGATCGCGCTTCTCACTTACCTTGCCACTCGTTATGTAGGGTGTAGTAGTCAGGAGCGGGGTGTTCTGCTATCATAGTCAAGCAATGACTACCACGAAACCACGCTTACTCACCGGCCTTCAGTCTTCTGGCACACTACATATCGGCAACTACTTCGGTGCGTTGAAACCCTTTACCGACACCTACCAAGACTACGAGAGCTTCCTGATGGTGGCCGACTACCACTCGCTGACGAGCGTGCGAGACCCGGAACTCTTGCGACGTAATGTGCTTGACGTGGTGAAAGATTATCTAGCAGTTGGCGTCGATCCCGCTACCTGCACCCTGTTCCGGCAGTCAGACAATCAAGACCACATGGAGCTGGCCTGGATCTTGAATTGTATGGTTACCGTGCCATTCCTCCAACAAGCGCACTCATACAAAGATAAAGTAGCAAAGGGAATTGATGCCAACGCTGGACTATTCACTTACCCAATGCTGATGGCTGCTGATATTGTCCTCTATGATACAGACATCGTCCCCGTCGGAGAGGACCAACGACAACACTTAGAGTACACGCGCGAAGCGGTGGGGAAGTTTAACCGAACGTACGGAGAAGCGCTCCTCAAGGAGCCAGCTGAACGAATTATCCAAAACGTCGGTATAGTTCCTGGTACAGATGGACAAAAGATGAGCAAAAGTTACGGTAATACTATTCCACTGTTTGGTACGACAGAGGAAATCAGTACGGCCGTGATGAGTATTGTGACAGATTCTACCGGTGAGCGACCAGAGCACGTCTACGCAATTCACCGACTACTCAAATCAGCCGCGGAACTCGACCCTCTCTATGAAGCGCACCGAGGCCGCTATGGTGACCTCAAAAAAATCCTTGTCACGGATCTCGAAACCTTCATCGCACCACTCCGAGAACAACGTGCTCACATCAGTGATGATGATGTGCACGCAGTTTTAGCAGACGGGGTGATGAAGGCAAAAGCGATCTCACAGGTCACCCTTGAGCGAGTACGACAGGCGATCGGTATTAGATAATAATGAGTCACTATGCAATCTCATGAACCAGAGATATTTGGACCAAACGAAAACATTCCTTGTCTGACTGAAACACAACTCGCAGATATTCATGCACTCCTCGGTGATACATACAATATTGACCGTGAACACAAGACTGATCAAGACGGGTGGGTACACTTTTTTGTAGACGAATTACCGCCAAACCTGTTTGAACAGGTAAGAAATGAGATACAAGATCTTCTCGGTGCAGACTATGCGGTGACATACGGTGGTAGAGTCGATGAAGAAACCCAGGAAGAAATTATGATTATGAGCGTTTCAAAACAATCACTATGACCCGAATACTATTACATGAGCTCAGCTCACATATTGGAGAAACGGTTCAGTTGTCTGGCAGCATAGACGTTGTCCGGGCCCAAGGTAAGGTGGCATTTTTTGACCTCCGCGACTACCGCGGAAGCCTGCAATGTGTCGTATTTGGTAAACCTGAAGTACTGACGATCGCCAGTAAGCTAAAGGTAATGTCTGCCGTACAGGTGATTGGTATTGTCAAAGAACGCGACAGCAAGCAAGTCAATCAACATCTTAAGAACGGCCACCTTGAGCTCGAAGTGACGGCGATCGAAATACTCGCCGAAGCTGAGGCACTTCCGTTTGATCTTGACAGCGAGCTCAATCTCGATACCTTACTTGACTACCGCCCCCTCACGCTCCGTCGACCCAGGGAACGAGCAATATTTAAAGTCCAAAGTGAAATCTTAGTTGCGTACCGAAATTTCCTTAATAGCGAAGGCTTTACCGAGTTTCAAGCACCGAAGCTTGTTGGGGGCGACGCTGAGGGCGGAGCAGAGGTATTTCGGGTCAAGTACTTTAAAGGCGTCGAAGCCAGCCTCGCCACGAGTCCACAGCTCTACAAGCAAATCATGGCAGGGGTATTCGAGCGAGTGTTTGCGGTCGGACCGACCTTCCGAGCGGAGAAAAGTGCGACCACCCGTCATCTTTCAGAGATTTCGATGCTTGATCTCGAGATGGCCTACATCCGAGATCACACCGATGTCATCACCCTCGTGACCGCGCTCATGCGTGCAATTACTGAGCACGTGCAGACGACGTGTGCTGAAGAACTGACACTCCTTGGTGCACCGCTCGCACTTGCTCCAGAAACATTTCCAGTCATGACGCTCCGAGAAGCCCAAGCACTGATCTTACAAGAAACTGGTGTCGATAAAACGAACGAGCCAGATTTAGAACCAGAAGATGAACGTTTCTTATGCGAATATGCTCATGAACACCTCGGATCTGACTTCGTCTTTGTTACTCATTTTCCGACCAGTAAGCGACCGTTTTACACCCACATCGATCCCGCCACACCAGAGTTTACGCGCAGTTTTGACCTCCTATTCCGTGGGCTCGAGATGTGTTCGGGCGGACAACGAGTACACCGCTACGAGGAACTTGTCGAGCGTATAAAAGCCAAAGGGCTCGATCCTGATAAGTTCCAATTCTACCTGCAGGCCTTCAAGTACGGTATTCCACCCCATGGTGGAATCGGTATGGGACTAGAGCGCCTCACCGCTAAATTCTGCGGGGTGGGGAATGTCAAAGAGGCAACACTCTTCCCACGCGACATTAATCGCATCGACACCTTTACGTCAAAAGAACAATCTGAGGAAGCGGATTTCTAGGTAATACCGATACGCATCTGTCCTAAAGACGTAGCTCCCACAAAACACTGAGCGAGACACAACGTGTTTCGCTCAGTGTGTGTGCCATCGCTTTCTGATATACTAGCTCCCATATGCTTACCATTTCGTACTCAAAAAAATCACTCACTGCAGCACCCAAAAAGTATTGTCGCATCATACTCACCGAAGCTAGTACTGAGTGGCACCGCTTAGTTGAGTGTACTGACGGCTCACTCGAGTATCGAATGGGCGTAGGGAAGTGGAATGATGTAACGCCACGGACGTTTCGTACATTACTACGCAGTATCATCCAAGCAGCGAAATCACATCAACTAACCGCGATCGCGCTCGAAATTACCAGCACACAATTCCCTCGCCTGGAAGAACACGGCGTAGCCTGGCTCGCTACGACTATCACCGAAAACATACTGCTCGCTGGCTATGAGTTTAAGACCTACAAATCAAAACCAGCAAAACAGCCAGCCCTCAGTGACGTCTTACTGTGTGGCGAACTAGTGACGACTGCTACCCCCGACCTCAAACGCGGCGTAGTGATTGCACGCTACGTTAATCAGGCGCGAGATATCGCGAACACCACGGGAGAACACATGACTCCAAACGCACTCGCAACGGCTGCCAAGACACTGGCGATGGGCACTAACGTCCGAACAAAAATCCTTGATGAAAAGGCGATCAAAAAAGAAAAATTGGGTCTCCTTGAGGCGGTTGGGAAGGGTGCTATGAATCCACCTCGCCTGATTGTCATGGAATACGAGGGTGGCAAAAAAGGTACTGCCCCGGTTGTCCTTATTGGCAAGGGTGTGACATTCGATACGGGTGGACTTAATGTCAAACCAGCGGGGAGCATGCATGATATGCACCTTGATATGTCTGGCGGAGCAGCTGTCATCGCAGCCATCTGTGCGGCGGGAGCACTTAAGATCAAGCAAAATATCGTTGCCATTATCCCCGCCGCTGAAAATGCTATCTCAGATCGTAGCATGCGAGCTGGTGACATTGTTACTTCGCATACTGGCAAGACAGTGGAAATCCTGCACACCGATGCCGAAGGTCGACTCATTTTAGCTGACGCCTATAGCTACGCCACAAAACACTTCAAGCCAGCCATGATCATTGATGTTGCAACGCTCACCGGAGCTTCACTGGTAGCCCTCGGACAACATGCAAGCGCTATTCTCACAAAGGATGACGAGCTTGGTGCAATCCTCACTGCTCTTGGCGAAGAAACGGGTGACTACGTCTGGCCACTCCCACTCTGGGACGAGTACAAACAATACTTAAAAAGTCATCGAGCCGATGTGAGTAATATCTCCACCTCATTTGCCAAGTGGGGAGGCTGTATCGAAGGAGCAACCTTTCTATCATTTTTCGCCCCCACCAACATTCCCTGGGCACACATCGACATTGCGCCACGAATGGATAGTATTCCAAGCGATAAGTTGGCTAAGGGAGCGACTGGTGAACCAGTTCGCTTGCTCATTGCATTTTTGAGCCAACATCAATAAAAGACCCGTTCGCACAAGACAAACTAACCAATTTTATGAGTGGGATGTGTGATACGATAGAATGGTGAACGCAACAAGTTTTGCTATTAAAACCGCAGTATTTGAGGGGCCACTCGATCTACTCATTGAGTTGGTAGAAAAGCGTAAACTCTTGATTAATGATATTAGCTTGGCTACTGTCACTGATGAATACATGGCACACGTCAGTGCGATGCAAGACGCATCGGTACCACACACCGCTCAGTTCGTTGCGCTGGCGGCCACTCTGCTGCTTATCAAATCAAAATCGCTACTGCCTATCTTGGAACTGACCTCAGAGGAAACTGCAACTATTGAAGACCTTGAAGCGCGACTCAAATACTATCAGCTCTTCAAGCGCGAAAGTCAGCACTTAGGCAAACAATTTGGTACACTACGTCTAGCCTTACCAGAAAATAGTGTCCGGCGTAACGTCGTATTTAAGCCAGACCAGTACTGCAGCCAGCCGGCACTGAAAGATGCCATAACGCGCGTACTCCATGCGCTACCTCGACCAGAGCCACCTAAACCAACTGCTAAAGTAAAACCAACGATCACCCTTGAAATGATGATTACTCGCCTCTATGAACGGATTGAACGACAACTCAGCGTTAGTTTTGCTGAATTACGAGCAGGGGAGACTGAGCACAAAAACATCATCGTTAGCTTTCTCGCGATTCTTGAGATTGTTAAACAGGGCGACATTATCGTCAGTCAATCGAGTCGTTTTAGTGATATTACAGTCGAACGTGACAGCGCCGCAACACCACGCTATATGTAGCAATCATCGGCACCCTTACTATACAAACGCACGTTTCCTCGAACACTGACAATACACCATTGATCTGGAAAGAATCAATATCTGTTTATGGCGGGTTGTCAACAAAAACCGAGACGAGTCTCAATCTATGATACACTGCTACCATAGTTAACATGACGGTATGAGACATGATGTAGCCTTAGAAGCTATTCTTTTTTATAAAGCGGTGCCCGTTTCAAAGCGGCAGCTTTTGGAGTTACTCATGATAGAGGAAGCTGTCCTTGAGGCGACGATAACTGCACTCTCCAAGCGACTAACGGGTTCTGCCTTGGCCCTCACACAAACCGATACCACCATAGCACTTACTACCAATGCCACAGTCGCACCGCTCATTGAAGAGTTCCGCAAAGACGAGCTCAAGGGTGATATTGGTCCGGCGGGTGCAGAAACACTAGCGATCATTGCATACCGTGGTCCCATCTCTAAAGCGGCGATTGATCGGATTCGAGGGGTTAATTCTGCCACTATCATACGCAACCTCATGGTACGTGGGCTCATTGAACGAAATGGTGGAACCACTGCCGGCACCTACCATTTGACGGTAGCCTGCTATGCTGAACTCGGTATCACGACACGACAAGAATTGCCACATTTTTCAAGCGTCATGAACGCATTGGAACAATTTGATACTGAAACGAACACTACCGCAACATAACCATGCCAGTACTTCCACCTCACATCACCAATTTCACTACCTTCAAACGATTTCCAGTAGTAAGTCAACTCGTCATTCTTGGCATACTATTAGTAATGATTTTTTCGCCATGGCTTAAAGAACAGATTACTCCGACACAGAACAATCTAAGTCCGATACAACCGGCATTGCCACAGCCCACCAATACCGCAACGATTACGCTGCCACAGAAAATTTCCGATGTGCCAATCGAGGCAAAATCAGCGTATGTGTGGGATGTTGCCAATCAGCGAGTACTCTTTGCTAAAAACCCAAACGATGTCCTGCCGCTTGCGTCACTCACAAAACTCATGACTTCCCTCGTTGCAGTTGAACTCACCGACCCCAATCAAGCCACCGCGGTACCGCTCAGTGCCATCCGCCAAGAGGGGAGTAGTGGTCTATCAGCCGGCGAGTCACTCTCACTTAGAGCACTCTCTCAACTTGCGCTCATTGCTTCATCAAACGACGCCGCGCATGCGCTTGCTGCGAGTGTTGGGAGTGCACTCGATGAAAGTGCGAGTGACAATACCGCACAATTCATTAAGGCCATGAACATTCGAGCAAACGAACTTGGGTTTTCAAGTCTTGCATTTAAGAATGCAACGGGGCTTGATCTCTCACCAACCGAGGCTGGTGCCTATGGCACCGCTCGTGATGTAACATTCTTACTTGAATACATTTTACGAACCTATCCGGAACTCCTCACGATTACCCAAGCGGAGGAGACACGAGTCCTCAATGAAGCCGGAGAATATCACTCGGTTGTAAATACCAATCATATCGTGCAAGACATTCCAAACGTACTTGCCTCCAAAACTGGCTACACTGATCTGGCTGGTGGAAATCTCACTATTGCCTACGACGCAGGCTTCAATCGGCCAATTATTATTACCGTGCTTGGCTCATCGCGGGAGGGACGCTTTGCTGATGTGTTGACATTACTCACCGCCGTGACTCCAGCTCTCGTCGTTCCTAACAACTAAGCCATGGATACCACACTCCTTACGACTCTGGCACCAGCTCTTGCGACATTTATCGTTGGTATTCTCATTACACCACTCATTACTCACTACCTCTACCACTTTAAAGTCTGGAAAAAACAGGGTGGTAAACAAGCGCTTGGCGGACACGACGCTACTGAATTCAATCGCCTGAAAGGGGCTGACGAGACTAAAACTCCCCGAATGGGCGGACTAGTAATCTGGGGGAGTGTCGCGATTGTTACTCTGGGGGGCTTTCTGATAAGCGAACTTACCGGTGAATCAGGATCGAGTATTTCATTCCTAAGCCGCAGTCAAACCTGGATTCCGTTTTCAGCGATGCTCGTTGGGGCCATTATCGGTTTTATGAGTGATTTTTATGATATCACCCATGACGGAAAAGGACTGCGACTGTCGGCCCGTCTTGGCCTTATTACCATACTCTCGCTCGTACTCGGGTGGTGGTTTTATACGAAGCTCGGTGTGACGGACATTAATCTACCGTTTGGCGATGTGCTCACTATCGGTTGGTTGATTATTCCATTTTATATCACTCTTACTATCGCCCTCTATGCCAGCGGAGTAATTGACGGCATCGATGGGCTCTCTGGGGGAGTCTTCGCTTCGGTGTTTGCCGCGTATACAGGGGTCGCGCTTCTGAATGGCCAATTTGAACTTGCCAGCTTTTCGGCAGCCATCGTTGGGGGCATCATTGCCTTTTTATGGTTCAATATTCCACCCGCACGCTTCTGGATGACTGAAACTGGCTCGATGGCACTCACACTCACTTTAGCCTCCATTGTTTTTATGACCGATTCACTCGGAGGCGGAAATGGGATTCTGCTTTTACCGCTCATTGGGCTACCACTGCTTGCTACCGTCATTTCAAACGTACTGCAAATTAGCTATCGCCGAATGTATGGGCGTAAGTTATTTCGTATCGCACCTCTCCATCACCACTTTGAAGCAATCGGCTGGCCATCATACAAGGTAACGATGCGTTATTGGCTTATCAGCTTGATTTGCGCGGTGCTTGGTGTTATTACTGCCACCCTCATATGAAAGTAACTAATCTCCTCCCAAAATCAGTTGATACAATTTTTGTGTTACTTATTATTGTCATGGTTGGGTTTGGATTCCTGATCTTTTCTTCAGCCTCACTCGGTCTCCTCGCCCGTGATGGGGCTACTTTTAACTCAGTCGCGTTTAGCCAATTTGTCTTTGGTGTCGTTGGGGGTAGTCTCGCATTCCTGATCACCAGCAGTATCCACTATCGGCACTACCGTCAATATGCATTTTATATTTTTATATTTGCACTCCTCACCACGCTCCTCGTGTTCATTCCTGGACTGGGGATGACGCACGGTGGCGCCACGAGATGGATTGACCTTGGCTTCACTACTCTACAGCCATCAGAATTTCTCAAGATTGCTTTTGTCATCTACCTTGCCACCTGGTTATCCGGTGTCGAGTCGCATCTGCATACATTTACTCGCGGATTATTACCCTTTATTGGTATCACTGCCATTGTGGGCATTATTATGCTCAAGCAACCAGATACCGACACCTTCATGATCATGGCTGCCGCTGGCTCGGCCATGTATCTCGTGGCTGGAGCACCATGGCGTCACATCCTGATCATGGGTATCGGAGGTGTTCTGCTCCTGACTCTCGTGGCCTTGACACGTCCCTACGTGATGGATCGTTTTACCACTTTTTTGAATCCTGAGGCTGATCCACAAGGAAGCGGATACCAGATTCAACAGTCACTCATCGCGGTTGGGAGCGGGGGAGTAACGGGACGTGGCTATGGGCAAAGTATCCAAAAATTTGAATATCTTCCTGAGCCAATCGGGGACTCGATTTTTGCAGTATTTGCAGAAGAATTTGGTTTTTTTGGTAGTGTACTCCTGATTGCACTTTACGTTGGCATTACAGCTCGCGGCTACCGGATTGCGAGTCATGCGAGAGATAGTTTTGGGTGTTTACTCGTCGTTGGGTTTATTACCATCCTCTGTACCCAGGCGTTTCTCAATATCGCGGCTATGCTTGGCGTTGCTCCATTATCTGGATTGCCGTTACCGTTTATTAGTCATGGCGGAACCGCCCTCTTAGCAACACTGGCAGCTCTTGGAATAGTCCTCAATGTGTCGAAATTTCAGACTACACGCTAGGATACTCATGGTACACTTAATGTACTATGCGTATCGGGTTAGTTGGTGGTGGGACTGGTGGACACTTCTATCCGCTTATCGCAGTGGCCGACAGTCTACAATCCACACCAAAGAAACCTGAACTGCTCTACTTCGGTCCTGAACCATATGACCAAGCAGCTTTGATCGAACATGAGATTCGTTTCGAATTTTGTCCGGCTGGTAAATTACGTCGTTATGTTTCTGTCCAAAATTTCTTCGATCTCTTTCGTAACTTTTTTGGCATCTTCATCGCTATCTATAAGCTGTATGTCTGGTATCCGGACGTGATTTTTAGTAAAGGAGGATATACGAGCGTCCCGATCCTACTCGCTGCAAAATTTCTCCGTATCCCCGTGGTCATCCATGAGTCAGATGCTGTGCCTGGCCGAGCGAACCTGCTTGTGCGCCGATACGCCCGGTACATTGCGATTTCATACGATGACGCCGCACAGTTCTTCCCACCTGAGAAAACCGCACTGACCGGTATCCCACTCCGTCCAGAGCTAACGACTATCCCGACCGACCCGTTTGCTGCCCTCAGTATTCCAAATGATCTTCCACTCATCTATATCACGGGCGGATCCTTGGGGGCAGAACGGATTAATAATCTCATTTTACAAACACTTGCAGAACTGCTTCCACACTACCGGATCGTGCATCAGACGGGGACGGCACACATCGATCAGATCCGCCTCGCCGCTCAAAGCCTCGTGCCTGACCAAACACTACTTGAACGGTACTACCTACAACCCACACTCCCAGCAGCCAGTGTGTCTGCCTTGCTCGCAGCTGCATCAGTTGTGGTCACTCGGGCCGGTAGCACAACGTTATTTGAGATTGCACACCACCAGAAGCCTTCAATTGTCATCCCGATCCCTGAAGACGTTAGTCGTGACCAACGCTCGAATGCCTACGCCTATGCCCGAACTGGTGCCGCTTCAGTGCTTGAAGAGCACAACCTAACCCCACACTTGCTGATTACAGAGATTCATTCTATTATCACAGACGAAGCGAAGACGGCCACAATGAAGGCTGCGTGCGCTCAATTCTTTATACCTGATGCAGCCCCTAAACTGGCAAACATTTTAATCTCAATCGGTACCGAACATGGCTCATAATCCACCTGTCGTCACAAGGTTTGCTCCTTCACCAACCGGCTTTCAACACGTCGGGGGTATGCGTACCGCCCTCTATGCCTGGCTGTGGGCCCGTAAGCATAACGGGACATTTATTCTTCGTATAGAAGATACCGACAAAACCCGAGAAGTCGCTGGCTCACGTGAGCACCTGATAGAATCCTTGCTTTGGTTGGGGATTGATTGGGATTACGGTCCGAATAAACCTGGACCATTTGGTTCTTGTATTCAATCTGAACGACTCGACCACTACACGAAGTGGGCACAGGTACTCATTGAGAAGGGGCTGGCGTATCCTGATCCGTATACCGAATCAGAACTGGAAGCGTTTCGAACCCGTGCCAAGGTTGAAAAGCGCCCATTTCTTTATCGCGATCATCGCCCTACCTCATTTGAGACGTGGGACGGAACCAAACCACTTCGTCTTAAGGTGCCTGCAGTCAAGCGCTATACCTGGGAAGATGCAGCTCGGGGCACACTCTCAGCCGGTGAAGAGATGTTGGACGACATTATTCTTATCAAGTCCGATGGCTATCCAACCTATAACTTTGCGCACATCATTGACGACTATGAAATGGGGGTCACCCATATTATGCGCTCAGATGAGTTCATCTCAAGTACACCAAAGTTCTTAAGTATTTACGACGCCCTTGGCTTTTCTTACCCAACGTTCGTAACTTTACCCCCAATTCTCCGTGATGATCGCACCAAAAAACTTGGAAAGCGTGATGGGGCAAAAGATATTCTCGAGTACCGTACCGAGGGCTATTTACCTGAAGCCATGATGAACTTTTTGGCTTTGATTGGATGGAATCCTGGTACAGAACAAGAGTTATTTACGACCACCGAACTGATCGAGACGTTTGAAATTGACCGGATCCACGCCGCTGGAGCGGCCTTGAACGAAGAAAAGTTAGACTGGATGAATAAACAACATTTAGGCAAAAAACCGCTTACATTTCAGACCAATTACTTTATTCAGGCACTACCGCCCCAAACGAAGCAACTGCCTGGATATGCACCAGAAATTGCAACTAAACTTGCACCTGTTGCACTTGAACGAATCCATAACCAGCTCGAAATCAAAATAGCAGGGGAGAGTGGGGAGTATGATTTCGCGTTTGTTACACCAACCTACGACACAGCACTCCTTCGCTTTAAACAAGACAGTACAGCGGCCGATGCACTACCTCGTCTTAATCATGTTCATACATTGCTCGACCCTGTCACATTTACAGATACTGAAACAATTAAAGCAGCCATCTTCCCATACGCTGATGAGGTGGGGCGGGGGCACGTACTCTGGCCACTCCGTGTTGCGCTCTCTGGTCGAGAACGTTCACCTGATCCTTTTATCATTGCCTATATTATTGGTAAAGAAGAAACGCTGCGGCGTATCTCGCTTGCGTGTGATAAAATACGCGGATAATGTCGCGTCGCCACTTTATCGCATTTATACTCGGACTGAGCTTACTACCAAGCGTGTTGTTTGTGCAGCCAGTCGCTGCCCAAAGTGAAATTGAAAAGCTGCGCGATCAAATCAATGAACGAAGCTCACGACTATCAGACATTGAGGCTGAGATAGCAAAATTTGAAGCTGAACTTAATGTCGTTGGCAGTGAGAAAAAAACGCTTCAATCAGCTATCAATCAGCTCGAACTCGAACGAAAAAAAGTCCAGGCAGAAATTTCACGCACTGAAAATCTGATCACTTCAACCGATCTAGAGATTAATAAGCTGATCCTTGAGATCGATAGTACTGAACATGAGATTCATACAACCGAGTCAGCGATTGCTGAAATTATCCGTGCAGAATACAAAAATGCAGATGAATCAATGGTTGAGTTACTACTCCAGCACCACCGTTTATCAGAATTCTGGAACACACTTGAAGCCCTCGACACTGTTCGTAATAGTATGGCGTTTAAGGTAACCGAGCTCAGTACATTTCAAAAACTACTTGAGGAGCAACGTGACACCAACACTCGTAAGCGCAATGAGTTATCAAGTCTACGAGCACAGTACAGCGACCAGAATACCGTGCTCACGAGTAATAAAAATGAACAAGCAAAACTCCTTGAGGTAACAAAAAGCGAAGAACAAAACTATCAACAACTCCTTGCGAGCCGACGTCAGGCTCGCGAACAAATTCTTAAGGAACTCCGTGAGTATGAATCAAAATTACAGTTTATTCTTGATCCAAATACTATTCCACCGCCCGGTACAGCAGTTTTTGATTGGCCGCTAAAAGATATCATCATCACCCAGCTATTTGGTGGCACAGAATTTGCCGCACGTAACGCTGCTGCCTACGGTGGCCGTCCCTACCACTCTGGGGTTGATTTTGGAGCACCACGAGGTACCACCATCCACGCGCCGCTCTCTGGTACCGTGCGCGCCACAGGCAACACTGACGCGGTGCCAGGATGTTACTCATGGGGTAAATGGACTCTGATAGATCATGCGAATGGTCTGACAACACTCTATGCGCACCAGGATGTTATCAGCGTGACCGCAGGACAGCGAGTAAGCACTGGTGAGATTATTGGCTACATCGGAAGTACCGGCTTCTCAACGGGTCCACACCTACACTTTACGGTCTACGCTAAGGATGGGGTATCAGTCCGTAAATTTAATGAAATAAAAACAGTCACGAGCTGTGGACCAGCCACTACACCAGTGGCAGCCACTGAGGCATATATAGATCCGATGCTTTATCTGCCAGCCCCAAGTAACGTTAGATGGGCTTTATAGAAGCGGTCTCCGATTACCGCTCATAGCCATTGTTGATAAAACTGTGGAAAAGTGCCTTTTTGACTGTGGTTAAGGCGGGGGATAAGTGCTAGTATACATATGCGATGCAATGCATCGTAGGAACTTACCCTCACAGAAGCCCGCACAAGCGGGTTTCTAGGGCTCAAACCTACGAGCCTTTCTCCCTTAAAATCAACCTTCGTATTCAATCAGCAACTGTCAGCTGACTATGTATCTTCCACCTATGCAGCGTCATATTGTGCGAATGAACCAAATCGTATATTGATGCACACTCCAACTGATCTACAATGTTGGATAAAAGTGCATGGTCACACAAAACTCTTGAGCTGATCTTGATTAATCAAACTTCGCTGTGGGGGAGACACCCTGCACAGTACACCATCATGTAGAAAAGCGTCGCCAAAAAGATTTTGCTCGTACACATTACTGTATAACCGGGCTCAATATCTCAGTCTACTTACGAAACAGTGTAGAAAAGTACAAGGTTAACCGCAGCTGCAATGCCGAGCAAGTCACGTGACTATTCAGTACATCAAGACAAAAAAACCCAATCAGAATGACATGCACCGGTTAAACAGCTCACAGGTCGGACACCATACTGAAACTACAAACAGCATGCTTGAATCCCAACGCCGGAAGCTGGAAGTGATTGAGGAATCTAATGCATCACATAGACTTCGCTATACAGTTTTATTCGTTTTACATATATTGTGCGAATAATACAGTATGTAGTATACTAGCCATATGAAGTCCCTACCGCTCAAAGAACACATTCTCCCCTTCCTCGATTACTGCGAAATTGAAAAAGGTCTGTCGAACAATACCCAACGTAATTATGAACAGTACCTCAAGCTATTCGTCAGGTGGCTGAGTATTAATGGCACACCGAATTTAACCCCTGAAGCATTAACTCCGAAGCATGTGTGGGACTATCGCCTCTTTCTCGCCCGTACCTACAAAACAAACCGTGGTGAGTATCTCGGTAAGAAATCTCAAAACTACTATCTCATAGCGTTGCGTGCCCTGCTTGATTTCCTGGCTGACCGAGACGTGTCGACACTGCCCTCGAGCAAAATCAAACTGGCAAAACAAAAGGCCGACGAAACCATTACTTTCCTGGACGTCCGCGACATCCTCAAACTCCTCGAGCTACCAGACACAAAAACTACCATTGGTTTGCGTGATCGAACCATTATGGAATTATTTTTCTCCTCTGGTATGCGCATCTCCGAGCTAGTCGCCCTCAACCGAGACCAACTCTCTGCCCTCTCCGACAATAACGAATCGCGCACATACGAACTTTCGATCGTCGGTAAAGGTAAGCACATCAGAACAATTTTTATGTCACCCCGAGCGGCTCACTGGCTCCGTCTCTATTTCAAAACTCGTACCGATGCATGTAAACCGCTCTTTATTAACTACCGTTCTAAAGATCCAAATGAGCGTCGCCTAACACCCCGAGCGATTCAACTCATGATTAGTCGAACCGCTCGCCTCGCTGGCCTCTCAAAGAAAGTCACCCCGCACACCCTACGCCATACGTATGCAACTGATTTACTTGAGCATGGTGCAGACCTCCGTAGCGTACAAGAGCTACTCGGGCACCAAAACGTAGCGACGACACAAATTTATACGCACGTTACCAATAAACGCCTACGCGATATACATGAAAAATTCCATGGTGGCAACGAACCGGCGACATAACGCACCCTACTCCCCCACAAACACACCTCCGAGTAGCTGACCAGCAATACGATCATATTCAGCCCGATGTGCCGTCAAATGGATCGTTCGCGTGCCTGCGATAGTGAGTTTTTTAGTCATTTCTGGGTGGGCTTCTAAATATTCTTGCAGCTTCTGCGGAATAATTTCATCTTGTGACAAAATACGTACGTCCCACTTCCCCGCTACTAACCTCTCGCGCAGTGCTGTTTTAAGCTCGGCATAGTGGGTACAACCAAGAATAATGGTATCAACGATCTGAAGGTGCGGAGTAATGGTCTGCCAGGCGGACTCAACAGCTACCGCTATCTCACCTGCCTCGATCATCGGTACCAGCGCCGGAGTTGCGATCGCTGTCAACGTGCACGTGGTATCTCCGCGTAAGCATAATTCGCGTTCATATTTTTTTGACTCCACTGTTCGCTTCGTCGCGATCAAAAGCGCCTGATGACTACCCGTCGCACTAAGTACCTCGATAGTAGGAATAATCACACCAAGAATCCGACGATCAGGGTACTGCGTTGGTAACCATTCATCCTGGAGACGTCTGAGCGTCTCAGCTGAGGCAGTATTACACGCAATAATCACGAGTGCACAGTCATGATTAAATAAATACTCCATTGCCGCTTGCGAAAATGCGTAGATTTCAGCTTCGGACTTATCGCCATACGGGAGGTGTACTGTATCGCCGTAATATAAATAGTCGTAGGCTGGTAACGCCCGAGTCACCGACCGCAAAATCACTAACCCTCCTAAACCCGAATCAAAGAAGCCGATTTTCATACCAGAATAGATTATTACTTGGCAGACCGCCCTTTTGTGACGATCGCACGGTATTCACGAAGTGAAAGCGGTATAACTGATAAGCGATTACCTCGAGCCAGGAGTCGACAATGCTGTAATGCCGATACATTTCGCATCGCCTTGAGTGTGACACAACGTGGAAACGTATTCACATATCGTACATCCACGGCAGACCACCGAGGATTTGCTTTGGAGGACTTTGCGTCAACATAGTCGCTCTTTGAGTCAAATTGGGTTGGATCAGGATACGCCTCGCGTATCACCTCCATCTCCCCCACCGCCCCGGTTGCAGACTTGGCATTCGAGTGATAAAAAATTACCCGATCACCTACTCGCATTGACCGCAAAAAATTTCTGGCCTGGTAATTACGCACCCCATCCCAGCGACCAGCGTCGTCGGTTGCAAGCATCGTAATACTATAGGCTTCAGGTTCACTCTTCATGAGCCAATACTGCATATTTCCAGTATACCGTGTCTACACAAAAATACACTCCCCGAGGAGAGTGTACGTTTGTTAGATATTTGCTGCCAATGACTTGTTCCAGCAAAAAGCTGAAGCACTCCATGGTTGGGTCCCTTGCGTCTCATAGAGAAACCGGGCATACGCCATATTGTGATAAATATCGTTGAGATCAAGATTCATTGCGCGCGCAGTTGACTCATGGTAACGCTTGTTGATTTGCATTACCCCGGTGTCAGCTGGATCAACTCGTCCCGTAAGGACTGACCCATCTGCGAGCTGATGGCGAAAGGTAGATTCGCAGCGAGCAACTTCGATCATAATCGGAATATCCCGAAAATATGATCGAACGATTTTTTCTGCATCGTATGATACGAAAGTTGACTCGGGTGCTTCTATCACTTCCATCGCAATGTGTCCGTAGGCGGTTTCTGGTGGTACAACTGCTGTAGCGGTTGTGACTGAAAGAAACGCCAGAATCACAGAGGATAAAATAAGCCGAGGGTCTTAACTGACAAACATCAGCCAAAGCTGATGACCGAGAAATCATATCACAATTCACGGATTTTTATTATTATACAATATATTATGTATAAAGTCAAACATTTCTATGAATGTGACTGTTCAGTGAGTCTTACTGTTTTACAAGGTGTTGTGATGCGTAGGCGAGTGCGCCATACAGACCACTACTGTCGCCTAAGGTGGCTTTCGTAATGAGTGGACAGGGCACAAACTGATCGAGTGAGGCAACGGTATACTTACGGATCGCATCAACCGAAATTGCTGGATCCCCCACGATCATCGCCCCACCGAGCACTACCGCATCGGGTGACCAATAGAGAATGGTATTACGTAAGCCTTGGCCTAAGTATTCTGCTAACTCATCCCAGACCACATCCGTTTGAGGTATATCGTAGGCTTTCATACCATACCGAGACTCTAGCGCAGTGCCGGACACTAAATTTTCAAGCGTTGGAGTGATATCATCTCCAAGTATAGTACGGTCGATATCAAGTATTTGATGACCGGGCTCAAACCCCATACTTGCTTCATCGATCTTCCCTTCCTCCACCTTTACCCCTCCCACCCCGGTACTGACGGTGTGGTAGGCAACAATATCGAGCCCTCTCCCGGCTCCAAACACTGCCTCACCAAGACCAGCCAATGCTGTGTCATTTTCTAAATAAATCGGGGCTTTAAACTCATTTTGGAGTGCAGCCACGAGTGACTTTCCTATCCACTTAATTAACACGCCGTCATTTTGAATACCTGACTTATCTTCGGACAAAAGACCACGTATCCCTCCAACGACAATAGTTGGCGTATCAATACCAAGCTTGGCCGCTGCTGTCTTGATATGATTTACTCCAGCCTCGAGCGTGCGCGGCGTGGCGAATGTCATCACCTCACTCAGTGATGTGCCGTCACCTGAGCAGGCAATGCGCATTTTGGTTCCGCCAATATCAAAGACAAGGATGTTCATAAACCAAGGATAGCCTTCGTTTTTTGTTTGTAGAGTTCTACGTGTGGCTGATCAAAGGCGTCGAGGTTCAGCAGATCAGCGACGTACATAGTTTCTCGCATCCGGGCTGCCATAAACATCCCGAGTGAATACAACACATCTTCATCAAAGACAGTCGTTCGATATGGGAGTTGTTTGGCTTGGTAGGCCTGTATTACCCCACCGTAGATTGCCGTCGCGATTTCTTGCGCCGTAAAGCCGGCCCACGTCGCAGCGAGGCCTTGTTTACGAATTGAAAAGTCAACCGTATCATCGTCAAACGTCACAAAATCAGTATATACTCCAGCAAACCCACTGAGATAGAGCTGACCAATTGAATGAAGCTCAACCGCTGTCGATATTGTTGGTACCATACCCTGACGGAAACTTTTGCCGGCTCGATCAGTATCTTTTCCTAGACTTTCAGCCTGCAGCTGTCGATACCATGCACCAAGCTTTGCCAACCGAGGCTCAAATGCAAAGAAATTATAATGTCGAAACCCTTTTTTTATATACAAAGAAAGTCGTACAGCACTTTCTGCAACCACTTCGATAAATGAAACCTCATTTGCATCCAGTACGCCAGCGATGAATGTGTCAGTGTCATAGCCCAAGAGCGTAAGCGGAACAATTCCTACCTCTGTCGCAACAGAGTATCTTCCACCGACCGATTTTGGCATAGCGAACGTGTGATATTTTTTTCGCTTGGCGTGTTCAAAAAACGGTGTGCTCGCGTCTCCTACACAAAAAACTCGATCGGCCAAGGCTGGGCCAAAGTGCTTTTGTAGTGCTTCGAGTACAACGCTCGCATTTACCATTGTTTCCGTCGTACCTCCTGACTTACTAATGATACAAACAGCGATCTGTTCTACCTTTTTGTAAGGAGCCAGGGCTTCAAGTGCGGTCGTAATATTGGGTGCTGTCGTCGTATCAAGTACGGTTAATGCTCGCTTGGCTGGCACGGCTTGATACACCGCTTCCAGTCCGAGAGATGACCCACCTATTCCAATAACGAGTACGTGTTTTGTCTTAGTAGCGAGCCGAGCGACCTGCTCAGTCACAGCTTGTATTTCTGCTGTACCAGCATGAAATAGTGCATACTCATGTCGAGACACATCAAGCTGCTGACCAACCGAGGCAATATCGGATGCGTATGGAAGGAGCTGTTTGGTGCCCCGATCAATCGCGGTCTTGGTCACAAAGTCTTGGTCAAAATAAGTAATTTGCATACGTAAGGTATTATTAGATTTGATTCACACTTGATCGGTTCACGTGCTTTTTAATATACGCATAAGCCTCTTTCACACTATCTACCACGACAAATAATTCAAGATCTTCTGGACTGATGGTTTTATAGCGCTGCAAAAGCTGTTTTTCAAACAGCTGGACAAATGGTGACCAAAAATCTGCCCCGTAGAGCAACACCGGCAGGCGTTCAATCTTTTTTGTCTGAATGAGCGTCAGAATTTCAAATAACTCATCAAATGTGCCGAAGCCACCCGGGAAATACACGTAGACTTCCGACGCGAAGGTGAGCATTACTTTACGAGAAAAGAAGAAATCAAAATCAAGCGAATCTGTGGTGTAGGGATTCAATTTTTGTTCAAATGGCAACTGAATATTCAGACCGACAGATTTCCCGCCCACCTTAAATGCACCCACGTTAGAAGCCTCCATAATACCTGGTCCACCACCGGAAATGATAGAAAACCCGTCCTTCGCTAATTTTGCCGCGAGCTCTTCAGCGGCTTTGTAGTACTGATCAGTCGGCTCGAGACGGGCACTACCCCAGAAGGTGGCCGCTAGACCATGTTCACGGAGAAGTTCAAAGCCCTGAACAAACTCCGCCATAATGCGAAACACTCGCCACGACTGCACCGCATCGCCATCAGCTCCTTTCGGATCAAGTAATTCTGACACAACGCGAGCACACGGATCTTTCTTTGGCTTTTTCTTGGGGATGGTTTTTTTCATATTAGGCATATAGGGCATTGTATCACTCACTCCCTACCACGGGAGTGGATAGTGGGCGAATTCGGGGAGAAGTGGTCGGTTGAAAAGAAGGCGTGACGCCACTTCAGCATGACACAGCGCACCCGTCAGGGCATTATGTGGCTCAGGTTCATCCGGGATACCACAATACTGTAATATCGCATCAAGATTAAGCGAGGTGCGGCGGTGGTTTGTGTCAAAGGGCGGGGCGATCCCCTGCTTCACCATGTGCATGTAGCAGAGCGTGTGGGTGTCGATAGTGCGATAAGCAATATCCCAGTTACAATCAGCTCGATCAGCGGCGGCGCGTAGCATATCACGATCGAATGACACATTTTGTCCCACCAAGGTCCGATCAGAGAGGGTTTGTGTCCACACTAAGAACTGCCTCACAATATCAGCTTCAGTCGGCTTACTCAGATCAGTTATTTGCGCTTCGGTAAAGCCATTTACCGCCAGAGCTCCATCCATAATATGTGCCCCATCCCAGATACTGCACTCCTCATAAAATCGATTGTTTGGATCATTGAGATCTAGCGCACCAATCGATACGATCGAGTGTTTTTCATAATTGGTTCCCGATGCCTCAATGTCTAGTACAAGCATACAATTTTAGCGAATTATTTTGCTGTCATATTCATACGCCACCGCTGCACCGTACAAAATGATACACACAATGGCATACACCCACAAAAGCAACACGACCACTAACTGTGCAGCGGCAAATAATCCGGGCACACCGGCAGTGGCAGCGTACGCACTAATGAATGATTGACCGAGCAACAACAGACCACTCGCCGCCAAGCCTCCCCGCCACCGAGCCGAAAATGAAAGCGGATACCACGTCAATACCGCATACGCCACCGTACACAGGACAGTGGTTAAAAACCAAAACATACCCCAGCTGAGCACGGTGGCAAAATCACTTTCCCACACTTGAAAGATTCGTTCGGCTACCAACAGTGCAGTGACATAGCCGCCCAAAATACCGAGAAATATGGCAGACCGAAGACATTTTTCAACCCAGCCTTTGATGCCTTTATGTGGTACCTGGCACACCTGGTGAATGCCCCCGATCAAAGTGTTGAACGCAACGATCACCACGACCGAAAAAAACAATACACTCAAAAACGGCACGGTCTGGCCCTTGGTCGTGTCAGCAAACACCAATACCCCATCTCTGATCAAACTCGTGAGTTCAGGACCGAGTCCTGCCCCCTTCTGTAGGAGCCAAGCCTCAATGTAGACACCGTCAAAAATTACTCCAGAAATAGTCACCACGATATATGCCAGTGGAATAATCGCGAGTGGTGCATAGTAAGCAACCGAGGCTGCCATATAGTCTGCGTATTGGTCATACCACCGCCAACCCGCTCTCACCAATAACCAATCCTGCATATACACTTTAGTATACACCAGGACAATTTGCGGCTGGCGTATATCCAGCTGCTCGCGCCTCAGCGGGAGAGGCAAACTCAATCCGATTCGCAGCCTTAATCTGACTCGCACCAGGGCAGGTCAGTAAGTGATACTTAGTGCCGGATCGTGAAGCCACCACAGGCTGTGGTGATGTTGCGTTCGTATCCACAGTGGGTGCTGGACTGTCCCGCAGGGTTGTATCGACAGAAGATCTCATACCAGAACTCGGTGTAATGAGGACTCGAGCCTCTCCTGGATGAGCCTCAAAGTGATTTGGCAGTACCGACAGTCTCCCCAAACCAAACGAGGCAACACCCACCAGCACTAAAATCAAAATAATGAACACCTGATCAGACTGTAAGTGGGTCTTGAGTTTTTCAAACATATATCGTATACTTCACCGCGTTAGATTTCATAAACATTATACCGTAATTATATGGCAACCAAGAAAGCCGCGGGTACCGCGAAAAACCTGCGTGACTCACAACCAAAATACCTCGGAGTGAAGCGCGCTGACGGCCAAGCCGTCCAGGTAGGACAAGTGATTGTCCGCCAACGAGGAACAAAGATTGAGCCTGGGAAAGGGGTGAAAGCTGGCAAAGACCACACTATTTTCGCCATGATCGATGGCATTGTCTCTTTCCGCTCAATCCGTAAGATGCGGTTTGATGGTAAGACGATTGCTAAAAAGGCAGTTGACGTCGTCGCTGCAGCCTAGGGGAACTACGAAAGAATATACATCTCCTGCCTCAGACTACAGATACAATAACACCGCCCACTAGGGCGGTGTTATTGTGATCGTTGCACGCTTTCCGATTGAGCAACTTATGACTCACGAATCGTCACACTCGTAATCATCACATCCTCAAGCGGAAGATCATTACCATTCACCTCCACCTTTCCGATCGCATCAACTACTTCCATACCAGACACCACACGACCAAACACGGGATGCTTTGAAGAGAGTGGCGGCTTGTTGAAGTCTAGATTCGTATTATCAACGAGATTGATGAAGAACTGACTGCCACCAGAGTTAGGACCACTGTTCGCCATAGAGATGGTGCCACGGACGTTTGTGAGCAAATCACCTTCAATGTGTTCATCCGGGATCGCGTAGCCAGGACCACCAGTACCGTAACGCATGACTTCGTCAGTTTTGGTATTCGGATCCCCTCCTTGAATCATAAATCCATCAATCACTCGATGAAACTTTGTACCGTTGTAAAAACCTTCTTCGACTAACTTTCTAAAATTTCCAGCGGTGATTGGCATCGTATCTGCGAAGAGCTCAAGTTCAATCACTCCGGCAGACGTCTCAAGTACAGCAATCGGGTTCATAGTATTAGCAATAGTTACATTATAAGCTTCGAGAGACTCGGGTGCGAGTGGTGCCGGGAGCAACTCGACCGCATCAGTAGTGCCGATGGCGGTTTCAGTCGCTGGCCCCTGCGACCAGATAGCCAGACCAACGACGAGCATACCGCACACCGCGAGCACCGCGACAACGGGAAGTGATTTTGTGACAACATCTGTACTCATACTGATAGATACTTATGAATTAGCTCATTATTTTTTAATGACAGACACCGTAAAATCGCATTGCTTTGCCTGACACACGAGCGTGACCACATGTTTACCAAGAGATTTAATCGGTTCTGCTATCTTAATCGAACTCCCCTCAAACGTGATGCCTTGGTCAGCTGCAGCAAGGACAATATCAGACTCATGAATTGCCTTAAATAGATGCTCCTGCTCATTTGCTTCAGCGATTACTGTCACCGATGTGTCTTTAAGCGACTGACAGGCAGTCGTAAACGCAGCTTCTACGGAGGCTTGCTGTGAAGCAGCTGCCTGGCTATGGGCTGAAACTTTCTTGAGGTTATCAGGGGTGGCAGGCGCAGCCATTTGTTTCGGAATGAGCATATTTTGTGCATACCCAGTTGGGACATCAACTACCTCATGTCTCCGACCAATCTTTGCTACATCTTGCAGTAAGACTACTTTCATACAGACTTATATTATTACTAATAAATACCAAAGGAGTGTACCAAATTTACCGAGAAGTCACTAGTATAATTGTAGGTTAGTCTGCTACCACCGGTAAATTAGTCTCACTCTCAACCAACTCACCCGCTAAAAATTGAAGTGCGGCAGCCCGTTGTGGATCCTCATTCGCGAGTCGATTGGCAGCGGAGCGAGTGATCGTGATATCAGGTGCCAGCCCGCCTTCAGAAATAGATGTCCCATTTGGCGTCAACCACCTCGCGACGGTCACCTTAAGCGATGCTTTACTATCAAGTCGTACGAGTTCTTGCACAGAGCCTTTCCCAAAGGTTTGTGCACCAATGACCGTCGCCACCCCATGATCCTTCAAGGCACCAGCGACAATTTCTGAGGCTGACGCCGAACCGCCATCAACGAGCACCACAAGCGTTTCTGGGGAAAATGCTCCAGCCTGCCGACCACGACTACGAAACACGTCACCCGGTGTATCGCCACCAAACTGTTCGCTGACGATTACCTTGCCGGCTGGCACAAAATGACTAGCGATCGCTACCGCACTCTGGAGAAAGCCACCCGGGTTACCACGGAGATCAAGAATCATCCGCTCATAGTTCCCTTGCTTATATTCAAGCATGGCAGCTCTGATCTGCTGTTCTGAAACAGCATTGAAACTATACAACGACACGATAAACACACCATCAACTACCTCCGTTTTACTCGTGGGAATCTCGATGGTATCGCGGGTAACTGGTATATCAAGAAACTCAGTCTCACCCTCGCGATAAATCCGTAACGTCACCGTTGTACCTCGCTCGCCGCGGATGAGTTTTACCGCCTCATCCACGCGCATATTTTCCGTCGTCGTCTCATCAATCGCCACGAGTACATCACCAGCGATGATACCCGCCCGCTCGGCTGGTGTATTCGGAAGTGGTGCAATGACGGTCACCAGACCGTCGCGGAGACCGATCTCCATCCCTACCCCACTAAATTCTCCGGCAATATCTTCATCGAAGGCACTCGCCTCGACGGGT